>JBGQCL010000198.1:0-20043 GCA_041495365.1 Kofleriaceae bacterium | reverse complement strand
TTCGGGTCGTACTCCTTTCGGTTCTGACCGAACTTCAGCGACAGGTAGTAGTCGTTGCAGTTGATCAGGAACTGGCGGAAGTCCTGTCCGGGCACCTGCCCTCCCATCGGCCAGCGGTAGGCAACATTTCCGTAGTCGCTGAGGGCGGAGAAGCAGCCCTGCGAGTCAATGAACACGATGGCCCAGCCCGAGTAGCCCTCGTACTGGTCCACGATGCACTGCGCGCGGGTCTGGAACTCTCGCTGATCCGCGTCGGTCCACCAGGTTTGCGCGCGGCCCATCGCGTCGAGCAGCGCTCCGGTCGCGTCGAACGCGTGCGTCATGTCGTGCGCCAGGCCCGATCCGAGGGCGCCGTAGTTCACCGCGTCGGTCGCCCCGACGTCGAAGTACGGCGGCTGCAGGAAGCCGGCAGGGAGGACGAGCTCGTTGAGCGCCGGATCGAGGTACGCGTCGGGGGACGACGGCGGGAGCTGCCAGCCGCCGCGATCGGTCGGCTTCCCCACCTGGCGTCGCACGTCGTCGACATTGAGCTTCCGCGCTTGTGCGATGTTGGCCCACAACGCATCCCGGCGAATCTGGACTTTCGAGAGGTCCTTCCAGTGGTCGGGGTATCCAAGTTGAATGTTCGTCAACTCGAGCTTCTCGAGCGCCTGCTTCCTGGTGTCCGCCGCCATCCACGGCAATCCCGAGACGTCCTCCTTCAAGGCCGCGAGGAGGCCGTTCGCGATCTCGCGCGCCTTCGCCTTCGCCGCCGGGGTGAAGTACCGGTCGGCGTAGGTCCTTCCGACCGGCTCGCCGAGCAGCGTCTCGGTCAACTCCACGCAGCGCTGCGCGCGCGGCTGCATCTCGGTGGCGCCGCCGAGCGTCTTGTCCCTGAACGCGAACGCTTCCTCGGCGAACGCCTTCGACAGCCACGGCGACGCCGCGTCGAGCAGCTGCCACCTCAGGTACGTCTTCCACGCGGCGACCGGCGTGGTCGTGAGCTCCTTGTCGACCTGCTGGAGGAACTTCGGCTCGGCGACGTTGACCGGCTCGCGCGGAATCCGCGCTTCGTCGAAGTACCTGTCCCAGTCGATGTGGGGCGCCATCTGCTCGAGCTGCGCGAACGTCGTCTTGTGCTCGGTGGCCGCGGGATCGGCGGCGGTCTTCGCGTCGAGCGACGCTTCGGCCAGGCGCTTCTCGAGCGCGATCACGCCGGCGGCGGCGGCGAGCGCTGCGCTCTCCGGCATTCCCCCGAGTGCGAGCACGCGCGCCACGTGTTGCCGGTACCGGTCGCGCATCTCGGCGGAGCGCGGCTCGGTCTTCAGATACGCGTCGCGATCGGGGAGGCCGAGGCCGCCCGCGACGAGGTCGAGCAGGAAGTCCTTCGGCTCGTGGTTGTCGTATGCGCCGGTCTCGCCGAACGGCGCGGCGATGCCGAGATCGTGGAGCCGCCGTACGACGCGCTGCACGTCGGCCGGCGTGTTCGCCGCGTCGATGTCGGCGAGCAGCGGCGCGATCGGCGAGATTCCCGCCGCGTCGACCGCCGCTTCGTCCATGCACGACGCGTAGTGATCGCCGACGAGCTGCTCGGGGCTCCCCGCGGGCCAGTCGGTCTTCGACCCGAGCTCCTGGACGAGCGCGCGCAGCTTCTGCCGGCTCGCCTCGCGCCCGGCGCCGCGGCGGCTCCACCGCGGCTTCCCCGCGGGGATCGGGTTCTGCGCGCGCCACGTGCCGTTGGCGTACTCGTAGAAATCGCTGCACGGATCGACGCTACGATTCACGTCGCCGGCTTCGATCGCCTTCTGCGTCGTCGCGCTCACGGGCCCAGCGCTGGGCGGGCGGCCGGGATCGCTCGACGTCGTTGCCACCCTGGCGGGCTCGGGCGTCGGCCTCGCGCACGACGCGGCAAGCACCATCGGAAGCGCCACGGCGCTCGCGATCACACGCGGTTTCATGATGGTTCGCATCGGCTGTTCCTCCAGCTGCGACGCACCGGACCTCGGCGCGAGCCTGCGGAGGTTCGCAGGAGCGCAAGATCCGATCAATCGCGGGGGCATCCCCTCCGGCGGTGTTGCCTCACGCTCACGACCTCGGTGCGCGAGCACAACGCACGACGCGGGTCTGGGACTCAGGAACGGTGATAAGAATCACCTGCCCTCTGGACCACTTCGACGTTCCGTATTGGCGATCGGCGCGGCAAACGTTACCGCGAACATCAATCCGGACAGCCCAGCCGAACCAACCCTGTGGAATCGTGCAGTCTTCTCTGTCGCCCAAGATTTCACGCTTCTCGTTTGCGGTGTGCTTCCTTCTTGTTTATAAAGGAGAAGAAAGGGGGTGAACAAATGAAGATCAAAGTCCACGTTCGCGCTGGCGGGCCGGTTTCCAAGGGCCGCTGATCCTGCGATAGGTTGGGACCGGATCTCACGATCCGTTCCCAACCTTTCATTCTTTACGAGAAAATACAGACCGGGCGGGACTGACCCCCTTCCGGCCAAATCGTCGATCACCCAATGGCATATCCATTCGAGCGGACGCTCCGGTCCTTGAACGGATACGAGTCGCGCACCCGGGTCCTGCTGGCCGTCCTGGTCACGCTGGGTCTCGGAGGCCTTGTCGCCTGGGCCCTCGGCGCCCGGATCCCCGTGATGAAGGTCAGCTCCCAGGGCCGCATCGAGCCGCACAACGCGGTCTACCGGCTCGAGCCGCCCGCAGCGGGTCGGGTGGTACGCTCGATGCTGAACCTCGACGAGGAGGTCAAGGAAGGCGACCTGCTCATCGAGTTCGACACGCGGAGCGAGCGGCTCGAGCTCGAGCAGAGCAAGGCCACCTCGGCGGCGGCCGAGCAGGAGCTCACCGTCATTCGCGCTCAGCTCGCCAACAAGAAGGACGAGTTTGCCGCGAGCGGCCTGGTCGACGAAGTGGCGGTCCGCGAGGAAGTGGAGAAGGAGGGAGAGATCGCGCCTCGGCACCGGCTGGCCGAGCAGCGCGCGCAGCTCGCCCAGCAGAGCCCGTCCGGCTCCGTCTCCGAGCTCGAGAAGCTCGAGCGCCGCACCGAGGTCGACTCGCTCGCCTACGCCAGCCGAGCGCAGAGCCTGGCGATCGTCCGGCTCAAGCGCGAGCAGGCCGTGCGGCGCGAGACGCTCACCGCCCAGCTCCTCGGGCTCCAGCGCGAGGAGCTCCGAAGCGAGGGCCAGCTTCGAGAGCTGAAGGTGACGATCGATCGCCTCGAGTACCAGATCGAGAAGAAGCACTACCGCGCGCCCTCCTCGGGGCGGCTCGTCGACGTGGTCGAGCTCGGGGCGGGGGCCTTCATCGCGGACGGGCAGCGGGTCGGCACCATCCTCGCGAGCGATGCGGAGGTCCGCGTTCGAGCGCGCTTCCCCAAGGAGATGGTGGGCCTGATCCAGCCCGGCCAAACGGCGCAGCTGAAGCTCGACGGCTATCCCTGGACCATCTACGGGACGGTGCCGGCCAGGGTCACCCGCGTCGGGACGGAGCCCGGGATCAACGCCACGCCGGAGGCCATCCCGGGCACGGTCCGCGTGGAGCTCGACATCCAGGCCCCGGCCGACCCGAGGATCCAGCTCCAGCACGGGCTGACGGCCGAGGTCGATGTCGAGGTCGCCCGGGTCTCGCCGGTCGGGCTGTTGCTGCGGGCCCTCGGTGAATGGCACGTTGCGGAACCGACGCCCGAGGAGCGGCACCCAAGAGGGTTCCAGGCCGAGTCCGAGGCCCGCTGAGCGGTCATGAGCCGTCGCCCGCGCCCGCTCATCCCGGAGGTGATCCAGATCTCGGCCACCGACTGTGGCCCGGCCTCCCTCAAGAGCGTGTTCGCCGGGATGGGCTGTGAGCTCAACTATCGCCTCCTGCGCGAGGCGTGTCAGACCGACATCGACGGTACGTCGACCGACACCCTGGAAGAGCTCGCAAGCCAGCTCGGCCTCGACGCCGAGCAGATCATGCTCCCGATGGACCACGTCTTCCTCCCGGAGGCGCGCGCGCTCCCGGCCATCATCGTCACGCGGTCGGCCGGGGGGCGGCAGCACTTCGTCGTCCTGTGGAAGCGCATCGGACCCTTCGTCCAGGTGATGGATCCCGCGGTCGGCCGCCGCTGGACCCGCGTCGAGACGCTGATCAGCACGTTCTACCAGCACACGACCTCCGTCCCCGCGGATGCCTGGCGGGAGTGGGCCGGCTCGGAGGAAGCGGTGGCCACGCTCGAGCGCCGCCTGCGGGATGTGGGCGCCGCCTCCGCTTCGGCACTCATCGCCAGGGCAGTCGAGGATCCGGGCCATCGTTCGATCGCCGCACTCGACGCTGCGGCCCGGGCGGTCGAAGCCGTGGTCCGCGCGGGCGCGGTCGGGCGCGGGCGCACGGCGGCCGGGCTGGTGCAGTCGATGATCGCCAAGGCCGAGTCCGGCGAGGTGCCGATCCCCGAGCTCTACTGGTCGGTCCGCCCGAACCCCGACGTGGAAAACGAGCTCCTGCTGACCGGCGCGGTGCTGCTCCGATTCCGCGGCTGGCACGGTAAGACGACCAGCGACGAGGACGCGGCCAGCCCGGCGCGATCGCCCATCCAGTCCGAGCTCGCGACGGCGCTCGTTGCGGCGCAGGTCAGCCCCGCGCAGACGCTGTTCCGCCTGCTCAAGGAAGATGCCCGGAGCATCCCGTTCTTGATCACGGCCGGGCTCGTGCTCGCGACCTTCGGCCGGATCCTCCAGGCGCTGATGCTGCGGGCCATGCTCGATCTCGGGCGCGACCTCGGAACCGTCGAGCAGCGTGCCGCGGGCCTGCTGGTGCTGGTGGCAATCGCGCTGGCGCTGCTCGCGATCCAGGTCCCGATCTCGATCGGCTTGCTGGGGATCGGCCGCCGGCTCGAGGTGCGCCTCAGGAAAGCGTACTTCGAGAAGCTGCCGAAGACCGAGGACCGCTACTTTCAGAGCCGGCTCGCCTCCGACATGGCGGCCCGCTGCCACGCCATCCAGGCGATGCGGAACTTGCCCCTCCTGATCGCCCAGGCCATCACCGTCTCCCTGGAGGTGCTGGCCACGGCGGCTGCGCTGGTCTGGGCGGCCCCCGGCGCGTGGGGTATCGTGCTCTCCCTCACCGCGGCCACGCTGTTCTTGCCGCTGTTCGCGCAGCGGCTCATGTTCGAGCCCGACCTGCGCGTGCAGTCGCACGCCGGCGCGCTGAGCAGCTTCATCTTGAACGCGCTCCTCGGCCTGACGCCGATCCGGATCCACGGCGCGGAGCGATCGCTCCGCCGCGGGCAGGAGGCGCTGCTGGTCGAGTGGACCAGGTCCCGCTACTGGCTCCAGGCGCTCTCCGTCGGGTTCGAAGGCGTGCTGATGCTGGTGAGCTACGCCCTCGTGGTGCTGCTCGTCTACTCGTACCTCCAGACCAGCGAGCGCGCCTCGCTGGTCTTGCTGGTCGTGTTCTGGGCGCTGCGGTTCCCGATCCTCGGCCAGCGGCTGCTGGTCCTGGCGCGCGCCTTCCCGAGCGCGATGAATCGAGTCCGCCGCCTGCTGGACATCATCGGAGAGATCGAGCCGGAGCCGGCCCGGAACCTGCTGCCCGCGCCCGGTCCGGAGCTGCGCTCCCCACCTGCCGTCGAGTCGCCCGACGTTCCGGCGGTCGAGCCGGCGGCCGCGGTGCGCGGCGTCGCCATTGCGATGGAGAAGGTCCGCGTCAAGGGCGGCGGCCACACCATCCTCGACAAGGTCTCGCTGAACATCGCCGCCGGCGAGCACGTGGCGGTCGTCGGCGTATCGGGAGCCGGCAAGTCGACGCTGGTCGGCCTCCTGCTCGGCTGGCTCCGCCCCGCGCGCGGTGAGATCCGCATCGACGGCGAGCCGCTCGATCAGCTCGCCATCGAGCGCCTGCGCCGCACCACCGCCTGGGTCGTTCCGGCGATCAGCATCTGGAATCAGAGCCTGCTCGACAACCTGAGGTACGGCAACGACTCCGCGCACGGCTGGTCGCTCGACGCGGCCCTCAAGGGCGCCGAGTTGCTCGACATCCTCGAGGCGCTTCCGGCGGGCTTGCAGACCTTGCTCGGCGAGGGCGGAGGCCTGGTCTCCGGCGGGCAGGGCCAGCGCGTGCGCCTGGCGCGCGCGATGCTCCGCTCCGGTGTGCGGCTGGCGATCCTCGACGAGCCGTTTCGAGGGCTCGATCGCGATCGGCGCGCGCGCCTGCTCGCAGAGTCCCGGCGGCTGTGGGCGAACATCACGCTGCTGTGCGTGACCCACGACGTCGCGCAGACCCGGGAGTTCGACCGCGTCCTGGTGATCGAGGGCGGGCGGATCATCGAGAACGGCCCGCCCAAGGAGCTGCTGGCGAAGGACCGGTCCCGCTACGCAGAGCTGCTGCGCGCGGACGAGGAGAACCACCAGCTGCTGTGGAGCAGTGGAAAGTGGCGGCACTGGTGGCTCGCGGACGGCCGGCTCGTGGAGAAGCCGATGCGATGACGCACGACCTCTCCAACCTGTTGTGGCCGGTCGATCGGTTGCCCGACGCCCTGGAGCAGATGGCTCACCGGGCGGGCTACGGCGCGCGCGCCGGCGAGCTCAGCGTGCACGATCCGGCGGTCGAGCCGAGCCGGATCTGGATGTTTGCGCTTGCCGGCCGGATCGGTGTCGAGCTCGAGCCGGTCACGCCGCTCTACCGCGAGCTCCCGGACGTCATCGAGCGCGCCGCGCCTGCGGTGCTCCAGATCCGGCGAGACGGCCGGCCGTTCTATCTGGTGCTGCTCGGAACGCGCTGGAACAAGGTCCGCGTGCTCGCGCGGGACTCCACGATCGCCTCGGTCGAGACCAGCCGCGTGCTCGCGCTGGCGCGCCAGGAGAAACAAGCCCGCGTCGCCGCCGAGGTCGACCAGCTGCTCGCAGGCCTCGAGACGTCCGGGCGAGCGCGCGAGCGCGTCCGGAGCAAGCTGCTGCTCCAGCGGCTCGGCCAGGAGGAGCTGCGGACCTCCTGGATCATGCGACCCCAGCGCACCGCGCGCGCGCGGACGCTGCTCGGCGACATGCCGGCGCTGGTGGCCGGCATCCTGGTCAACCACCTGCTGCTCTCGCTGGTGCTGGCGGCCTCGTTCTGGATCCTCGGCCGCGCCGCGCTCCAGGCCCACCTCGAGACCGGCTGGTTCAAGGGCTGGATCGCCGTCATCGCCTGCGCGGTCCCGCTGCGCCTGCTCGAGGTGTGGTGGCAGGGGTTGTTCTCGATCCGCGTGGGCACGCTGCTCAAGCAGCAGCTCCTGGCGGGCACCCTCAAGCTGAGCCCCGACGAGATCCGCCTCGACGGGATCGGGCGGCACTTCGGGCGCGTCGCGGAGTCCGAGGTGGTCGAGCTGCTCGCGCTCGGCGGCGCGTTGCTCGCGGTGCTCTCGCTCGTCGATCTGATCCTGGCGGCGATCATCCTCTCGCTCGGCGCGGGCGGCTGGCTTCACGTCGGTGCGCTCGTGGCCTGGGTGGTGGTCGCCTTCGTGCTCGCGTGGCGGCACTACAAGGCGCAGCGCCGGTGGTCGGGGGCGCGCATCGACATCACGCACGACCTGCTCGAGCGCATGCTCGGCCACCGGACGCGGCTCGCTCAGCTCCCGCTCGAGCGATGGCACGACGGAGAAGACCGCCGCCTGAGCGACTACTGCGAGACCTCGCGGGTCATGGACCACCGGACCATGCAGCTGTCGGCCCTGCTCCGGGATGGCTGGCTGGTCCTCGCGCTCCTGATGCTGCTCCCGGCCTTCGCCGGCGGGACCGCGCCGACCGCCGCGCTGGCGATCTTCGCCGGAGGCATCCTCCTCGCGCAGCGAGCCTTTGACGAGATCTCCGTGTTCTTCCAGCAGATCTCGCTGGCCGTGAACTCCTTCGAGCAGATCCGGGATCTGTTGCGCGCGGTGGTCCGGCCGGAGCTCGAGTCGAAGGTCCCCCTCGAGATGGAGGCCGGCAAGCTGGCCGAACAGGTCGACGGGCCCTTGGTCGAGGCGCGCGGCTTGACCTTCCGGCACCACGCGCGGACCCGGCCCGTGCTGGAGAACTGCTCGCTCCAGATCGCGCGAGGCGATCGCATCCTGCTCGAGGGCCCGTCGGGCGGGGGCAAGTCGACGCTGGTGTCCCTGTTGACCGGCCTGCGGACGCCGGAGGCGGGCGTGCTCCTGCTGCGCGGCCTCGACCGCTCCACGTTCGGCGTCTCGGGCTGGCGGAGGCGCGTCACCGCCGCGCCTCAGTTCCACGAGAACCATGTCCTCAACGGCAGCTTCGCGTACAACCTGCTGCTCGGGCGCGAGTGGCCGGCCTCCAACGAGATGCGGGAGAAGGCCCGCGCGCTGTGCAGCGAGCTCGGGCTGGACGAGCTGGTCCGCAAGATGCCCGGCGAGATCGACGAGCTGATCGGCGAGACCGGCTGGCAGCTCTCGCACGGCGAGAAGAGCCGGCTCTACATCGCTCGCACGCTGCTTCAGGGCGTCGAGCTGGTCATCCTCGACGAGAGCTTCGCGTCGCTGGATCCCGAAACCATGAGGGTGGCGGTGCGCTGCGTCCTCGATCACGCGCCGTCCGTGGTCGTCGTGAGCCACCCATGATCCGCCCGATCGATCCCACGGGGGAGGACCCCCGCCCCGCCGGCAGAGCCGTCGGGGTCCCGACCCCCCGCGATTCGGCTTCGCGGATCGCACTCGTCCTGATGACCGTCCTCGCCGGAGCGTGCTCGCTGGTTCGCCCGGTCAAGCTGACGCCGCCTCCGCCGCCCACGGCCTTCGCGCTCGAGCTCGAGGGCCCCTCGTCCAGCTACGACGGCGCGTTCGACCCCTCGCGCTCCAAGCCGGGCTCGGCCGAGCGAGCGACCGACAAGGCCGTGTGGTGGAGCGCGTTCGCCGATCCCGCGCTCGATAGCACCATCCAGGAGGCGCTCCGCAACAACTACTTCCTCCGCGACGTGCGAACCCTGATCTACGAGAACCTGCTCGACTCGTCGATCCCGCAGGGCTGGTGGTGGCCGCTCCAGATCGGCATCCCGCCGACGACGCCGGCGAGCATCCAGCACATCGTCGCCGGCTCGGCGCCCGTACCTCCGAACGATGCGTTCCAGCTGAAGTACAATGCGGCGAACCTCGACCTCACCGCGTCCTACCAGCTCGACCTGTGGGGAAACCTCGACGCGCGGCGGAGCGTCGGCGTGAACTTCGCCGAGCAGCAGCGCCAGAGCAGCGAGACCGCCGCCCAGAACATCGCCGAGCAGGTGGCCCAGCTGTGGTTCGACATCCTGGTGGAGCGCGCCCTGAAGGAGCTGTCCGAGGGCGAGGTCCGGTACAACCAGGAGCTGTTCGACCTCGTCAAGGCGCGGTTCGAGCAACACCTCACGCCCCGGCTGGTCGTCCTCCAGCAGGAGCAGCAGCTGCTCAACCTCCGGTCGCAGGTGCCGCTGATCGCCGCACGGATCGCGATGCTGAACTCGCAGCTCACGGCGCTGCTCGGCCGGCTGCCGAGCCCTCACGACGATCTCGTCCCCGCGGACCGCCGGCTTCCGGACCTCCCTCCGGAGCCCGGTCTCGGGACACCGAGCGACCTGGTCGAGAACACGCCGGAGATGCGGTTCGCCAGGCTGCGCGTGACCGAGATCGAGCACCGCGTGAACGAGAACCTCTCGAGCTGGCTCCCCGTGATCGATGTCGTGGGGAGCGCGGGCGTGGTGTCGTTCGGGTCCGGGGAGGCATTCCGCGAGGGGTTCTTCGGGGTCCGCTTGACCTGGCCGCTGTTCGACGGCGGGCGGCGCATCACGGAGGGGCAGCAGCTCGAGCTGACGCTCAAGCGGCGGAAGTGGCAATACGAGCTCGCCATCAAGACGGCGGTCGGACGCGTGCAAGACGCGCTGCTCCAGGAGAAGAGCCAGGCGGAGAGTCTGCGCAGCCTGCGCGGGCAGATCGAGCTCGGCCGGCGGCTCCTGGAGGAAGCGCGGCGGCTGTTCGAGCAGGGGCAATCGGACTATCTCCCCGTGCTCAACGCGCTCGCCAGCCTGGCCGCGCGCGAGCGCGATGGCCTCCGGGCCCAGCGGCTGCTGCTTGCCTATCGAGTCCAGCTCTACCGCGCTCTGGGCGGCAACTGGTCCTACGACGTCACCAAGCTTCCCTGACTGGAAGGACATGCGATGGTGGAACTTCAACCGAGCGAGGTCCTCTGCATCCCCAAGCGGCGGCGGCTGACGCACAGCCGGTTCAAGAACGAGGAAGGCCAGGAGATCCTGCACCTGTTCTACGGCGAGGTCGAGCTGATCTTCGACGAGCCGGACGTCGCGCCGGTGGGCGAGAAGCTGATGGAGGTCGAGCGGTTTCGCGCGGGAGATGCCATGGCCTGGTCGAACGCAGCGCCCCATGCATGGGAGAAGATCCGCGACTTGCTCCAGGCGCTGCTCGATCAGAATGTGCTGAAGCGGGTCGCGGAGTTGCCCGCGAGCGTCGCCGCGGAGACCTTCCCCCTGAAGCTCGGCCATGCGCCCGAGGGCCGCGAGCCGCGGACCTTCAGCGCCCACGACGACCGCTGCCCGGTCATCACCGAGGAGGGGTTCGGGCGGGCGTTCGACCTTTCCAACCTCGAGGTGCTCGTTCCCATCTACCGGATCGCCCACCCGGCGATGGACACGGACGGCCGGCAGGTGGGCGAAAACAACGTCATGCCGCGCACGTTGTTCCTGGATCTCCCGACGCAGCGCAAGGTCTGCGGCTTCCCGGGGAGCCGCTACCAGGACGACCTCCCGATGAACGTCACCGCCATGAAGCACATGGCCAAGCGGTGGCCAGAGCTGCTCTCGCTGTCGGAGCAGTTCCGCGAGGCCCTGTTTGCGCGGATGCCGCCTCGAGATCCGTCGTCGCTCCGCGCGGGAGAAGTGCACTTCCTTGCGGTGTGCCAGCTGGCCTCCGTCGCCTATGTCATGGTGCGCGGCGTGGATCCGGTGCCGAACGGGCAGCTCGACGGCGGACTGGCCGCGATGTTCCGGCTGATCGACGGCGTCCGGCTGGTCACCAACGACGTCTTGCGCGCCACGGCCGGCCAGCACGGCTGCGAGACGCCGCTCAATGCCTTTGGCATCAACGAGTGGGCCGAGACCCACCTGATCTATCGGGGCACCTGGGGCGTCTGTGCCGGGCCTCCCGGGCTGGTCGACGAATATTTCCGCGTGACGCTCGGCGAGACCAGCGCGCCGATCCAGGTCGAGCCGAACGTGGCGGCGCGCCTCGGTGATCTCGAGGCCGCGATCGACTATGGCCTGCTCGGCCAGCGGGTCGAGTCGGTGGTGCGGTTCCTGGGGGCCTCGCAGGGCCTGCTCCACGAGCGGCTGAGGGTGGCCTTTCAGGGCCACAGCCCGCGCACCGCGCTCCAGGAGCGGGTGGAAGCGCCGGTCGACGACAAGCTCTACCCACTGCTCCGCACGGACCACCCGCTGGTGGAGACGCTCGAGCTGGAGATCGCCCTGAGCCGCTGGATGTTCGACCGCGCCGGCGAGGCGCTGCCGGGGAAGGTCGACGGCGCCTCGCTCGACGAGCTCATGACGCTCGACCCGGCCGCGCAGGCGGCCAGCCAGCGGCGGCTCGCCGAGTTCTTCGCGCACGCGCTCCCGGCCGACAAGGCGGTGAGCGAGCCGATCTGCAGCGAGCTGGCAGCCGTCGCGGCCGACGTGTTCGCGCTCGAGCGCCGCTGCCTGCGGGTCGTCGGGCGCGAGCAGGGAAAGCTCAACGAGCGGCTGCGGCGCCGGCCGGGCCGCGCGCTCACGAACCTCGACCTGGCAACGTACAACCGCCCGCGCAACGGGCCGCCCCTGTACGAGACGCTCGCCGAAGGCCTGGGCGTTTCCGTCACCAGCGACGCTGCCTCCACCGTGGTCCGCTACGAGGATCGCAGCCTCACGTTCACCGACTGAGCGGAGAGAGGTCTCGATGAACCCGGAGCTCGTACGCCGCTTCCACGAACGGATCCGCGATGAGGCCGCCGGCCGCTACGGCTTGCAATCCTCCGATCTCACGGAGCTCGATGCGTTCGAAAACTTCGTCTACGAGGCCGTGAACCAGGACGGCGTCGACCTCATCCTGCGCGTCTCGCACAGCGCGCGGCGGACCGTCGACTACACGCTGGGCGAGGTCGAGTTCGTGCGATACCTGGGCGCCGCCGGGATCCCGGTCTCGCAACCGATCCTGTCGGAGGCAGGTCAGTTCGTGGAGCGGATCGAGGACAGCGATCCCGGCCACTACTTCGTCGTCACCGCCTTCGAGCGCGCCGAGGGCGTCGTGTTCGACGACGCTCCACCGCTCCGGGAGCGCTACTGGAAGCCGCAGCTGTTCCGCGACCTGGGCCGGCTGTTCGCGCGCCTCCACAACCGCGCGCAGACCTACAAGCGGTCGAACCCGCGCTTCAAGCGCCAGGAGTGGTACGAGTACGACGTCGTCGACATCGACCGGTTCGCTCCGCCCGAGGAGCGGCTCGTGCGCGAGCGAACCGCGCGGATCATCGAACGTCTGAAGCAGCTCCCGACGACGCCGGAGGACTACGGGGTGATCCACGCCGATCTCCACATGCACAACTTCTGCTTCGCCGATGGGCGGATCACCGCCTTCGACTTCGACAACTGCGAATACGCGTGGTTCGTCAAGGACATCGCCGTGATCATCTTCTACGTGGCGAGGGGCGAGGTGCGCGGGAAGCGGGAGGAGGCCGTCGCGGCGTTCCTCGCGCCGTTCCTGGAGGGCTACCGGGAGCTCCGCCGCTGCGAGCGGGCGTGGCTGGAGGCTCTCCCGGACATGCTCGCGCTCCAGCGCTCGATGAACTATGCGCTGTTCCACCAGTATCGCGATCCGGCCCTGCTGGACGAGGACACGCTCGACCGCTGGGGGCGTTTCCGCCGCGATATCGAGGCGGACACGCCCGTGCTCGAGCTAGACTTCGGGCGGCTCTGAGCCGCCGATCCCATGACCACCACACACCTGCCTGCGAATGCCACGCTGCTCTTGATCGACGTCCAGGACGGCTTCGACGCGCCGTACTGGGGTGACCGCAACAATCCGGATGCCGAGCGCAACATCGAGCGGCTGCTGGCGCGGTGGCGCGCGAGCGGCCGGCCGGTGATCCACGTGCGCCACGACTCGGTGGAGCCCGACTCGGCGCTCCGCCCCGACTCGCCCGGCAACGCGATCAAGGACGAAGCCGCGCCGAGGCCCGGCGAGCCGGTCGTCGACAAGCACGTCAACTCGGCGTTCATCGGCACGGATCTCGAGGCGCGCCTCCGGTCGTATCCGAGCGATACCGTGGTGCTGTGCGGCTTCACGACCAACCACTGCGTCTCGACGACCGCGCGCATGGCCGGCAACCTCGGGTTCCGGACGTTCGTCCTGTCCGATAGCACCGTGGCCTTCGCCATGCGCTCGCCGGGTCCGAACGGCCGCCTGATCTCGGCCGCGGAGATGCACGAGGTCGGCATAGCCGAGCTGAACCGCGAGTTCGCCACCATCGTCACGACCGACGAGCTGCTCGCCTTGCTCTGACGCACCGCCGCGAGCACGGCGCCGGCGCTCACCGGCGACCAGGACGCGCTGGCCGCGCCGCGGTCAGGTGGTCGCCAGCTCGTGGACGACGGCGGTCATCGTCGCCCGCGCGCGGCCGATCTCGTCGGGCCCGAGCGTGACGCCGCCGACCGCCGCGTGGCCGCCGCCGCCGAACCGCGCGCACAGCGCGCCGATGTCGTGCCGCCGGCGCTGCGTGCTCCACGGGTTGACGCTGACCGAGATCTTGATGTTCTGGCCGTGCTGGGTCCCCGACACCGCGTACAGGCAGCTCGGGTAGAGCAGGTAGCCGAGGAAGCCCGGGCTGCGCGCGCCGGGGTCGTCGAGCCGGTCGAACACGACGACGTCGCCGTGCCACACCCCGAGCCGCCGGATCTCCTCGAGGTCGTGGGCGCGCTCGGCCTCGACCACGGCGAGCGCGGCCGCGACCTCGGACCGCGCGGTGATCTGGGCGAGCGACTCGCGCGACAGCCACTCGACGTAGTGCGCGGTGTCGACCGGCGTCCGGCCGTGCGCGAGCCAGGCCGCGATGCGCTGGGCCGGCTGGGCCAGCGCGACCGCGTCCTCGGCGGACGCGAAGCGCGCGGCGTCGATCGTGTCGGCCCACCGCACCGCCTCGATCAGGTGATGCGGCGGCTTCCACTTCCACCCGGCCTCGAGCTCGCGGGCGATCAGCCCGGCGCACGACGGTGCGGCCGGATCGAAGAACCAGGTCGGGCGGTGCTCGCGCTCGAACACCTCGCGCAGCGCCGGCGGCTGGAACGCGGTGGGGTAGTGATCGAACCACCAGCGCATCCGGGGGTCGGCGCAGAACCGGAAGTCCACGCAGGCGTGGTCGTCGGCGTCGAGCGGCACCCCCTCGAACGGGTTGCCGTCGCGGTGGACCATGCCGACCGGCACGACCCGGGGGCTGCGGTCGAGCACGTCGCGGTAGAACGCTGCGAACAACGCCGCCGAGGTCGTGCCGTCGAAGCACGCGTCGTGGAAGAAGATCTTGAGGACGCGTGCCACGATGGCTGGCCCAGCATACCGCGGTCCGCCGGCCAGCGGCACATCGCAGGAAGTGTTACCTTCGCGATATGTCGCCAGCGACGTATGCCTGGGTGAAGTCCGGCCATCTCATCGGGGTGGTGCTGTGGATCGGTGGCCTGTTCAGCGTCTACTGGCTGCTGCGCCTGCATGCCAACGCGCCCAAGGCCATGCTCGATAAGTTCACCCTGATGGAGCGATCGCTCGCGTTCATGATGGACCTCGCAGCGGCGCTCGCGATCGGCTGCGGGATCGCGATGATCTTCGGTCAGACGCCCAACTTCCTCGTCCAGCCGCATCACGGCTGGTTCCACATCAAGCTGACGGTCGTCGTCCTCGGCGTGCTCTCCGTGCATGGCATGGTCCGCGCAAAGATCGGCAAGTTCAGCCGCGGCCTGATCTCCCCCGTGCCCAGCTGGGCATGGTCGGTCCTGCTCATCTCGGTGGTGGTCATCCTGATCCTGGTCTACCGGGTCCGCTACGGGATGGAGTTCGCACCGCCTCCGTCGGGCTGACCCTGACCCGGGCCGGCGTTTTTGGGCGGCATCACCCGCGATCCGGGGTTCGACCTGTGGTGCGGCGGCGCGCTGTGCGCCTGGAAGATCGAGCGCGGCGCGATCCGCCGGGTCCCGACCTGGCACGAGGCCGACGCCGGCGTCGAGCTGGTCGACCCGGGCACGGCGATCGAGCAGCTCTCGCCGGTGAACTCCGGCGATGGCACCTGCAGCGACCCGGCGCGCCTGCAGTGCCCCGACGGCCGGGCATGCGCGACCGACGCCGGCTGCCCGGTCGACGGCGACCTCGTGCCGGGCCGTGCACCTCGGTGGGCGTCCAGGGTGGAAGCTGCACCTGATCCGCGGACCGCGTATCGCGTGTTCGGCCCCGCGCTGGTGCGCAAGGCCGAGCGCATGCTGCGCAGCCGCGACGACGCCGTCGATGTCGTGCACGCGCTGTTCGCCGACCTCGGATGGGCCCATTCTCCGAGCCTGGAGCCGCGCCTGGCGCCGGTCGTGGCCGGCGCCGGTGCTCGCCGCGACCCGCATCGCGTGCGGCAACCGGGTCGTCGTGCCGGGTGCGTTCACGGTCACCGGCGACCGGATCAACCGGGTGTGCGCGCGGATCTCGGCGATCGCCGACCCGGCGGATCCCGAGGCCGGCACCGCGTGCGTGACGCTGCTCCCCGGGACGCACTAGGATCTGGAGCATCTTGCGGCAGTGGCGCGCGCCAGCGCTCCGTTATATCGAACTATCGTTCTGAATATGCGTCTCGATACTACGCTGTTCAGACGCGTATTGTACGGTACAGCCAAACACCGCGGAGGGCGGTTCGACTAGCCACCCTGCGCGCTGCTCCGATACGTTGCCCGGGATGGGGTCCCGCAGCGACGGCGATGCTTCTGGTGACGCGCGCGCCGAGCCGACGCTGTCCGGCCCGACCCAGACCAGCGCATCGCGGCCGAGCATCGTCGGGTCCGAACCGGACCCGGGCTCGCCGCCGCCCGCACTGCCGATCCAGGTCCGCGATCCGCGGCGCTACGAGTTTCTCGGCGAGCACGGCCGCGGCGGGCTGGGTCGGGTGTCGCGCGCCCACGATCGCGAGCTCGGCCGCGACGTCGCGATCAAGGAATTGCTGTCGCGCGGCACCGCCAGCGAGGTCCGGTTCCTCCGCGAGGTCCTGATCACCTCGCGGCTCGAACACCCCGGGATCGTGCCGATCCACGAGGCCGGCCGGTGGTCCGACGGCACCCCGTTCTACGCGATGAAGCTGGTCGCCGGGCGGCCGCTGCGCGAGCTGCTCGTCGAGCGCACCACCGCGGCCGAGCGGATCGCCCTGCTCCACCACGTGATCGCCGTGGCCGACGCGATCGCCTACGCGCACGGCCGCAACATCATCCACCGCGATCTCAAGCCGGCCAACGTGATCATCGGCGACTTCGGCGAGACCATCGTGATCGACTGGGGGCTCGCCAAGGACCTGTCGAGCAGCGAGCTGTCGGGCGGGGAGAGCGGGTCGTTTCGCGCCCCGGCCGGCGCTGCGCTCGCCGACGACGTGACCTCGGTGGGCAGCATCATGGGGACCCCGGCGTACATGGCCCCCGAGCAGCGGCGCGGCGAGCCGGTCGACCGGCGCGCCGACGTCTATGCGATCGGCGTCATGCTGTGGGAGCTCGCCGTGCCTCACCGCGCGCCCCCCGCCCGGCTGCAGCTCCGCCACCGCGCGCTGCGCCGCGCCGGGATCGACGAGGACCTCGCGACCATCATCGAGAAGGCGCTCGACCCCGATCCCGACCGCCGCTACCCCGACGCCTGGGCGCTGGCCGCCGACCTCAAGGCGTTCAAGTCGGGCGCCCGGATCGCGGCGCGCAGCTACTCGCTGTTCGCGATGCTCGCGCACTGGACGCGCCGGCACCGCGCGCTCGCGCTGTCGGCGGTCGCCGCGATCGCGATCGCGATCACCGGCAGCCTGCTCTACATCCGCAACATCACGGTCGAGCGCGATCGCGCCGACCTGTCGAACGACGCCGCCCGGCGCGCCCAGGCGGCCGCCGAGGCCTCACTCGACGAGCTCACGCTCAAGCACGCCGAGCTGCTGCTGACCACCGACCCGTCGGCCGCGATCGACGCGCTCGCCCGCTACCGGGGCAGCGAGGTCGCGCGCGCCGACCAGATCCGGGCCCACGCCGCGGGCCTCGGGGTCGCGCTGGTGCGCGCGGTGCCCCACACCAACAACGTGGTGTGGGCGCACGCCGCCCCGGACGGCTCGATCCTGTCGCTCAGCCTCGACGGGACGATCGCGCGGACCGCGCGCGACGGCAGCTCGGTCGTGGTGTCGCGCGGGGCGTCGCGCCAGGGCATCTCCGCCTATTCGGCGTCGCGCAACCTGCTCGCCTACGTGTGCAACCCGTCGGACCTGTGCCTGTTCGACGTCGCGCACGGCGCGGCGTTCGGCGTCGCCCTGGTGCTGCGCAACGCCAGCTTCGAGGGCGTGTCGTTCTCGCCCGACGGGACGCTGCTCGCGGTGATCTCGCACGAGGCGGTGGTCCGGATCCTCGACATCACCGACCCGGCGCGGCCGGCGCTGCGGCTCACCCAGACCATCGAGGGCGGGCTCGACGTCGAGTTCGCCGGCGATGACCTCCTGGTGGTCGGCCGCCGCGACGGGATCGACTTCGTGCGGATGGACGCCACCACCCAGCATTTCGCGCTGTCCGACCTCGTGCGCTGGTCGATCGACACCGGCCGGCACGAGGTCGCCCTGGCGACCACCGCGGGCCAGGCGCTGCTCGTCGGCGGGTTCCCGCTCCACGTCGCCGCGCGGGTCGAGCTGTGCCACGGCCCGGCCGGCGGCGTCCAGTTCATCCCGGGCCGGCGCAGGGTCGCCTATGCCTGCCGGGACGGTGCGATCGGGACCTGGGATCTGGCGCGCAACGCGCTCACCTCGCGCGTCCAGCTGGAGGGTCACGCCGATCAGGTCGTGACCAGCGCGGACGGAGAGTACGTGATCGCGGCCGGGGGCAACGGCACGGTGACCGTGCTCGATCTGACGACCGACCTGATCGCGACCTACCTGGGACATGGCTTCCGGCTGACCACGCTCACGCCGCCGGGTCCCGATCAGCCGTTCCTGATCTCCGGAGACGTCCGGGGCGGGCTGCGGGCCTGGCCGCTGCCGAACCGCGTGGCGCGGGTGGCCGCGACCTCCAGCTCGTCGTTCCACACCGCGATCTTCGACGATCCGTCGGCCACGGTCACCGCGACCACCTGGTTGCCCGCGCTCACCGTGTTCTCGCCGGCGACCGGGACCCGGACCGTCGAGCCGCACGTGCCCGAGAACATCTTCCTCGTGCGCTCGACCAGCGGCCGGACGTTCGCGAGCTACGGCTTGCAGGGCGACATCGTCGAGATCTGGGCGTCGCCTGCGATCATCCGGACCCGGGTGATCCATACCGGGCACGGCTCGATCTCGCAGCTCGCGTTCGTCGACGGCGGCGAGGACTTCGTCACCGCGGGCCACGACGGCCGGGTGGTGCGCTGGACGCCGTCCGGTGACGCCGCGCCGCTCGCGCAGTCCGGCACGCCGATCGACAGCTTCGCGCACGCCGCGGCGACCGGCGCGCTGGTGTTCAGCACCGTCGACGGCGCGCTGTGGCGCAGCGACGCCGCCGGCCGGCCGGTGGCGCTGCGCGACGGCGGGTCGCGGGTCAACCGGATCGTCGCGCTCCCCGACCGCCGGACCGTGCTGGTCGGCTACGAGGGCGGCGACGTGATCGCGATCGACACCGGCTCGTGGCAGCAGCAGCTCCTGCTCCACGGCGGCTCGGTGCGCGAGATCGCGGTGACCCCGGACGGCCGCACGATCGCGGTCGCGACCAACGATGGCGCGCTCCACGTCGGCACGCGCGGCCGCGACGCACCGCTGGTCCCGGGCATGTCCTGGACCGCGCTCCCGCTGCGCGCGCGCGACGTCACGCTGGCGCCCGACGGCCTGCTCGTGGCGTCGTGCACCGACGGCACGATCTGGCTGTACGACCCCACCGTGCGGCGCTGGCTGTGCCTGCCGGCCGGCACGGTCGACCTCGGCCGGACCGCGGCCACCACCGACGGCAAGGTCGCCGTCGCCCTCGACTTCGAGGGCCGCCTGCTGTGGATCGACCTCGAAGCCGCCCGCCGGCTCCTCCACGGCGAACGAGGCTACCAGGCCCCTCTCGACAAGGAACCGCCGCCATGAAGAAGTCCAGGCCCCAGGGCCCCCCAGCTCCGTACGCTCGTCCTCCGCCGCGAGGCGATCGCACAGCTCACCCCGGTGCAGCTCGGCGAGGTCGCCGGAGCCTCGCTGCTGGGAGACTGCTCGCGTCGGTCGAACGAACTATTGACGTGCACGGCCATCGTCGGGTGACGCGGCCGATCAGCGCTCCGCCCCCAGAGCTGCGTGCACGCGAACACCCTCGAGCCTCGTGCATCACCGCCGTCCAGCCCCGCCACCACCGCGTCCGATCCTCACCCACGACAGAATGGAGTCGATCATGAAGAAGCTCACCCCCAAGCGCCTGCCCCGCAAGCTCGTCCTGCGCGGCGAGGCGATCGCCTCGCTCACCTCGACACAGCTCGGCCAGGTCGCCGGCGGCTCGTGGCTGCAAAACTGCCAGCAGCAGTCGAACTTCCAGATCACGTGCGTGGAGGACCAAGGGTGACGCCGCCGATCAGCGCAGCATTGCGCGCCAGCGCGCCGCCGTGGCGTCGGCCCCCACCGCGACCACGGTGAACCGGCCGCTCCGCCACGCCACCGCGCGCAGCGCCCCGTCGATCCCCCGGGGGGTGTTGCCCCCCGCCCCGCCGGCGGAGCCGTCGGGGTCCCCACCCCCCATCTCGCTCCGCGCGATCCCCCGGGGGGTGTTGCCCCCCGCCCCGCCGGCGGAGCCGTCGGGGTCCCCACCCCCCATCTCGCTCCGCGCGATCCGCTCCGCGCCCTCGGGCGCGATGCCCCGGGC
>JBGQCL010000197.1:0-20061 GCA_041495365.1 Kofleriaceae bacterium | reverse complement strand
CGCGGCGTCGACGCGGTGCTGTTCGATCCGGCACGGCGGTGCCCGGCGCTGCGCGCGAGGTGGGGCGCGGCGGACGACGACCTGGTCGTCCTCCACGTCGGCCGGCTCGCGCCGGAGAAGAACATCCCGGTCGTCGTGGACGCGTACCGGGCGATGCAGCAGGCCGACCGCCGTCTTCGGTGCGTCCTGGTCGGCGACGGCCCGCTGCGCGGCGCCCTGCAGGCCGCGGTGGCGGACTGGACCCGCGCGCATCACCGCGCGCCCAGGGACACCGATCCTGCGCGGCTCACCGCCGCGGCGGTGACCTCCGCCGGCGCCGATCTCGCGATCGGCTGCTCGATCCTCGCATGGAGCATCGAGCAGCCCGACGATCGCGCGCAGCCGGCGATGGCGCGGGCCCGGGTCCGTGTCCAGATCGTCGGCCCGCGGGCGGTGGTGTTCGACCGCGTGGTCGCCACCGATACCGTGCTCGGCGATCCCGGGCGCGGCGCGCCCGAGCTCGCGGCGCGGGTCGCCCGCGAGGTGCTCGCGATCCTCGGGCCGCACCTGCGGCGCAGCGTGCCGTCGTGGCGATGAGCGATCCCGCGGGGGGCGCTGCCCCCCGCGCCGCCGGCAGAGCCGTCAGGGCCCCCACCCCCCGTGGGCGCCTGGTCGCGCTGGTCGCGCTGATCGCGCTGGCCGCGCCCCGGGTCGGGCATGCCCAGCCGGGGCGCGCACCGTCGGACGTCCTGCGCGAGGGCAACACCGCGGCGCTGGCCGGTGACTGGCAGCGGGTCGCGGATCTCGTCGATCCGCTGCTCCGGGAACAGCTGCCGGTCGCCGACCTCGCCGAGGCGCATCGCCTGGCCGGGATCGCCGCGTTCTTCGCGCAGCGCAACGCGAGCGCCGAGCAGCACTTCGTGACCTACCTGCGGGTCGAGCCCGACGGCCGGCTCGACCCGGCGCTGTACCCGCCCGACGTCGTCGCGTTCTTCAACGACGTCGCGTCGCGCCACGCCGGCGAGCTCCGCGCGCTGCGCGTCCGGCCGGAGCGGCCGGCGTGGCTGTTCACCCTGATCCCGCCGGTCGGCCAGTACGTCAACGGCGACCACACCAAGGCCTACGTGCTCGGCGGCGTGCTCGGCGCGCTCCTGATCACCAACCTCGTGACCTACTCGTATCTCCGCCAGTGGTGTGATCACACCCAGGGATCCGGCGGGGGCCAGCTGACCTGCACCGATGGGACCGGGCCCGGACACGACGCCACGCAGGACGCCCGGCGGCTGCGACCGTTCAATATCGCGAGCGGGATCGGTTTCTGGGTGGTATATGGCTTCGGCGTGTACGACGGTATACGTGGTTATCGGCGAGTCGCCCGCGAGCAAGCGCTTCGTCCGTACGTCTCGATGTCGACCGACGGCAGCGTGGTCGGGATCCACGCTCGATTCTAGGCGCTCTTGAAGCAACCTCTGACCGTGCCGGAGCTGCCACTGCCTACATGGTGGCTGTCGCCGAGAGACCATGGGCTGGCGACCCCGTAGCCTCGGAAATGCTCTGCGGGTGTTGTCGCTGACCCCAGGTCACATGCCCCCCTTTCACCATTGAGATCGTTCTGGACCCTCCGCTACCATCGAGGCCGGTGAGGCAGCCCGTACCTTTCGGGAAGTACTTGCTGCTCGATCGCATCAGCGTGGGCGGCATGGCCGAGGTCTTCAAGGCCAAGTCCTACGGCGTGGAGGGCTTCGAGAAGATCATCGCGATCAAGCGGATCTTGCCGACGATGGGCGAGGACCGCGATTTCATCAAGATGTTCATCGACGAGGCGAAGATCGCCGGCCAGCTGGCTCACGCCAACATCTGCCAGATCTTCGAGCTCGGCCGGATCGACGGCTCGCACTTCATCGCGATGGAGTACATCTGGGGCAAGGATCTGCTCCAGATCCAGAACCGGCTGCGCAAGATCAAGCAGCCGATGCCGATCCCGATGGCGTGCTTCGCCATCGCCAAGGTGCTGGAGGGACTGGACTACGCGCACCGCAAGCGCGACCCGCTCGGCCGGCCGCTGGAGATCGTCCACCGCGACTGCTCGCCGCAGAACGTGCTGGTGTCGTACGAGGGCGAGGTCAAGGTCATCGACTTCGGGATCGCGAAGGCGACGTCGCGCAACTCGCGGACGATGGCCGGCGTGCTCAAGGGCAAGTTCGGCTACATGTCGCCGGAGCAGGTCCGCGGCCTGCCGCTCGATCGCCGCAGCGACCTGTTCGCGCTCGGCACGATGCTCTACGAGTGCCTGACCAGCGAGCGGCTGTTCCAGGGCGAGACCGACTTCTCGACGCTCGAGAAGGTGCGCAACGTCGACGTCCGCCCGCCCCGCGAGATCAACCCGAACATCCCGCCGGCGGTCGAGGCGGTGATCATGAAGGCGCTCGCGAAGGACGTCGAGGAGCGCTACCAGTGGTGCAGCGAGATGCTCGCGGATCTCCAGGCGTTCCTGATGAGCCAGGACGCCGTGTTCACCGCCAAGTCGCTGTCGAGCTGGCTCAAGGAGGTGTTCGCGGGCGAGATCGACCGCGAGCGCCAGCAGCTCGAGCAGTACAAGCGGGTCGGCCGCGACGGGCTGATCGACGGCATGCCGGCCGCCGAGGCCAGGAGCGACATCGTCGCGGTGCTCGGTGAGGCGCCCCCGGTCGAGGGCGATCCGACGGTGCTCGGTACCCCGAACTTCGACGACATCGAGCAGGCCGCAGGGGCCAGCCCGGAGGTCGGTCCGGCGCCCGGCTCGCCGGCGACTCGCGCCGCCTCGGAGAGCGAGGAGGGCGAGGACTTCGGCGAGGAGGCGCCCACCGAGATCTTCGGCGAGATCGATCACGGGGGGAACCCCGCGCTGGCCGCGGCCGCGGCGATGGCCGCGATGGGACGGCCGCCGGGTGGGGCGCCACCGCCGATCACCCGGCCCCCCAAGCCGCCGCCGGCCAGCCGCGCCCCGACCTCGCGCGGCGACGCGCCGCCGGGGGTCGCCGGCAACGGCGCTGGCTCGGCGGGGCGCACGCCGGCGCCCGAGATGGGCTTCGCGCCACCGGGCGGTGCCTGGATCGGCTCGCCGGCTGGCTCGCCGTTCGGCGCCGGTGCGCCGGGGATGATGCCGGTGGGGCCGTCGAATGGCGCGCCGGTCAACCCGGGCCCGGGGCAAGGCCCGGGGCAAGGAAAGACGTTGATCGGCGCGATGGCCCCGCCCGGGTTGTCGAGCTACCTGAATTCTCCGGCCGCGATGGGCGCTCCGCACGCGGGACCCTCGGCGCAGCAGGGGCATGCGATGGGCCCGATGGGGGCGATGGGCCCGCCAGGCCCGATGGGCCCGATGGGCCCGATGGGTGCCATGGGCGGCGCGGCGCCGATGTCGCAGCACATGCGGCCGGGGCAAGCACCGGGCTCGTCGATCTCGCCGCCGGGCATGCCGATGATGGGGTCCGGCCCGTTCGGTCCGCCGGGGCAGCCGATGATGCCCATGGCGATGCACCCGTCGCAGATGCAGGGGTTTCCCGGCGCGCCGCCCCCGTACATGTCGCAGGCACCGTACGGCGCGTCCAACCCGTACGCCCCGGTCCCGCCGATCGAGCAGATGGTTCACCCCGAGGGCAAGCGGAGATCGTCGATCGCGCGCGACGTCGCGATCGGGGTCGCGATCGCCGCGCTGGTGCTCGGCGGGTTCCTCGCGGTGAAGTACCTGATGCTCGACAGCGACAGCGCGGCGGTCGAGCCGGCCGCGCCGGCGCCGGCCTACGCGAGGGTCCGCGCGGTGCTATCCGGCGGCGACGCGGCCAACCTCTACCTCGACGACAAGCTCCACGCCACGGTCCGCAACGGCCAGGACATCGACGTCCAGCCCGGGCAGCGCAAGATCAAGCTGCTCGGCCCGAGCGGCGTGTGCTTCGAGCAGGAGATGAAGCTGGTCGCCGGCCAGGTCGCGACGCTGTCGTGCGCGCTCGGTCCGGCGGCCGGCAGCAGCGCGACGCCGAGCGGCGCGCCCACCGGCTCGTCGGCGGCGGGCAGTGGCTCGGCCGGCGGCAGCGACGCGGCGGGCAGTGGCTCGGCGGTGGCGGCCGGCAGCGCGGCCCCGCCGGCCACCGGCTCGGGCGCGGCCCCGCCGGCCACCGGCTCGGGTGCGAGCGGCGCCCCGACGACCGGCAGCGCGTCGACGGGCGGCGGCCCGGCGGCGGGCGCTGCGGCATCGGAGCACCCGGCTCCCGACCGGGCGGATCGCATGCCGGTCGAGGACACGGGCAAGCCCGCCGCCACCGAGCGCCCCGCGTCACCGACGCATCGCCCCGTCGAGCGGCCGGCCGAGCGGCGGTCCGCCAGGCCGGCGCCGCCGGCCGATGACGACCTCGGCCTCGGCAAGCTGCAGGGCGGCGTCAAGCCCGGCGAGCGGAAGCCGGACGCCAGGAAGCACTAGCGCGGTCAGCGGGTCCGGGCGCTACCCCGAGCCATCCGGCGTCGGGCCGCGCTCCTCGTGGCTCTCGAGCTCGCGCAGCTTGCCCTCGAGCTCCTCGATGCGGTCGGCCAGCGCGCGCACGTCCTTGTTGACGCTCGCCCACGGAGTGATCGTCTGCGAGATCCCGTCGATCGTCGTCCGGATCTTGGTGTCGACTTGCCGCTGCCACTCGTCGAGCCGGTGCCTGGAGTGATCGACCCACTCGCGGAGCGACGCGAGACTGCGCTTGTTGATCGCGCTCTCGTCGGTGGACTCGGGGGGCGGATCGTCTCCGGCAGGTTCCGGCGTTGTTTCATCCTTGCGCTTGCCGGGCAGAATGCTCTGCACCCGGCGCTGCGCCTCGGCGAACCACTGTCCGCCGCTCTGGATGATGTTGCGCATCGCGGCAAGCGGGAGGAAGCTGCGCTGCTTCTTTTCCTGCTCGAAGATGATCTGCGCCAGCGTGACCTTCGTGAGGTCCTCTTTGGTCTTGTTGTCGACGATCTTGACGTCGTCGCCATTGCGAATCATCTCGCTGATTTGGTCGAGCGTTACATATCTGCTGTGCTCGGTGTCGTACAGCTTGCGGTTCGCATATCGCTTGATGATCCGGGTCTCGGGCATCGCGCACCTACCGGCCGCAGAAAGCACGGCTCGATGATTCCAAAAAGTATCACGCACCGCGCCATGTCCTCAACGTGCCACACTATTCGTGTGGGCATCGACGTTCTGGGTCGGCTGCGGGCATTGCGAGACCCGCGAATGCGCATGCTTGCCCTGATCGAGGCATTCTGTGAGGGCGATCCAACGACCTGGGTACACATCATCGCAGGGATCATGACCCGCGCCCACCTCCACGATGCCCCCGACGCGGCCGAGGCGCTCGAGGCGATCACCCACGCTGCGGCCGACCCGGCGCTGCCCTACGGCGTCCGTCAGAGTCTGTACGAGGCTGCGAGTTTTCAGCAGTTACCGGCCATCGCGCGGCTGTTCCTGGTCGCGTCGCCGGCGACGATGCGCCCCGAGCAGCTGGCACGATCCCTGGCGCCCGAGCGACCTCTCCGACCGACCGGCCGGCCGCTCTCGCTGGGAGAGCGAAAGGCCCTGGCCCGGACCCACGACCGCCAGCAGCTGCTGCTCCTGCTGCGCGATCCCCACCCGGCGGTGATCGGGATCCTGCTCGACAACCCGCACGTCACCGAGGCCGACATCGTCCGGATCGCGTCGGCGCGGCCCGCCGTCCCGGCGTCGCTCTCCCTGGTCGCCGCGCACGCGCGATGGTCGGTCCGCCACGCCGTCAAGCGCGCGCTGGTCTTGAACCCTTCGACGCCGCTGGCCGACGCGATCCGGATCGTGACGACCCTGCGGTTCGGGGAGCTCCGCGCGCTGGCGGCGGACGCGTCGCTGCCCGAGGCGCTGCGCAACCATGCCGCCGAGGTCCATGCGGCCGCGGTGCGGCGACCGCAGGCCTGACCCTCACGACCGCGCGTCGACGCTCCGCGATGCGGGCTCGCTCGACGCCGCCGCCCCGGCATCGCGGCGAGGCCGGTCACTCTCCGCCGGCGGCCGGCTTCTTGCGCCGGCGCACCACGACTTCTTCCCAGTCGCCCTCCTCCGCGCCGCCCCCCTCTTCCAGCTGCTTGGCCGACTTGGCAGACGCCAGCTCCTTCTTGGCCGCCTTGTCGTCTTTCTTGTCGTCTTTCTTGTCGTCGTCGTCGCCTTCGACGTTCGACGCCTTCTTGAAATTCTTGATGCTTCGACCCAACGCGTCGCCGATGCCGGGCAGCTTGTTGGCACCGAAGACGACGAGGACGATGAGCAGGATGACGATCAGCTCGCCCATTCCGGGCATGGGGCTCTCCTAGATGACTGGCGGGCAGACTAGCACTGTTTGCGCATCGAAGCGCCCTCGGGGCAAAACCGGCCCTGAAAACTTGGTGAAGCTTCATCCCGGCGCCTATCTTTCGGGACATGCGCGATGCTTCCTCCCGCGCGGCCGTCGGGGCCAGCCTCGTGGCCTGGCTCGGCCTGTGTGCGGCGGTCCATGCGGACCCGCTCGATTCTCCGATCCATGCGGGCCCCCAGCCCGCGCCCCCGGTCCGGCCGGGAGAGCCGGTGCTGCCCCAGGAGATGGACGGCCGGCGCGCGATCCGCGGCTGCTCGTTCGACGAGCGCTGCGCGCGGCCGGGCGACCTGCTGCACGAGTTCGAGGTCGAGGCGTTCCCGCCGCCCGGCGCCAGCCCGTGGCTCGACGAGCGCACGCCGCCGCCCGGCCGGCTCGAGCCCGGCCCGCCGCGGCCGATCGTCAAGCGGCCGAGCGAGCTCCGGCCCGACGCGCCGTGGCTCGATCAGCTCGAGCTCCCCGATCTGCCGGTCCGGTGGTCGCAGACCCTGGTCGATTACCTCGTGTTCTACAAGGACGACCCGCGCGGCCGCAGCATCATGCAGAGCTGGCTCGTCGCCCAGGGCCGCTACCGCGACATGATCGTCGCCCACCTGCGCCAGGCCCACCTCCCGGAGGACTTGCTCTACGTCGCGATGATCGAGTCGGGCTACGACCCGGCCGACACCTCGTCCGCCGGCGCGCTCGGGGTCTGGCAGTTCATGCCCGAGGGCGGCCGGATCTACGGGCTGCGCGAGGATCGCTGGGTCGACGAGCGCCGCGATCCGTTGCGCTCGACGATCGCCCAGATGGATTACTTCGCCGACCTCCACCAGCGGTTCGCCGACTGGAACATCGCGCTCGCCGCGTTCAACATGGGCTACGGCGCGATGCTGCACTCGATCGCGCGCTACAACACCAACGACTACTACCGGCTGTGCGAGTACGAGAACGCGATCCCGTGGGAGACCTGCCTGTACACGCCCAAGGTGCTCGCCGCCGCGATCGTCGGCCATAACCGCGCGCGGTACGGCTTCGACAAGCTCAGCTCCGCCCCGGCCGAGGCCTGGGAGGAGGTCGTGATCCCGACCTCGGCGTCGCTCGCGGCGATCGCGCGGATCGCCGGCGCGGCCGAGGCCGACCTCAGGCGGCTCAACCCGCAGCTCCGCCACGGCCGCACGCCGCCCGGCGAGGCCAGCTACATCGTGCGCGTCCCGCGCGGCGCCCGGGCCGAGGCGCAGCGCCGCCTGGTCGAGCTCGAGTCGGACTGGAAGAGCTACGACGCGTACGTGATCGCCCACGGCGAGCGGTTCGAGGACGTCGCGACCACGTTCGGGGTCACCGTCGCCCAGCTGCGCAAGCTCAACGACGTCACCCGCGACGCCGAGATCGAGGGCGGCACCGTGCTGGTCGTGCCGCGGATCAGCGACGAGCAGCGCGCGAGGAACCGGCTCAAGGCCCGGGCCAACCTGCACGCCTCGGGCGTCGATCAGAAGGACGGCGAGCTGCTGATCGTCCCGGTGCCCGACAGGACCGCGGTCGTCGCCGGCAAGCGCCGCGTGTTCTACCGCGTGGTCGCCGGCGACACGCTGCGCTCGGTCGCCCGGGCGCTCGCCGTGACCGGGGCCGAGCTCGCGCAGTGGAACGCGATCGACCCCGACAGCAACCTGCAGGCCCGCATGGTGCTGCTCGCGTGGGTCGCGCCCGACTTCGACGCCGACCGGCACCACGTCAACCTGCTCGACGAGGCGCAGTTCGCCGTCGTCACCCGCGGCTCGCGCGAGCACCTCGACCTCGCCGAGGCCCGCACCGGCCGGGTTCGCACCGAGTACACCGCGCAGGGCAAGGAGAAGCTCGCCGAGGTCGCGAAGAAGTTCGGCATGGGCTCGCATGACCTGGCGCGGATCAACCGGATCTCCTACGACACCGTACTCGCCAGGGGCCAGACCATCATCGTCTACCAGGTCGCCGATCCCGGCCGCTCCAAGCGCGCCGACGAGCAGTGGAAGAAGACGCCGCGCGCCCGGCGCGGCAAGCTCACCGGCACCCGGACGGCGCGCACCACGAGCAGCAACGTCCCCGACGACAGCGGCGACGCCGGCGCCGAGGCCGACGACGGCGACGACGGCGCGGAGAAGCCCGTGGCAGCGAAGCCCGCGGCGGAGAAGCGCGCGGCGGAGAAGCCCGCGGCGGAGAAGCGCGCAGCGGACAAGCCCGCGGCGGAGAAGCCCGCAGCGGAGAAGCGCGCAGCGGAGAAGCGCGCAGCGGAGAAGCCCGCGAAGCCGTCGCCGCGTTCCGCCCCGCGCGACGCCGAGCCGCGCACCGCACCGGCGGCGGATCCGTCGCAGACCGGCCCTGTGACGGATCCCGCACAGCTCCCGTAGCGGTTTGGCGAGGCCTCCGCGCGGCGGGTATCGTCCTGCTCACCCATGCGAGTCCGTACATCGCTTGCCTGCCTGATCCTCGCCGCATGCGGCAGCTCGCCGACGACCCCCGATGCGCCGACGGCCGACGCCGCGCCGGCGACCGTCCGTTCCGTGACGTGCCCGCCGGGCGACATGCCGACGGTGATGACCACCGACAACGTCACGGCGTTCGACCCGATGACGACCATCATCAGCGCGCATGGCATCGTGAAGTTCGTGATGTCGGCCACCCACAACGTCGGGCCCGATCCGGTCTTGCCGAGCGATCGCGGGCTGCGCGTCGGCTTCGGCCAGACCGCCTGCCTGGAGTTCGACCAGGCCGGAACCTTCAACTTCCAGTGCACGGTGCACAGCTTCGACGGCAAGATCATCGTGCAGTGAGGCAGCGCGGAGCGCCGAGCTAGCCGGGCTCCACCCGCCCCAGTGCTTCGTCCGTGGCGAGCTCCAGCTCGGCCTCCTCCTCTTCGGTCAGACTGCGAATTCGCTCGTCGAGCAGCGCCTTCGGAATGGCGCGCATCTGAAATGCCAGAGCGACGGATGTTTCGGGAGGCCCGTTGTCGAGCGACTCGATCATGGCCGTACCAGCCAGGTGGCTGCGGTCGAGATTCGTGGTCAACGGAATGACGAGAATCGACTGAAGTACGCGAGACAGCGCGTCACTTTGCCAGATGACCACCGGCCGCCGTCCGGTCTGTTCCTGAGGCCGACGCGGACCGAGATCAGCCCACCAGATCTCGCCCCGCTTCAACGGCGGTCCTCGTCCGTCAACATCTGCGCCCAGTCATCGAGCCCGGCCGAGGCGAGCTGGACATCTTCGTCATTGGCACCGGCCAGCCGCGCGAGGTTCCAGCGAGAAGCATCAGGTCGACGCTTCACGATGAGGTGGACCCGCTCACCGGGCTGCAGGCGCAGGGGCTTCATGGGTCGAAGAACGCCGTTGTCATATTCAGCTTCCACAGATGGCATGACGGATCTCAGGTTACCCCGCGCTGCCGCGGGTGTCGACTTGTAGGTGGGCGAGCAGCTTGGCGGCGAAGTCGTCGGGGTGCTCGCGGTGCATGAAGTGGCCGCCGCGCATCTCCTCGACCGCGTAGTCGGCCTGGAACATGCGGCGGGCGGCGGCGTAGTCGGCGGGGCTGACGTTGGGGTCGTCGAGGCCGGCGAACGCGACGGTCGGGACGGTGATCGGCGTGCGCAGGAACGGCGGAGGCCGGAACCGCAGCGCGCGGTAGTAGCCGAGCGCGGCGTCGAGGCTGGCGGGATCGGAGAACGCCGCGCGCACGGGCGCGAGCTCGTCGGCCGACGGCGACCACAGCGGGGACCACCGCTTGCAGATCGCGGGGAGCGCGGCGAAGTCGTGGGCGGCGAACCGGCGGGCGGCGCCGGGGAGCTTGTAGAGCACGAAGTGGCGCACCCGCCACAGGTTGATCGGCGAGGGCTGCAGCGTGGCCGGGTGCGGGATGCCGATCGCGACGAGCCGGGTGACGCGCGCCGGCTCGAGCGCGGCGGCGCCGTAGGCCGCGGCGGCGCCCCAGTCGTGGCCGACGATCACGGCCGAGGTCTCGCCGAGCGCGGCGATCAGCGCGAGCGCGTCGCGGGCGAGGGTCTCGAAGTCGGGGTCGCGCGGCGGGATCGCGGTCGGCGCGTAGCCGCGCATCCATGGGCTGACGGCGCGAAAGCCGCGGGCGGCGAGGCGCGGGCGGGCGTGATCCCAGCTGTGCGCGGTGTCGGGGAAGCCGTGGAGCAGCAGGACGAGCGGGCCGCGGCCCTGTTCCAGGTAGGCGAAGCGCAGGCCGTTGGCGTCCACGTGGCGGATGTCGCTGGACATGGCGCCAGGATGCGCCGTGCGCGGCATGCAGTCGCCCGGCGGACGGCGCGGAAGCAGCGAAGCCGGGAGCGGTGGTGTGGTCATCGCGCTCCCACGGCTTGCGGGGGGACGCTGGGCCGGTCGGATCTGAACATCGGATCAGGTCATCGGCCTCGATGACAGACCCTGATGGTACGTGATCAGCGTGTCTGCCGAACATCCCGCGATCGTCCAGGGCGATCGCACGGTGCTGCTCGAGGTCGACCACGTGCGCTACGAGGAGGGCCGCGACATCCTGAGCCGGTTCGCCGAGCTGGAGCGCTCCCCCGAGCACGTGCATACCTACCGGCTGAGCGCGCTGGCGCTGTGGAACGCGGCGGCGCTCGGCGTGAAGACCGACGAGGTGCTCGACGGGCTGCGCGCGATCAGCCGGTTCGAGCTGCCGGGCCACGTCGAGCACGAGATCCGCGATCTGATGGCGCGGCACGGCGTGTGCCGGCTGGTCGACGGTCCGGATCCGGCGACGCTGGTGCTGCACGTCCAGAGCGAGCCGGTCCGGCTGCACCTCTCGCGCGAGCCCAAGCTGGCGGCGCTGGTCCGGTCGGCGGGCGATCACTTCCTCGTGCCGGTCGGACACCGCGGGGCGCTCAAGCGCGGCCTGCTCGCGGTGGGGTACCCGGTCGAGGACACCGCGGGGCTGGTCGACGGCGCGCCGCTCGGCGTGGCGGTCAAGCACGACAGCTTCACGCCGTACCCGTACCAGACCGCCGCGGTGCGGGCGTTCCGGGCGACCGGCCACGGGGTGGTCGTGCTGCCGTGCGGCGCGGGCAAGACGCTGATCGGCGTGCTCGCGATGGCCGAGCTCGGGACCCGCACGCTGGTGCTGACGTCGAGCCGCGAGGCGGCGGCGCAGTGGCGGCGCGAGCTCCGGGCCAGGACGTGGCTCGGCGACGATGCGGTGGCGATCTACGAGGGCGCGCGGAACGCGGCGGTGGCGCCGGTGACGATCACGACGTACTCGATGCTCAGCAAGCGCGCCGGCTCGGGGACGACCGGCTACACGCATTTCGATCGGCTGTCGCGCGAGCCGTGGGGCCTCATCATCTATGACGAGGTCCACCTGGTTCCCGCGCCGATCTTCCGGCTCACCGCCGAGCTCCAGGCCCGCCGCCGGCTCGGCCTGACGGCGACGCTGGTCCGCGAGGATGGCCGCGAGCACGACGTGTTCGCGCTGATCGGGCCCAAGCGCTACGAGGTCGGCTGGCGGGTGCTGGAGCACAGCGGTCACATCGCCGCGGCGACCTGCTTCGAGGTGCGCGTCGCGATGCCGGCCGAGGTGACGGCGAGCTACGCGGTGGCGCCGCCGCGCGACCAGCCGCGGATCGCCGCGGAGAATCCGGCCAAGCTGGCCGCGCTGCGCGCGCTGGTCGAGCGCCACGCCGGCGAGCGGATCCTGATCATGGGGACGTACCTCGAGTCGCTGCGGGCAGCGGCGCGGCTGGTCGGGTCGCCGCTGGTCACCGGCGACTCCACGCACCGCGAGCGCGAGGCCGCGTACGCCGCGTTTCGCTCGGGCGAGGTCCGGATCCTCGCGCTGTCGCGGGTCGGCAACTTCGCGATCGATCTGCCCGAGGCCGCGGTGCTGATCCAGATCTCGGGCACGATGGGATCGCGCCAGGAAGAAGCGCAGCGGCTGGGGCGGGTGTTGCGGCCCAAGCCGGGCGGGGCCAGCTTCTACACGATCGTCAGCCGGCACAGCTGCGAGGAGGAGCTCGCGCTGCACCGCCAGCTGTTCCTGACCGAGCAGGGCTACCGGTTCTTCATCGAGGACATGACCGGGCCGCCGGCGCCGCCGGAGGCCGCCGCATCACGACCGCCGGGAGGGAGCGATGCCCTCCTCAACTGAGCTGCGCGCCGCCTGGCAGCTCCAGGACATCCCCGACGACGCGCTCGCGGACTTCCTGCGGATCCCCCGGACCGAGGTGGGCGGCCGGCGCGCGGCGCTGGCCCGGCAGATGCGCGATCCAGCGTGGATCGCCGCGACGCTGGAGGGCCTGCCGGCGGCCACGCTGGTGATCCTGCACCTGGTGATCGAGGCCGGCGGGCTGATCCCCGACGATCATCTCGCCGATCTCGCCGAGCCGTTCGGGCTGTCGGAGCGCGACTGCGTCGCGGCGATCCACGCCGCGATCCACTGCGGGCTCGCGGTCCCGCTGATGTCCCGGGGCCAGCAGCGGAAGATCGCGGCGGTCCAGCCGGCGGCCGCGCTGGTCGCGCCGCTGGTCGCCGGTGTCGATCTCCTGGAGCTGCCGGCTGCCGAGCTCGTCGCCGCGGAGTCCCCGGCGCGCAACCCCCGCGTGTTCCTCGCGGTGTGCGCGGCGGCGCGCCATACCGAGATCAAGCTGACCGCGTCGGGCCTGATCCACCGCACGCCGGTCAAGCGGCTCGCCAAGCAGGTCGGGATCGACGACGCGTCGCTCGACGCCCTGCTCAGGACCGGGCTCTGCGTCGGCGTGCTGGCGGCCGACGGCGAGGTGGTGCGGCCCGATCTCGCGGCGCTGGCCGCGGCGGCCGAGGGCCGCTATCCGCGGTACCCGGCGCTGGCCGCGCTCGCGGCGCAGCTCGGCGACGCCGCGCTCGATGGCAGCTCGGCGGCGGCATTGGTGGGACGATCGCTCCCGTCCGGTCACGCTTCGCTGCCGCACCAGGCGCTGGGCGACCTGCCGGGCTTCGTGGTCGGGACGGTGAAGGGCATCGAGGCATGCCGGCGACAACCGCCGGGCGGCGCGGCCGCCGGGCACGTGACGCCGAGCTTCGAGGTCTTCCTGCCGCCCGAGTCGCGCCTGATCGACGTGGTGCATGTCGGCGGCTGCTGCGAGTGGGAGCGGCTCGATCGCGCGTTCGTCGCGCGGATCACCCGGCCTTCGATCGCGCGCGCGGTCGCGGTGGGCGACACCGCCGAGCAGATCCTCGCGCGGCTCGCCGCGGCCAGCCGGCACCCGATCCCGCAGAACGTCGAGGCTGCGATCCGCGACTGGGCGGGTGGGGCGATGTCGGCGACGATCGCGACCGGCCACGTGATCGTCGTCGACGCGAGCGCGAGCGTGCGCGTGGCGCCCGCGCTGGCCCGGTTCGCGGCCCGCGAGGTTGCTCCCGGCGTGTTCCTGGTCGACAAGGACGAGCGGATCCGCGACATCACGGTCGCGCTCGGCCGCGCCGGCGTCCAGCATCGCGAGGCGCTGGCGAGCGGCGGCGCGCCGTCCGGCGCCGCAGCGGGATCCGAGGCGGCTCCCGCCGTCGCGGCGGCCGTCGCACCCGAGGCCGAGCGGCTCCGGGCGCGGGTCTCGGCATGGCGGCGCGGCGAGCCGTTCGAGGGGGTCCGCGACGACTTCCTCGACAAGCATCGGGCCGCGCACACCGCGCCCCCGGCGGCGCAGCCCGGCGACTCGCCGCGGGCGCTGCTGGAGCGCTGGGCGGCGAGGCTCGATCCCCGGGCACGCCGCGACCTGCCCCGGCTGGCGGCGATCGTGGGCGCGCTCGACCTCCTCCCCGCCTCGGAGCTGGCAGCGCTGCTCGACGACTGCGACGATCTCGACCAGCTGATCGCCGCATTCGCGCGGCTCGCCGTGCAGCGTACCCGGCCGTCGCCGCAGCAGCCGTCCCAGGCGGGGGCCGGGCCGCGCGGGCAGCGTCCGCCGGCGCTGCTGTGGCAGACCGAGGATCTCCGCGAGCGCCTGCGGCGCGCCGGTCAGCACGGCGAGGCGCTCGCGCTCGACCTCGCGACCGGTGTCCGCCATGTCGAGATCTCGCGCGTGATGCAGCGCGGGACGACCTGGATGGTGCTCGGCGAAGATCTCGCAAGCGCCGACGCCGTGGCGCTGCCGCTCGACGCGATCCGCGCGATCGCGGCGCTGCCCGACGACTTCGACATCGACTCGGACGCGCTCGACGACGACGACGACGACGAAGACGACGATCTCGATGACGACCTCGAGGCCCCGCCGGTTCGCCGGCCGTGGCGGCCCGCCGAGGGGCAGGCGGGCCCTCCGGGGCACGTGCTGTGCCCGTGCGGCAGCGGCGTGCGCTACCGCAGCTGCTGCCGCGCCGTCGTCACGGCGTGATCCGCGCCACGTCGTGCGGCGCTCCGCCATCGCAAGGCGTGGCACAACGTCAAGAAGGACGACCCTGCCGGCCTGGTTGCGCGACAGCGGGGTGACGCTGGTCAGCCGCTGGCGGGCGACGTACCGCGCGGCCGGCGGCCCGTAGGCGCGTCAGAAGTCGAAGCCGGCCGACAGCGAGATCGTGGTCTGCGAGGCCGCGGTGTCCCTGGCCTCGCAGGTGGTGGTGGTCGCGGCGGGCTGACAGGCGGCGGTGGTGCCCGGGCGGCTGTCGAGCGACGAGCCGGCGAGCGCGAACTGGGCCTCGAGCGTGACCTGCAGGACCGCGTACTGCAGCTTGGCCCCGAGCAGGAAGCGCTGGCGGAGGATGTTCGCCTGGTCGCGGAACACGAAGTCGTTGGCGCCGTCCGGCTGGTTGCCCGGGGCGAGCGGATCGACGTCGGGGGTGGCGTCGATCACCTGCGAGCGCGGCACGATGATCAGCAGGTCGTAGCCGGCGAACGGGTCGAGCCGCCAGGTGCCGCCGATCCCCAGGTGCCGGGACACCGTCACGTCGAACGACCCGATGGTCAGGTCGAGCTCGCGCTGGTTCATCATCCGCGACACGCCGCCGCGGACGGCGATGCTGGGGATCGGGAGATCGTGGAAGCCCTCCTGCACGGCGAACTTGCCGTAGAGCTGCGCCGCCCAGATCGTGGAGCCGACGAGGTGGATCGCGCCGGCGCCGAGCTCGAACGACGGGGCCGGGAACCACAGGCCCTTGCGGGCGAACATCCCGACGGTGCGCAGCACGCCGGCGCCGTGCGCGATGTGGTTCATGCCGCCCGGATCGCGGGTGCCGGCGAGCACGCGCCAGTACGGCTGGATGCTGTCGATCGAGGTCTGCGACACGTCGGCGTCGAACTGGAAGCCGGCGAATCCGAGGGTGTCGGCGGGGGCCAGCAGGTGGGGCGCGAGCACCACGCCGAGCTGCGAGGCGAGCGCACGGAACTCGAGGTTCTGGCCGACCACGTTGAGCACGCGGCCGGTGCTGTCGGTGATCCGGGTCGCGAGCCGCGACATCACGAGGTCGTTCTGATCGGCGGCGGCAGATCGCGGCGAGCCGCCCAGGCCGAGAAGGAGTGCTGCCGCGAGCGCCGCGCGCGCTCTACGAACCATGGCGGGAGCCTAGGCTCGGGCCGGACCGGGTGTCAACGCGACGCACCGCACGCGGCACGGCACGGCGCACGGCCGTGGTACACCCGCGGACATGGCCGAGCACGCCACGATCTACACCACGATCCTGGTGGACGACGCCGGGCCGATCGCGCGACTGACGCTCAATCGCCCCGACAAGCGCAACCCGATCGGGCCCGCGACCTGCGGTGAGCTGGTCGCCGCGCTGTCGGTGATCCGCGACCAGCCGGAGGTCCGCGTCGTGGTGCTGACCGGCGCCGGGACGGTGTTCTCGGCGGGCGGCGACCTGTCGGCGATGCAGGCGCCGGCGTCGGGGCCGCGCGCGAGCCTGGTCGACCTGCTGCTCGCGATGCACGAGCTCGGCAAGCCGATCATCGCGATGGTCAACGGGCCGGCGCTCGCCGGCGGGCTCGGGCTCATGGTGGCGTGCGATCTGGTGGTCGCGGCCGACACCGCGACGTTCGGCACCACCGAGATCGCGGTCGGGCTGTGGCCGATGATGATCACCGCCGAGATCACGCGCAGCGTCGGCCGCAAGGCTGCGCTGGAGATGATGCTGACCGGCCGCAAGCTCGACGCGCGCGAGGCGCTGGCCTCGGGGCTGGTCACCCGGGTCGTGCCGGCGGCCGAGCTCGAGGCCGAGACCGCGCGGCTCGCCGGCGAGCTCGCCGCGCGCAGCCCGGCGGCGCTCGCGCTGGGGCTGCGCGCGTTCTATCGCTCGCAGGACATGGCGCTGGAGCCCCAGCTGCGCCACCTGGAGGGCGAGCTCGGCCGGGTGCTCGCGCTCGAGGACGCCGCGGAGGGCATCGCCGCCTTTCTCGGCAAGCGCAAGCCGGTCTGGAAGGGCCGCTGACCGCGGTCCGGCGCGCCGCGCGAGCGAGCGGCGCCGACGCATCTTGCGGCAGGCGGGGGCGGCGCGGGGGCGTCGCCGGTTGCGTATAGTTGGGGTGGTGCGGATCGCGTCGCTGGTCGCGGTGGTGGCGGCCTCGGCGTGCGGGTCTCGGGCGCGGCCGGTCGCGCCCGAGGCCGCGCCGCGCCTGGCGCTGGTCGGCTGCGCCCCCGCTCCACCGCTGCCCCGCACGGCGGTCGATCCGGGGGCGCAGGGCGTGCCGGGCGACAGCGGCCCGGTCGGGAGCCGGGACGGCGGCACGCCGAGCGTGATCGCCGGCTCGCCGGTGGTCCAGGGTCCGCTCGACCCCGCGGTGGTCGAGCGGGTGGTCCGCGGCTACCTGCCCGAGCTGCGGGCGTGCTACGGGCGCGAGCTCGCCACCGATCCGGCGATGACCGGGTCGGTCACCGTGACGTTCACCGCCGGCCCCGACGGCAAGGTGACGACGACCGGCGTCCTGGGCAGCGGCGTCAGCCCGGCGGTGTCGGCGTGCGTGGTGCGCGTGGTGCAGACCCTGCCGTTCCCGGCCGGACAGATGATCTCGGTCCGCTACCCGTTCCGGTTCGTGACCGGCGGCGCCCCACCGCGGTCGGCGGTCGAGGCGATCTGCGCGCACGGTCCGTGCAACGCGGCGATCGCAGCCCGCGCGCCGTGGACGCCGTACGCGATCTTCGACGAGCCACCGCCGGCCACCGCGCAGCAGGTCGCGCGGGCCGCCGAGGGCGCGATCCGCCGCAGCCTCCCGGCGCTCGCGGCGTGCTTCTCGGGGTCGGCGCCGATCGGGTCGCTGCGCGCGATGCTCGCGGTGCGCGCAGGGGCGATCGAGCTCGCGCGCGCCGGCGGGCTGGGGGATGTCGCCGAGGCCTGCGTCGCCCGCCAGCTGGTCGGCCTCGGCGTCGCGGCGCGCACCGACGACGCGGTCGAGATCGCGTGCGACCTCGCGCGCGGCGAGGCGCGGCCGTGGCGGGTCGCGCCGGCGGCGGGCTACGCGGTGCTGGAGGTCGACCGGCGCGCGGTGCGCCACGGTGACGACGCCGTGACGCCGGGCATGACCGCGCCGCGGCCGCTGCCCGCGGGGCAGACCTTCCTCGTGGTCGCCAGCCCCGACACTCCCGGCGCGATGCTGGAGCTCGCGCTGGAGTGGGCCGAGCAGGGCGACGCGACGCTGATCGCGCTGCGCGATGAGACCGGGGCGCCGCGGCTGGTCGGCGCCGCGCGGACCGCGCACCAGCTGGGTGGCCGCGAGCCGGCGACCGTCCGCGCGACGCTGCAGCTGGGCCGCAGCACGGTCACCGCCTGCGTCGATCGCGGCGCGCTGGCCGCACCGCTCGCCGATCCGGCGGCGATCGACGCGCTGGTGCGCCGGGTCGCGGACCGCTGTCGCGCCGTGGGGTGCGCCGCCTCGCTGGGCGTGGCGATCGACGGCGACGCGACCGCGCGCCAGCTGGTCGAGATCACCGGGGCGGTGCGCCGCGCCGGCTTCGCTCGGGTGCTGCTCGGCAGCTACACCGGCTGTCCGGCAGCCGCGCCCGCGCATCGGTGATGCCGCGGCGTGCGGCAGTTCGACCCGCTCGAGCCGACCGGACGCTCACTCGGGAGCGCCCCGGCGCCGGGCCTTAATCCAGCTGTAATGAAGTACATGGATGCGACTCTACGTGGTGGTGAGATAGTCCAGCGCCGACACACCCTCGATTTTTTGAAATTGTATTTCAAATTTCATAATTTTAACATAGTATACATCGCCATATACGGATTCGAAGAAGAGACTGTTGCGGAAAACATAGCAATTTTTGAGTTCACAACTGAACACAGCATCATGCATCGTGAGAGCCATGCGAATCGCTCACACCAGATATGCAACAGCATCCATGTTCACACTCGCCGTCGGCGGCCTCGCGGTCACGGGCTGCGGCGTCGCAGATCCCACCACGGATCAGATCAACGAGGAGTTCGACGGCACGATCGAGCATCCCACCATGCAGGTATGCGGTGGTGGTAACTTCACCTGCAAGGCGCACGTCGTGCTCGACGAGAACAACCGGATCAGGCCGTTCGCCCTGCCGGCGGGGCTCGGCCCGGCCGATCTCGTCAGCGCGTACAAGCTGAACGCGGCGATCACCTCGACCGCGACGATCGCGATCATCGACGCGTTCCACTACGCCAACGCGGCGAGCGATCTGGCGACGTACCGCAGCACGTTCGGCCTGCCGCCGTGCACGGTGGCGAGCGGGTGCCTGACGATCTTGAACCCGACCGGCGCGGGAGCCCCGCCGGCGGGCGACGACTGGAACCTGGAGGCGGCCCTCGACCTCGACATGGCCAGCGCTGCGTGCCCGACCTGCAAGCTCGTGCTGGTCGAGGCCACCAACGACTCCGGCAACGACCTGTTCAGCGAGCAGAACACCGCCGCGGCGCGGGCGGGCGTGGTGGCGATCAGCAACAGCTGGGGCGGCGGGTCGTCGGCCAGTGACGCCTCGTTCGAGACGTTCTTCAACCACACCCAGAACGTCAACACCTTCGTGTCGAGCGGTGACAGCGGCAACACCGGCACCACGGGCGACTACCCGAGCACGTCGGAGTTCGTGATCGCGGCCGGTGGCACCCACCTCGTGAAGTCCACCGCGGCGCGCGGCTGGACCGAGACCGTGTGGTCGGGCGCGGGTAGCACGTGCAGCAGCCGCCTCGCCGAGCCGTCGTTCCAGGTTGGCACGGTGCCGACGGCAGCGTGCACCCGGCGCGCGGCCTCCGACATCTCGGCGGTGGCCGATCCCAACACCGGCGTCGCCGTGTTCAACGCCAACGACGGCGGCTTCATCGTGGTCGGCGGCACCAGCGCGTCGAGCCCGTTCCTCGCCGGCGTGTACGCGCGCTACGGGATCAGCGGCGCTGCCCACAACGCGAGCTTCGCGTATAGCCACAAGACCGCGTTCTTCGACGTCACCAGCGGCCGTAACGGCCGCTGCACCAGCGCGCTGTGCCGCGCCGCCGCCGGCTGGGACGGCCCGACCGGTCTCGGCACGCCCAACGGCGCCGTGCTCGCCCCCTGAGCGCCTGCCGTCGCCTAGCGACGAGCTTGCATCGACGAACAGGCGCGCGGTCCACGCTGGCCGCGCGCCCCTTTTGTTTCAGTCGCGGCGGTACATCGTGACCACGCAGGCGCCGCCGAGCCCGAGGTTGTGCTGCAGCGCGATCCGCGCGCCCTCGACCTGGCGGGCCTCGGCCTGGCCGCGCAGCTGCCAGACCAGCTCGGTGCACTGGGCCAGCCCGGTCGCGCCGAGCGGGTGGCCCTTCGACAGCAGGCCCCCCGAGGGGT
>JBGQCL010000196.1:0-20083 GCA_041495365.1 Kofleriaceae bacterium | reverse complement strand
CGTCCAACGCGGTGGCCACCATCCCGGTCGTCAACGACGGCGAGGAGCTGGCGATCGTGCGCGGCGCCGCGGCGATCCTCGCCGACAGCGGCGCGGTGGTCGGCAAGCTCACGCTGGATCCGCACCGCCTGCTGCCCGGCGAGCGCACGGTGCTGCGCGCCGACTACCCCGGCGAGCTACGCGGCGGGCACTACCGGATCGTCGCCACCCTCGAGTGCGCGAAGCGCGCCTGGACCCGAACCACGGAGCTCGTCGTTCCATGACGCTCGCTTCGATCTTCGCCTCGGGCTTCGTCTCGGGCCTCGCCGTCCTGCTCGCGGGCGGGGTCGCCCGGGCCGACGCACCGGCGGCACCCCCGGCCGGCGCGGCGTTCTCCGGCGATACCCTGCAGCTCGCGCTGCGCGATCGCATCGCCGTGAACTACCCGGGCGCCACCGCGGTGTTCAGCATCGACGCCGGCGTCGCCGAGGCGTCGGTCAGCGGCGGACGGATCGCGATCGTCGCGCGCGCGGTCGGCTCGACCACGATCTCGGTGGTGACCGCGACCGGCGTGACGTCGTTCCTGGTCACCGTGGTGCCACCGGCGCCCTGGCTCGCCCCCGCGGGCGGGCCGGCGTCGCGCAGCTGGACGGTGTGGCAGAGCAACTTCCAGTCGATGCCCGAGCTGCTGACCAACAGCCTGGAGCTGGTCGACGGCAACGAGCACCGCACCGCCCGCGGCTACGTGGTCAACGTGCTGCGGCTCGACAACCCGGACAGCGGCGACACCGACGCCCGGACCTCGCTGCCGGCGCTCGCGGTGGAGTGGCGCACGCGGCGCTACGAGCTGGTCGCGTTCGACAAGCTGATCGAGCACTCCCAGCTGACGCTCGACGGCGTCACCGTGCGCGGCGGCCACCTGCGGTTCGACGGGCTCGAGCTCCACGCCGGCGTGACCTCGCCGCTGCTCTACCAGAACGTGTTCCTGTCGACCGAGCGCGAGGTCGTGCTCGGCGCGTCGTACGAGCTGCGTGCCGGACGGTCGTCGGTCACGCCCAGCGTGTACTCCTACCCGAGCGAGCCGGCGACCGGCGGCACCAAGGGCACGATGGGCTCGCTGCTGTACCGCTACGCGGCGGCCGATGACCGGCTGCGGCTGCGCGCCGAGGCCGGGTGGGGTGGCGTGCTCGGCGCGGCCGGCGAGCTGACGTACCACGACGACGTCCAGCGCGGCTGGCTGTCCGTGCGCCACGAGCCCCGCGGGTTCGCCGCGCTCGGCATCGGCCACCCGATCGGCAGCACCGCCGACGGCATGTGGAGCGCCGAGCCGACCAGGCAGTGGATGCTCAGCGCGACCGGCAGCGCGGCGCGCTACGAGGTCACCGCCCAGCACCAGGACGTCGAGGCCGGCTCGGCCGAGGTCCGGTACCGGATCGAGCCGCCGCTGGCGGTCTCGGTCGGCGGCGCGGTCGGGCGGTTCGCCGGCGACGCGCTGCCCACCGTGACCAGCCTGACCGTGCCGGTCGGCATCTACCTCGACGGCCCGGAGTTCGGCGGGTCGGCGATCTATCGCTGGCAGACCAACACCGCGCGCAACCGCGGCGGCCACGGCGGCCGGGTCAACCTGCACACCCACCACGGCGCGCTGCACGCGTCGGGCTTCGTCGACGTCCAGCAGGACGCCGCGACCCTGGAGCTGATCCTGCGCTCCGAGCCGCTGCTCGCCCACCAGCTCAACGAGCTCGGCCTGACCGCGACCAGCCCGGAGGACCTCGCCCTGCTGCTGCGCGAGAACGCGGCGCTCAGCCAGCTCGGCTACGTCCAGGGCGCGAACCTGGAGTTCAGCCCGTGGCGGGTCCAGACCGGCGCCGATGTGGCGTGGATCGCCCAGGACGAGACCCGGCAGCAGCTCCGGCTGCGCGGCCTGCTCGATCGCACCCAGGCGGTCAACGGCCGGCAGGATACCCGCAGCGTGTCGCTGTCGTACGCGCGGCGGCTCAGCCGGGCGATCGATATGACCGCGATGCTGAGCTGGTGGTCGCACGACGCCGTGATGCAGAGCTCGACCGACAGCTGGGCGGTGTCCGCCGGCGTGCGCGTGCGGATCGACGACGTGCCGCACCTCGCGGTGTGGAAGCGCGGCGACATCACCGGCACGGTGGTCGACGACGCCGAGCACAGCGCGCCGGTCGCGGGGGTCAAGGTCCGGCTCGACGGCGGCCGCGCCGTGGTGAGCGACGCGGCCGGCCGGTTCGAGTTCGAGGACGTCGCGAGCGGCGACCACCGGGTCGACGCCGAGGCGCCCGACGACATGTACTTCACCGGCCCATCGCGGGTCGCGGTCGCGGCCGGCGGCGCGGTGCAGTTCGGCATGGCGCGCGCGGCGGCGTACCTGTCCGGGTACGTGCGCGACGATCGCGGCGCCGGTGTCGGCGGCGTGTCGATCGTCCTGCGCGGCGGCGCGCTCGGCGATCACACGGCGACCACCGACTCGAGCGGGCGGTTCCGGTTCGCGGTCGCCCGGGGCGAGTACGTGATCGACCCGGTGCTCGAGAGCGTCCCGGCCGGCTACGACCTGGCGGCGGTGTTGCCCCGGTCGGTCCAGGTCGCGGCCGCCTCGCCGGCGCAGGTCGATCTCGTGGTGCCGGCCAACCGCAGCATCGCGGGCACGATCCGCGACCCCCGGATCGCGAGCGGCACCGCCAGCATCCGGATCCTCGAGCTCGACCGCGCCGCGGCGATCGACAACGACGGCCGCTACGTGTTCCGCGGCCTGCCGCCCGGGACCTACACCATCGAGGTGGTCGTCGCCGGCACCGCGATGCGGCACACCGTCGAGGTGCCGGCCGAACCCTCCGCGATCCGCGACATCGACTTCCCGTGACGCGCCGCGTTCGGTGAATGTTCCCGGCGTCCGGCCGATTCGACGATCGCGCGGACATGCCGGACATCACGCTCGGGATCGACCTGGGGACCAGCTGCACGTCGGCCGGCATCCTGATCGGCGACCGCGTCGAGCTGATCCCGGACAGCGGTGACGTCGTGATCCCGTCGGTGGTGTACGTGCCCGAGCGCGGCCCGCTCGAGGTCGGCCGGCGGGCCCAGGTCCGGCTGATGAGCGATCCGACCTGCGTGGTTCGCTCGGTCAAGCGCGTGCTCGGCGCGGCGCCGGACTCGCCGGAGGTGCGCAGCTACGCGGCGAGTGCGCCGTTCCTGATCGACACCACCGGGGACCACGTGACGTTCCAGCTCCGCGCGGCGCGCTACGCGCCCGAGCAGATCGCCGGGGCGATCCTGACGCGGGTCCGCGAGCTCGCCGAGACCCGGTTCGGCGGCCAGATCACCAAGGCGGTGATCACGCGCTCGGTCGCAGCACCGCCGGGCTATCGCGATGCGCTGCTGCGCGCGGCGCGGATCGCGCACCTCGACGTGCTCGAGGTCGTGCCCGAGCCGATCGCCGGCGCGCTCGCGGTCGGCGTCCACGCCCAGGCTGCCGAGCGCAGGCTGCTGGTCTGTGACTTCGGCGGCGGCACGTTCGACGTCTCGGAACTGATCCAGTCCGGGCTGCGGTTCACGCCGGTCGCGACCACCGGCGATCAGTACCTCGGCGGCGACGACCTCGACGTCGAGATCGCCGAGGCGCTCGCCGGCCTGATCGTCAAGCGCACCGGCTACGACGTCCACCGCGACGCCGTGCGGTGGAGCGAGCTGGTGTTCCGCTGCGAGATGGCCAAGCGCCAGCTGACCGAGGCCGCCGAGGTCCCGTTCGTGATGCGCGAGGCCTATCTCGCCGACGGCCGGTCCCACCACCTCGACTTCACGCTGGAGCGGACGTGGGTGGAAGCGCGATGGGCACCGCTGCTCGCCCGCGCGGTGACCACGATCGAGCATGCGTTGCAGAGCGCCGGGTGGCGCGCCGACACCGTCGATCAGGTCGCGCTGATCGGCGGGAGCGCGCTGGTCCCGATGTTCCAGCGTGTGGTCGCCAGCGTCTTTCCGGCGCGCAGCGTGACGCTGGCGCCGCGCGCCGATGTCGCCGTCGCGGTCGGCACGGTGCTGCTCACGGCGCGGTTCGGGGCGGAGCGCCGCGCCGTTCCGGTGCTCGACGTTGCAGGCTGACCCGCCGCGCCGTCCAGCGGCCCCGGTACGGCCGGAACGGCCCCGGCACATGCGACGGCCGCAGCGACAGCGCCATCGCAGTCGCAGCAAGCGTTGTCGGCTCGGCCGCTTGCGGCGGGCCGGGCAGGTCAGGGCGTGGCCCCGGTACAGCCGGAGCCGCGCCGGCACGGCGCACCGGCCCATGCAGCACCCAGCACCCGCCGAGCGCCCAGGAGCGGCCCGCATGCAGGCGGTCAGCGGCCGGGGCGTGGCCGGACGTGGGTAGATCACTCCCCGGGTCGAGCCGCTCACCCGAGCGGGTCAGCCCCGAGGCCCAGCCGGGACCCGCCGGGATCCGATCGTCACATCTCGACGTGGCCGCGGTGCTCGCGCTCGAGCGCGCGCTTCAGCTTGTCGAGTGCAGAATTCTGGATCTGGCGGATCCGCTCGCGCGACAGATGGTACTGGTCGCCGATCTCGCGAAACGTGCGCTCCTCGTCGTCGCCGAGCCCGAACCGCTTGGTCAGCACGTCGGCCTCGATCGGGGACAGGTAGTGCAAGAGCCGCTTGATCTGCGTGGTCAGGGTCTGCGTGGTCAGGTTGTCCGCCGGCGAGTGCTCCTCGCTGTCCGGATCGGCCATCGTGTCGCCGAAGCTGCGGTCGTCGTCGTCGTGGACCGGCCGGTCGAGCGACATCGGCTGGCCCATGATGTAGCGGTGCATCTGGTTGAGCTTGGCGAGCGGGACCCGCGCGGCCTTGGCCAGCTCCTGCGGAGTGGGCGGCCGGCCGAGCTCGCCGACCAGCGCCTGACGCACCTTCTCGAGCTGCTGCTGGGCCTCGAGCATGTGGACCGGGATGCGGACCGCGCGCGCCTTGTCGGCCAGGGCACGGCCGATCGCGTGGCGGATCCACCAGCACGCATACGTCGAGAATCGCAGGCCGCGGCGGTAGTCGAACCGCGACACGGCGTGCATCAGCCCGAGGTTGCCCTCCTGGATCAGGTCGGCGAGCGGCATCCCGCCGCGGTCGTAACGGCGCGCCATGGTGACGACCAGGCGCAGGTTGGCGCGCACGAACTCGTCGCGCAGGTTCATCGCGTCGCGGTGCGCCTGGCGAACCTCGTCGACGTAGGCGCCCGCGTCCTTGGCGGCGCCGTCGGTCCACCAGGTCTCGAGGCCGGTGATCGCAGCCTCGCGCGCGCGGTACAGCTCGCGGACCACCGCGTCGATGTGCACGCGGTCGAGGTCGAGGGCGCGCAGCTGCGCCGCCGCCTCCTTGGCCGCGACCACGAGCTTCTTGACCAGCTTGTCGTCCTTGCGCGCGCGCTTGGACCGGAGCATGTCGTCAAGAACCTTCTGCAACTTCGGGAACTTGACAGGTTGCTCGAGGTTGGGCTCGATCAGCGCGAGCAGCGGGCGGATCGCGTCCGGACGCGACAGCACGCGCTCCCAGGTCAGGATCTCGGTGTCCTCGATCCCCTGGGACAGCTCGCGCTCGTCCTCGGGAGTCAGCAGCTCGTGCTCCGCCAGCTGGCGGAAGTACGCCGCGAGGTGATCGTCGGAGTCCGGCGTCCGCATCGGACGCGGGGCCTTGGCCACGACCACTTCCTCGACCTTGGTCTCGAGGACCTTCTCATCCCACACGGGCGGCTCCGCCACGGTGGTTTCGGGGGCCGCTCGGCTCTGACGCGCTCCCGCCGGCCGATGACGCGCATGAGCCGTGCTCGCGGTCGTACGGCGCGGTGGGCGCTGCCGGCGACTTGGGGTATGAGTGGTGGCCATGCGTATCTCCTGGTCCTCGGGGTAAGACGCCGCTCAAACGGCAACCGTTGCATCCGCGCCGTGATTCCTGCGAAAGGGACTACGAGCCAGGGCGCGTGCAGGTTCCAGCGTGCACGTTGCGCACCGAACTTCTTCGAGACAACGAGCCGACTGGTCAGGTCGGTGTACGCCACGCAGAATCAGTGGCTTGGCGGGCCCTCACACCAGGGACAGGTGAGACAGCCCAAAGCGTCGCACTGTGCCATGGCCCCCAATTTTGTCCAGGACGAATCGACCATGTCAGCTTTCGAGACAATCCTGCCCTACCCTGGGTGTCGAGATACCGACGGGAGCGGGGCGTGAGCCCCGGTCCGGTGCGCTGCGCATGTGCGCACCGCCTCACGCCGTTCGATCTCGGATGATCTCGACGCGCCTCCGCCGATCTCGGATCGGAGACGGAGGTCAGCTTCAGGCCGTGGTCTTCTCCGCCTCGATCTGCACCTCGGGGGCAAGGTAACGCTGCAGGCGATCGAGGAGAACTGCCTGATCGGGGTGGATGATGCGGCGCGCGCGCGTGATCTCGATGAACTCCGCCTTGTCGACCTCCCACGACGCGCAGCGCGGGACCACGCCCTCGGGCGCCGGCGCCGCGAACGCGTGGACCCGCTTCTTCGAGCGCGTGTAGTCGACGTGGCCGAAGTCGACCAGCTTGCCGGCGATCAGCACGCCGGTCTCCTCCAGCGTCTCGCGGCGCGCGGTCTCCTCCAGCGGCTCGTCGGGATCCGGCGCACCTTTCGGGATGCCCCACGGGGCGCGCCGGTTGTAATTGCCGGCGGGGTGCACGAGCAGCACTTCCACCGTTCCTGCGAGGAATCGGTAGAGCAAGGTGCCTGACGACAGCTTTGCTCGGGGCTCTGGCATCCCTTGTTGACCGTGCAAGACAGCGGCGGCCATTGCAAGTCTATTGCAGTCGATTCCAACGATCTCGCGAGATTGCTGCCCCCTACCTACCTGGCAAAGGGTGTAACGTCGACAGCCAGCATCCAAGGAGCGAGGGAATGAGCAACGATCAGCGCCAGGCCTGGTTCGCGCGGATGATGGAGTCGGGCCTGGAGAACGACATCTTTGCGCCGAGCGACGTCCTGGCCCACGCGACACCCGACGTGCTCGCCAGCCACCTGCCCGCCGAGCTGCTGTCCAAGGTCCTCGCCGCCTCGCTGGCCGCGGGATCGATGACGCCCGAGCGCGTGCTGGAGACCGTCACGCCCGAGGTGATGGCCAAGCACCTGCCGCACGAGGTCCTGTGGCAGTGCATCGCGGCGGCGGCGGCGCGCGCCGGCGTCGAGCGAAGCGAGACGGGGGGTGGGGGCCCCGACGGCTTCGCCGGCGGGGCGGGGGGCAAAGCCCCCCGTGGGATCGACAAAGCGGTGAGCTCGTGAACATGAAGGCGTTCTTCGTCGCGTCGCTGTCGTCGGCGCTCGATCTCGGGATCGCGCTCCCCGACGACGTGCTCCGGCACGTCACGCCCGACGTGCTCGCGGCGCACCTGCCGCGGCCGCTGTGGGCCCGGCTGCTCACCGCGTGCGTCGGCGCGCCGCGGGTCGACGCCCAGCTCGTGGTCGAGACCATCGGCGTGCCGAACCTGTGCGAGCACGTCCCGGCGCCGATCATCTGGGCCTGCATCGAGGAGCTCGCGCTGCGCGCGCTCGGCGGCGGCGTCGTCGCGGCGCCCGGCCAGGCCGCGGCGACGAGCTCGCGGCCGAACGCCACCGCATCCGCGTCGCGGCCGATCCCGCTGCCCACGCCGCCGCCGCCGCCGGCCGAGACCCGCCCGACGTCGCCCACGATGCCGCCCTCGATGCCGGTCGCGGTCGGCCCGAGCATCCCCGCGCCGGCCGCCGGTGACAGCGATGGGGAGGCGCGGTCGCGGCTGGCACCGAGCCAGCGGTTCCGGCAGACCAGCACCGGGGTCGGCCGGCTCGCGGCCAACAACACGCGTCGGCCCCAGGCGCCGGCGCCTGTGCCGCCGCCGCCCGAGGCGGCGATCGATCCCACGGGCGGCTTTTCCACGGGGGGCTTTGCCCCGCGCACGGCCGGCGAAGCCATCGCGGCCCCGTCCTCCCGTCTCGCTGCGCTCGACCGCAGCGCGCCGCCGCCGCGGGTCAAGCGCGGCCAGACCGAGTCGGACTACATCGACTCCGAGACCTTCGTCGGCGGCAAGGACGACTGGAAGAACGCGCTCGCCGTCGAGGACGAGCAGCTCGTCGACTGGAGCGCCGCCGACGAGACCGTGACCAGCGGCGACGAGCTCGGCCGCAAGCGCTAGCGCACGGGCGCGCCGGCGCGCCGATCCGGCCGGGCGATGGTGTCGAGATGACGGATGCAGCGCCCTGGACGTTGCCAATCTCAACAATCCCGATCGCGCTGCGGCTCCATGGACACACCATGTTGCCGATCGCAACGAGCGGCCGGTTCCGAGGCGGCACGCGGCGCGCGAAATCGCGCAGGGGTTGCGGTTGCACGCCGGGACTCGTCGGACGATCTCGTTGCATCCTCGTCGCGATTCATCCTACCGTGACAGCGCCGAAGGGAAGGTACACCCACTCATGCTCAAGCTCACACGCTCGCTTCGACTCCTGGCTGGCGCGTCGTTGCTCGTCGCGGCGACCGTACACGCCGATGACAAAGGCACGTTGCAGATCTGGATCAACGGCGACAAGGCCTACACCGGGCTCGCCAAGCTCGGCGAGAAGTTCACCAAGGACACCGGCGTCAAGGTGATCGTCGAGCATCCGCAGGATGTGCCGGCGAAGTTCCAGCAGGCCGCGTCGGCGCACGGCGGCCCCAGCATCCTCATCTGGGCTCACGATCGCGCGGGCGAGTGGGTCTCGGCGGGTCTGATCGAGCCGATCAATCCCAAGCCCAGGTTCGTGAGTCAGTTCGATCAGGTCGGCTGGGATGCATTCAAGTTCAGCGGCAAGACCTGGGGGTATCCGATCGCGATCGAGGCGATCGGCCTGATCTACAACAAGGCCCTGGTCGGCAAGCCGCCGGCGAGCTTCGAGGAGATCCTGACGCTCGACAAGAAGCTCGCCAAGGACGGCAAGCACGCGATCCTGTGGGACTACAACACGCCGTACTTCTCGTTTCCGCTGCTGGCGGCCAATGGCGGGTATCCGTTCGGCCGCTCGCCGGACGGCACGTACAAGGCGACGGACGTCGGCGTCAACAACAAGGGTGCGGTCCAGGGCGCGGAGATGCTCGTCAAGCTGATCGAGTCCGGCGCGATGCCCAAGGGCGCGAGCTACTCGGCGATGGACGGCGCCATGAACCACGGCGAGATCGCCATGATGATCACCGGCCCGTGGGCGTGGGACAACCTGAAGAAGAGCAAGGTCGACTTCGGGGTCGCGCCGCTGCCGGCGATCGCCGGCAAGCCGAGCAAGGCGTTCATCGGCGTCCAGGGCGCGATGATCAACCGGGCGAGCAACAACAAGGAGCTCGCGGTGGAGTTCATCGAGAACTACCTGTTGACGATGGACGGGCTGAAGACGCTCGACGACGACGTGTCGCTCGGCGTGACCGCGCACAAGGACTTCTACAAGACCCGCGCGGCCGATCCGCTGATCGCGGCGACCATGCAGAACATCAAGACCGGGCTGCTCATGCCGAGCCTGCCCGAGATGGGCCGGTTCTGGTCGGCGATCGCGTCGGCGCTGGAGAACATGACCGGAGGACGGCAGAAGCCCAAGGAGGCACTCGACGCCGCGGCGCAGCGTATCAAGGCGCCCTAGATCTCGATCGTCCATTCCAGTTTGCGGCCGGTTTGTCAGGGCCAGGTGGGTGGCACCCCGTTCGCCAATGACACGCTCGGCCTGACGGCGGGCGTGCAGGCCGAGGCCTGGTGGTGACGGCGACGGCCGGTCAGCCCTTGAGGCCGCCGGCCGTCAGCCCCGACACCATCCAGCGCTGCGCGAGCAGGAACACCGCGGTGATCGGCAGGCCGCTCAGCACGGCCGCCGCCGCGAAGTCGCCCCACAGGTAGCGCTGCTCGTAGAGGTACAGCCGCGAGCCGACCGCGAGGGTCAGCCGGTCCTCGCTCTGCAGCAGCACCGAGGCGATCGGGTACTCGATGATGCAGTAGATGAACGCCAGGACGAACACGACCGCGAGGATCGGCACCGCCATCGGCAGCAGGACGCGGCGGAACGCCTGGAACGGGGTCGCGCCGTCGACCTGGGCGGCCTCCTCGATCTCCGTCGGGATCGTGTCGAAGTAGCCCTTGATCGTCCAGATGTGGAGCGCGATGTACCCGAGGTAGGCGATCACGACCGATGGTAGCGAGTCGACGCTCAGCCACGACACGTGCTGGCCGATCACGTCGAAGATCGTGTAGATCGCGACCAGCGCGAGCACCGCCGGGAACATCTGGAGCAGCATGATCGCGTTGAGCGTCAGGGCCTTGCCGCGGAACTTGAGGCGCGAGAACGCGTAGGCCGACGTCGTCGACAGCACGACCATGAGCGCCGCCGAGACACCGGCGACCTTGATCGAGTTCCACAGCCAGTGCATCACCGGGAACGGCGGCGTGATCACGCGGCCGTCGACGTCGACGTAGGACAGCCCCAGCGCGAGCCGCCAGTGCTCGAAGCTGATGTGCTCGGGGATCAACGAGCCCATCGCGAAGTTGCCGGGGCGCAGCGAGATCGAGATCACCATCGCGAGCGGGAACAGCGTGAACAGCAGGAACACGATGAGGAAGCCGTGGCCGGCGACCACCCGCCATCGATGGCGCTTGCTGACGACGATGGGCATGGCGAGCTCCTGCGCGGATCAGCGCTTGTCCTCGACGTTGACCTTGGTGAGCCGGAGGTTGATCACCGACAGGATCGCGATCACGGCGAAGATCACGGTGGAGATCGCCGAGGCCAGGCCGAACTGCTGGCCGGAGTCCTCGAACGCGATCCGGTAGGTGTAGCTCACCAGGATGTCGGTCTCGCCGGCGGGGACGTTGGTGTCCAGGAAGTCCGGCCGGCCCTGGGTCAGCAAGTAGATCAATACGAAGTTATTGAAGTTGAATCCGAACGACGACACCAGCAGCGGGGTGAGCGGCTTTCGGATCAGCGGCCAGGTGATCTGGAAGAAGTTGGTCAGCGGGCCGGCGCCGGCCAGCGCGGACGCCTCGTACAGGTCGTGCGAGATCGACTTCTGGAGCCCCATGCAGATCAGCATGAAGTAGGGGTATCCGAGCCAGGTGTTGACGATCAGGATCATCAGGCGGGCGAGCATCGCGTTGCCGGTCCAGTTCGGCCGGAGCCCGAGCAGCGCGTCGAGGATCAGGTTGATCTCGCCGAAGTTGCGGTTGAACAGCCCCTTGAACACCAGGATCGAGATGAAGCTCGGCACCGCGTAGGGCAGGAACAGCAGCACGCGGTACAGCCCCGCGAACCGCAGGCCGTCCCAGCTCAGCAACTCGGCCAGCAGCATGCCGAGCGCGGCGGTCAACACCACCGTCACCGTCGCGAACACCACGGTCCAGAGGAATACGCGGATGAACGGCCCGCGGAACCGGGAGTCGGTGAACACCCGCGTGTAGTTGTCGAGCCCGACGCCGACCCGGAACCCGGGCTCGATCCGCTGGCCGGAGCCGGTCTCGTAGAACCCGGTCGTCAGGTTGGGGGTGATCCGCGCGCCGGTCTGCCGGTTGGTCAGCGAGCCGTCGGGGTTTCGCTGGTACAGCGCCTGGTACGGCGTGAACTCGCGCAGGCTCGCCATCTGGGCCGCCGTGCCATCCGGGAACCGCACGGTCAGCGCCCGGATCGCGTCGCGGTGTGCGATCACGTCCTTGAGCGGCAGCGCGTCGCCGGGGACCACCCCGGACCCGGCGAGCGGCCGGACGGCGATCCGCTGCGGCGAGCTGTCGAGCAGCGGCACCACATCGGAGACGAACACGGTCGGCGGTCCTGGAGCCGATGCCGCCGACCCCGATCCCGCGGCCGAGCCCGATCCGGCAGCGGCTGCGTCTGTCGACCCGGCGCCGGCAGGTCCTGCGCCGGACCCCGAGCCGGCCGTCCCGGATCCGGTGGTTTCCAGGGTGGTCGCCGGTGCGGCCGAATCATCCTCGTCTCCGGTGTGCAGGACGACGCGGAACCCGCCGTCGGCGGCGTGCAGGGTGAACTGGTAGCGCACGTTGCTGCGCTCGTAGACCTCGCCGAGCAGGACCTCGGTGGTGCGCTCCAGGGTCAGGAGGTTCTTCGAGCTGTAGTTGGTAAACCCGATCCACACCGTGTAGATCAGCGGCAGCACGATGAACAGCGCGATGCCCGCGAGCCCGGGGAACAGATAGCGATAGGTGTACGCGCGCCGCGCGGTGTACACGAAGTACGTGAGGCCGAACCCGCCGGCGCACGCGGCGGCGAGCACCGGGCTGCCGGCGAGGTAGATCTGGTACACGGCCGCGAGGCCGACGAGCGCGGCGATCGCAGCCGCGAGGCGCGAGGCGATGCGCCGGTGGCGTGGCTGCATGCGCCGCCAGTATATCTGGCGCGGCGATCGACACTGCGCGTCGAACGGCGGATTCGTCATCGCCATCGAACCGCCGCCACCGGCTTGAACTGCAGCGACCGGCCGTGGTCGGATCGCCGCACATGGCCACCGTCGTCCTGCGCGATGTCCGCAAATCGTTCGACCCGGCGCCAGCCTGACCCGGGCGGGCGAGCCCATCGAGATCGGCATCCCCCCCGGGGGGGGGCTCCACGTGTTCGACACCGACGGCAAGGCGTTTCCGCGCACGGTCGACGCGCGGCCCGGCGCCGAGCGCCGCGCGAGCTGACCGAACGCGCAGATTTCGCGTTGCATTTGGCAACGCGGTTTCCAGGCGGCGCTCCCGCGATCGAGGCATGCGGCTGTTGATCCCGGGCCGCCACCGCCATACGGTCGAGTCGTTGCGATCCGCCCCCCACCGGGGCGCTGGAGGCATTCAATGAGACTATCCAATTCGATCGGGTCGGCTGTTTTGCTCTCGACTGCGCTCGTCGCGACGCTCGCGGCGGCCGGTTGCAAGAAGAACAAGGAGGGCGGTGGCGGCAGCGGCGGCAGCATCGCGCTGCTCCTGCCGGAGTCGCAGACCACGCGCTACGAGTCGGCGGACCGGCCGTTCTTCGAGGCGAAGTTCAAGCAACTGTGTCCCGGCGTCGAGATCGTGTACTCCAACGCCAACCAGGTCGCGGCCGACCAGCAGCAGCAGGCCGAGGCCGCGATCGCGCGCGGCGCGAAGGTCCTGGTGTACGACCCGGTCGACGGCGACGCCGCGGGCGCGGTCGTCAAGAGTGCCAAGGCCAAGAACATCCCGGTGATCAGCTATGACCGGCTGATCAAGGGCGGCTCGATCCCGGATTACTACGTGTCGTTCGACAACGAGCGGGTCGGCAAGCTGCAGGCCCAGGCCCTGCTCGAGAAGCTGACCAGCAGTGGCAACGCGAAGCCGAAGATCACGATGATCAACGGCTCGCCGACCGACAACAACGCGACGCTGTTCAAGAACGGTGCCCACAGCGTGCTCGACGGCAAGGTGGACATCGTCAAGGAGGACGCCGCGGCCAACTGGAAGCCCGAGGAGGCCCAGCAGCTGATGGAGCAGTTCATCGCCGCGGTCGGCAAGGACGGGTTCGACGGCGCGTACTGCGCCAACGATGGCACCGCCGGCGGCGCGATCGCCGCGATGAAGGCCGCCGGGATCGATCCCAAGACCCGGCCGATCACCGGCCAGGACGCCGAGGTCGCCGCGGTCCAGCGCATCCTGAGCGGCGAGCAGTACCTCACCGTGTACAAGGCGATCCAGCCCGAGGCCGAGAAGACAGCCGAGCTCGCGTGCGCGCTGTTCAAGGGCGAGAAGCCCGCGGCCGATGTGGTCAACAGCAAGGTCAACAACGGCACCGCCGACATCCCGTCGGTGCTGCTGACTCCGATCGCGGTCACCGCGGCCGGCGGCGGCACCACCAGGTCGGTCGCCGATACCATCGTCAAGGACAAGTTCTACGGTCCGGACACGGTGGCCAAGCTGTGCAAGGGGTACGAGGCCCCCTGCCAGGCTGCGAACATTAAATAGCCCGGCAACCAGCCGGCAACCAGCCGGCAACCAGCCGGCAACCCCCGCACCGTAGCGAGTAGTCGTCTCTCCGATGGCCAGTCCGTATCGCGGCACGTCCGACCCCGCGGCCCGCCGGCCGCTGCTGGAGCTGCATGGCGTCAGCAAGCGGTTCGGCGCGGTCCAGGCGCTGGAGGACGTGGAGTTCAGCGTGTTCCCCGGCGAGGTCGTCGCGCTCGTCGGCGACAACGGCGCCGGCAAGTCGACGCTGATCAAGATCATCTCCGGCATCTACCGCGCCGACCGCGGCACGATCCGCTGGCAGGGCAAGCAGGTCGCGATCGCCACGCCGAATGACTCGACGGGGCTCGGCATCGCGACGGTCTACCAGGACCTCGCGCTGTGCGACAACCTCGACGTGGTCGCCAACCTGTTCCTCGGCCGCGAGCTCGCCACGCCGGGCGGGCCGCTCGGCGTGATGGACGAGGTCGCGATGGAGCGCCGCGCCGTCGAGGTGCTGCGCCGGCTTTCGGTCAAGATCCCCAGCGTGCGGATCCCGATCGCGGCGCTGTCCGGCGGGCAGCGCCAGTCGGTCGCGGTGGCTCGCTCGGTGCTGGGCGACAACAAGGTCGTGATCCTCGACGAGCCGACCGCCGCGCTCGGCATGGCGCAGACCCACGAGGTGCTCGAGCTGATCAAGCGGCTGCGCGCGCAGGGCCTGGGCGTGGTGCTGATCAGCCACAACCTCGCCAACGTGTACGAGGTCGCCGACCGGATCACCGTCCTGCGGCTGGGCCGCTACGTCGGCACGTACGACGCCAGGGCGACCAGCCGCGAGCAGCTGATCGCGTTCATGACCGGCGCTGCGTCGAACAGCGGCGAGGTGCCGACGGTGTCCGAGGGGGCGATCGGCCACCGCGAGACGCCGGCATGAGCAGCACGCTGGACCAGGATCCGCGGGTGATCGCCGAGCTTGGCGGGGTGCGCGGCGTGCTGGCCGAGTACCGCCAGCGGCTGCGGTCGGGGGACGTCGGCCAGCTCCCGGTGATGGTGAGCCTGGTCGTGATCGCGACGATCTTCCAGGTCACGTCCGACGGCAGGTTCCTCGGTCCGTTCAACCTGGTCAACCTGACGCTGCAGATGGCGGCGGGAGGGACCATCTCGATCGGCCTGGTGCTGGTGCTGCTGCTCGGCGAGATCGATCTCTCCGCCGGGGTGGCCAGCGGAGTGTGTGCGGCGATCATGGCGGTGTACTCCGTCAACGTCGGGCTGCCCGGCCCGGTCGCCGTTGCCATCGCGCTGGCGGCCGGGGCAGGGATCGGCGCGCTTCAGGGCGCGTGGAGCACGCTGTTTGGCATCCCGTCGTTCATCGTGACGCTCGCGGGCTTCAGCGCGTGGGGCGGTGGCGTGCTGCTGGTGCTCGGCAGGACCGGGACGGTCAACGTCCGCGATGCGTTCATCACCGAGCTCGCCGGGACGTTCCTGACCGGCCCTGCCGCGTACGGCTGCGCCGCGCTGTTCGCGGTCTACGTCGCGATCGGCCCGCTGGTGACTCACCGCCGCCGCCGCGCCGCGGGCCTCACCGTGCCATCGCTCGCGTTCGCCGCGGTCCGGGCGGTGGCGATCTCGGTGTGCGCGGTCGTCGCGGTCGTCGCGCTCGCCGCCGATCGCGGGATCAGCCTGAGCCTGGTGTTTCTGCTCGCCGCGGTGATCGTGATGGACTTCGTGTTACGCCGGGCCCGGTTCGGCCGGATGATCTACGCGATCGGCGGCAACGCCGAGGCCGCCCGGCGCGCCGGCATCCCGGTCCAGCGCGTCCGGATCGCGGTGTTCGCGCTGTGCTCGATGTTCGCGGCGTGGGGCGGCGTGCTCGGCGCGTCGCGCTTGCTCGCGGTCAACCAGTCGGCGGGGCAGGGCCAGGTGCTGCTCAACGCGATCGCGGCGGCCGTGATCGGCGGGGTCAGCCTGTTCGGCGGCCGCGGCTCGATGTGGGCCGCGCTGCTCGGCACCATGGTGATCCAGTCGATCTCGAACGGCATGGACCTGCTGTCGCTGAGCTCGGGGATCAAGTTCATGGTCACCGGCGGCGTGCTGCTGGTCACCGTCACGATCGACTCGGTGGTCCGTCGCAGCCGCGCCGCCGCGGCGCGATAGCGGTTCGCCGATCGCCGCGCCGGCCCGAGATGGCGATTGCGATACAGTGTCTCGAACATCCTGTCCACGGATCAGCAGCTCTTCACTTCTGGAGCTTGTGGGCGAGCATGTAGACGCCCGCGAGGCAGCGGTACCACTCCGCATCGAACCCGCCGCCGGCCGGAGCGACCGCGTGCTGGCCGGGGGCGCCGGCGACTCCTCCGGCCGGCGCGGTCGCTCGCTCGGCGTCGGGCGGATTCGAGGCGGCCGGGGCGAAGTAGGTGGTCGCGCGTCGGATCCCGCGGGCCTGGATCGCGCCCTCGGCGATCAGCTTGCGGATCGGCACCGTGAGGCGACGGGGCGGGGTGCCGAGCCGCTCGCCGAGCTCGGCGATCCGCAGGCCGGGGTTGGCCCGGATGACGATCGCGAGGCGCTTCGCCAGGGCGTCGAGGTCCTCCGGCGTGCGCCGTCGGATCGCGTGCGCCGCCGGACCGCGATCGGCGTCCGCCACCTCGGCGCCGGTCGCCGCGGGGTCGGCGAACGCGACCTGTATCGTCTCGACCGCGGTGTGGCGCACGAGGTCGATGACCTCCGCGACGAAGCCCTGCACGGTGCGGTTTACCTTGCTCTGGAGATCGCTCATCCGGTCCTCTTCAAGGCCACTGCGGTTCGAGTTCGACGCCGGTCCAGGGATCACCAGCGGTCACGGCGGGGGTGAATGGTGTAGTTCCATCCGGCGGGAAGCCCGTGCGCGTCGAGTGCGGGCAGGGCAGCGGGGCCCGCCAGCGGACGGGAGCCGCCGATCAGCTGCACCGCCGTCTCTCGATGGAGCCCACGCGGGCCTCCGCCCGGCGCCTCGCCTGCGAGGCCATCGGGATGCCCGTTCCCCGTCTCGCCCCCCCCACCCCCCGTCTCGCCCCCCACCCCCCCCGTCTCGCCCCCTCCACCCCCCGTCTCGCTGCGATGGATCGTGGAGCGGCCGGACCAGCACTCGGTGACGCGGAAGATCAGACAGTGCTCGATCTGCGTCCACTTCGCGGTGCCCGGCGGGAAGTGCGAGACCCCGATCGCCAGGCGGGTCCGGTCGGCGAGCAGCTGGAGCTCGGCCCGCCACCGGCGCGCTTGCGCGCAGTCGCCGCCGGCCGCAGCGATCACGAGCAACTCGGTCGCACCGACGCAGGTGCGCCGGCCCATGTGTTCCCACCAGTCGGAGATCGCGCGGACCGCGAACGCCGGCGTGTCGGGATCGACCTCGGCGTTCAGCCGGCCGGCGTCGTGCGCGACCTCGGACCCGCCGGGCGGAGCGAGCGCGTCGGGCCCGCGCGCGCGTGCGTCGTGCGCGGCCAGCGGTGGGTTGTCCCGCCGCCGGGCAGCGCCGCCGGGGTCGAGCGCCGGGACCCGCTGCTTGCGGGTGTCGACCGCGACCACCGGCGCGCCGCGCGACTGGAACGTCTTGACGCGCTCGTTGATCAGCGCGAGCTGCGGACCGCGCAGCGCGTGGGACGCGCCCTCGACCGGCCGGTCCAGCCCCTGCAGCCGGTAACCGCCGGCATGGAGCAGCTGGGCGACCTTCTGCGGGCTGATCGAGTAGCCCTGGCGATCGAGCTCGGTGGACAGCTTGCGGGTGCTCTTCGAGGTCCAGCGCAGCGGCGACTCGCGATCGCCGCGCACCGCCGGCTCCAGGAGGTGCTCCAGGGCGTCGATGATCTCCGGCTTCCGCTTCTCGATCGCAGGCCGCCCGGCGCCGGCGCGGCGGACCTTGACCACGTCGCACGCGGCGACGCCCTTGCGCAGCTCGTCGCGTCCGGCGCGGATCGTGGTCCGCGACATGCCGGTCGCCGCGGCGACCAGCGTGATCCCGCCGGCGCCGATCGCCTCGGCCTCGGCGCCGGCCCACAACCGCGCCAGTCGTTCATCCATCACCGGCTTCAGGGCGAGGAACTTCGCTCGGATCAGCGTGACGGGGATTGCCATGGACAGGTAATTCGTGAGCAGGGTACTTGCCCCTGCCGCGCCGCCGGGAGTGCATACCACGAGCACCAGTGGACAGGTTATTCTTGAACCAAGATAGACGATCGTTTTTACGTATTATGCGTCTCACGATCGCATTGCGCTGATGGACTCGTCGGTGACCGCCAGCCAGAAAACTGAGGCGATTATCCCACTGGGGCAGAACGCCTCCTTGGAAAACTGACAGTCGGGCCTCGTAATGCGGGAGTGAGGGCTGATCGTTTCATGATCACAGACCCTGCGAAGAGTGTATTAGTGGAATGGTGATTGACGCGGGGTTGGGCAATCGACAGAGTGCTGCACGTCAAGAGGGCCAGGCACGAACGCGGTACCCCATGTGCTTCGGAATCACCTTGGAAGGAGGATGGTTCGCGGTCCGTCGACGCGCTGTGCCCATCGCTGTCTTGGGTGCAACCCCACCCGCCAATCGCTTTGTAATCCCCAGGAGAATCACAGTCATGAAACCATTTCGCCATCTCGCGACTGCCTCGCTGATCCTGCCGGCCTCACTGTTCATCGCATCGTGCTCGGCTCCGGGCGACCGCACGGCAACCGATCCCGCCGCGCAGGACCCCGGCGTCGCGGTCGCGACCCAGGAGGATGACCCTGCCCAGGGCCCGCACGTCAACGCGGTCACCGAGGCGCCGCAAGGCTTCGACGGCCTCAGCAACGGGAACTGCACCCAGGACGAGTTCAAGGCGACGGGCCTCACGTTCTCGGAGGTCGAGGCGTTCGAGGACGGCATGGGCCCGACGTTCAACAACGTGTCGTGCATCAGCTGCCACGAGAGCCCGCGCGGAACCGCGGAAGGTCACGAAGACGACACCAACCTCAAGCTCTTTGGCGGCACCGGCAGCCAGGTCACCGAGCTCCGCGCCGGTCACTTCAACGGCCTGTTTTTCGTCGACCACCCGGGCGGCTCGCTGATCAACGACCGCGCCAACGACCGCTCGATCCAGGAGCACATCCTGTCGGGCAACGAGGTCCAGACGCTCCGGCTCACGCTCAGCCTGGCGGGCGATGGCTTCGTCGAGTCGATCAACAGCAACACGCTGGCGGCCATCGCGGCGGCCCAGCCGGCCGCGCAGCGCGGCACGGTGATCCAGGTCCCGGTGCTCGAGGCTCCGGGCCAGACCCGCACCGCCCGGTTCGGCTGGAAGAACCAGCACTCCACCCTGCTGTCGTTCGCCGCGGATGCCTACCTCAACGAGATGGGCGTCACCAACCGGCTGCTGAACACCGAGAACACGTCCAACGGGACCAACGTCCAGGGCGGTACGTTCGACGGCAAGGGCGATCCGACCGCGACCGGCGAGGATGACGCGGGCGACATCGACGAGTTCACGACGTTCATGCGCTGCCTGAAGGCGCCGCCGCGCGGCCCGATCAACGCCCAGGTCACCGCCGGCCAGACCACGTTCAACCAGATCGGCTGCGCGACCTGCCACGTCGGCACCATCACCACCGCCGCGGCGAACACGCTGATCAACGGCGGCGCGCTCACCGTGTCGGCCGCGCTCGGTGACAAGAACATCCACCCGTTCGGCGACTACCTGCTCCACAACATCGGCACCGGCGACGGCATCGTGCAGAACGGCGGCCAGGGCACGCGCCTCCAGGTCCGTACCGCGCCGCTGTGGGGCATCGGTGCGCGCACCCGGTTCATGCACGACGGCGCGAGCCTGACGGCGTCGGCTGCGATCGCGCGCCACGGCGGCCAGGCCGCGACGGCGGCGGCCAACTTCGCCAACCTCAGCGCGACCAACCAGGCCAACGTCCTGGCGTTCATCTTCTCGCTGTAGTCGGTACGCGCGGCGGCGGCCCGGCGGTCATCGCGGGCGGCCACGGTCGCCTGATGACACCGCCGGGCGGTCGCGCGCTCACTTCCAGGCGTCGCCGGTGGTCTGGCTGGTCCCGCCGGCGCCGGTCTGCAGCACGCGGTTGGCGGGCGGCGGCGGCGGCGTGGTCCCGGTCGGGACCATGGCGCCGACATGGATCGCGGCGGCGCCGAACGCCG
>JBGQCL010000195.1:0-20162 GCA_041495365.1 Kofleriaceae bacterium | reverse complement strand
GCCGGCGGGTCGGCGGCCGGCGCGGCCACGCTGCGATCGGGCGGCGGCCGGGGCGCGGCGGCGGGGCCGGCGGCGAACGGCGGCGGGGCGATCTGCGGGAGCGCGGCGGGGCCACCGGGGAACGGGGGCCCCGTGGTCGGCGGCGCCGCGACGGCCGGCAGCAGCGTGCTCCCCGGGTCGCGCAGCACCTCGACGTAGCCCGACGCGTGGATCGGCCCCGGCTTGCTCGCGGTTCGCGGCGGGGCGCTCGCCGGGCTGCGCGCCAGCGCCGGCTCCAGCTCGGCGAGCAGGTGCGCCATCTCGGCCGCGGTCCCGGGCCGCAGCTCGGGCTGCTTGGCGAGGCAGCGCTGCAGGAGCTGGTCGAGCTCGGGATAGGCCGCCAGCTCGGGCCGCACCATCGCCAGCTGGGGCGCCGGCGTGCGCACGTGGTGGGTCAACCACTCGATCGCCGTCGCGCCCTCGAACAGCGTCGTGCCGGTCAGCATCACGAACATCGTCGCGGCGAGCGAGTACAGATCGCTGCGGCCATCGAGCGGCTGGCCGCAGGCCTGCTCGGGCGACATGAACTCGGGCGTACCGAACACCATGCCGGCCGCGGTCAGCGCGAGCTGCGCCGGATCGCCCGCGGACCCCTGCATCAGCTTGGCGACGCCGAAGTCGAGGATCTTGGTGTAGTCGCCGTCGCTGCCGACCCGCATCAGCAACAGGTTCTCGGGCTTGACGTCGCGGTGGATCAGCCCCTGGGCGTGGGCCGCGCCGAGCGCGTGCAGCGCCTGGCGTGCGATGTGGGCGACCCGCGGCGGCGCGAACGGCCCGTCGATCTCCAGCTCGCGCTGCACGGTGCGGCCGTCGAGGTACTCCAGCACCATGTAGTAGTCGCCGAGCGGGGTGATCCCGAAGTCGAGCACCTGGACCGCGTGCGGCGAGCCGGCCTTGAGCGTCGCGCGCGCCTCGCGGCTGAACCGCTCCAGCGCGATCTTGTCCCCGGTCAGGTGCGGCTTGAGCAGCTTGACCGCGACCTTGCGATCCATCGCCAGGTGGGTCGCGCGGAACACCGATCCCATCCCACCCTCGCCGAGCACGGCGTCGAGCCGGTAGCGTCCGTCGAGCGTGACCCCGAGCAGGCCTTGCGCGAAGCTTGCGTCGCTCACGCCTCGATCAGAACCGCATGCCGTTCTTGACCCGGAACGAGAACCAGTCCCAGGTGAGGTATGCCGCGCCCGCCAGACCGACGATGGCGACCACCGGGGCCCCCGCGACGGCGACCAGCCCGGCGCCTGCCGCAGTCACCACCGCGATCGTGCCCTTGCGCTTGGCCACCACCTTGTTGCGCTGGACGAGCGAGGAGGACATCGATCGCAGGCTGCACCATGGGATGCCCCCTGTCAAACCGCGTGGCAGCACGGACACACCCGGTGGGTGCGCCGTGACACGGCCGTTGCAACTATCCGGCGATCCAGGCGATCGCGGAAATCGCGAGTGGCCCTGGCCCTGCACACGGAAAGCCTAACCGCTCGTGATAAGAAGGATAACGATGTTGCAGTCTGGTGGCACCCGGTCTCATCCCCAAGGTGCTGTGCTGCTCGGTGTGGCGGGCGGCATGGCGGTCGTCGCTGCGGGCTTCCTCACCGGCTACCTCGCGCTCGGCTCGCAGCGCGAGGCGCGCGCGGCGACCCCGGTCGCGCCGGCTCGCCCGGCGGTCGAGCCCCGCGCGCAGGCCGCCGGCGTCGCGCCCGCCGGCCTCGCCGGTTACGTCGCGCGCCCGGTCGAGCTCGTCACCGCGCACGGCAGCGTGACGCGCACGTGGGCCGAGCTCGGTGCGGCGGTCGACGTCGACGAGGCCCGCGGCGTCCAGGGCGACCTCGCGGCGCTCGCCGCCCACGGCAGCCTGCCGCTGCGGATCGACCGCGCCCAGGCCGAGAAGGCGCTGCTCGCGATCAAGGCGAGCCACGACGTGTCGCCGGTCAACGCCTACCTCGACCTCGAGGAGCGCAAGATCCACGACGACCGGCCCGGCCAGGCGCTCGACGTGTGGGCGTCGCTGCCCGCGCTCGAGGCCGCCGCGCGCCAGGGCGTGCCGCGGCTCGAGCTGGTCCACGTCGCCGTCCCCGCCCAGGTCACCAGGCAGACGCTCGGCATCGACGACATCTCCACCGTGCTGGGCCACTGGTTGACCAAGTTCCCGGTCACCGACCGCGATCGCAACTTCAACCTCAAGCTCGCCGCCAGCAAGATCAACGGTGTCGTGCTCAAGCCCGACCAGGAGTGGTCGTTCAACGGCACCGTCGGCGAGCGCTCCGAGAAGGAGGGCTACAAGATCGCGCACGTGATCACCGCGGGCGAGATGGTCGACGGCCTGGCCGGCGGCACCTGCCAGATCTCGACCACGCTGTTCGGCGCGGCGTTCTTCGCCGGGCTCGACGTCGTCAAGACCACCAACCACTCGCGGCCATCGGCGTACACCCCGCTCGGGTTCGACGCCACCGTGGTGTGGCCCAACACCGACCTCAAGCTCAAGAACCCCTACGAGTTCCCGGTCGTCCTCCACTACCGCGTCGCCAACGGCGAGGCGCTGGTCGAGGTCCTCGGCAAGCCCCGCCCGTGGGACAAGATCGTGTTCGAGCGCAAGGTCCTCGAGTCGACGCCGTACGCGACCGAGGAGCGGCTCGACGACGAGATGGCCCAGGACGCGACGTCGATCGACCAGGCCGGGTTCAACGGCTACAAGCTCGAGCGGTTCCGCCGGTTCTACAAGGACGGCAAGCTGGCCAGGTCCAACAAGTGGACGGTCGAGTACAAGCCGGTCACCGAGTACGTCCGCCGCGGCACCAGCACCGATCCCGACGCCAAGGTCCCGCCCGACAAGCCGGTCACCCGGCTCCAGGAGCCCAAGAGCGAGAGCTACTCGCTGGCGCAGTAGCGGCTCGCCGCGCGCGGCCCGGCATGCGCCTCGCGGGCGCTGCGATGGTTGTCGCCCCGATCACCGGGGCGCAAAGGGGAAAGCAACGTGAAGAAGACCATCTCCAGACGCAAGCTCGTGTTGTCGTCCACCACCGTCCGCACGCTCGGCACGCAGGAGCTCGGGAACGTCGCCGGCGGGGCCCTGACGCTGCTGAGGTGCAGCAACCCGTGCACCGATCCGTGCACCGACTCGTGCCGCAACTGCACCTTCACCTGCTGATCGGGGCGCCATCAGGACGGCGTCGGCGCGGGGCGTCGTGCTCGGGGCGGTGCTCGTCGCCTGCGGCCTGCGGCACTCCCCCGGCCGAGACTCCCGCATCGAACAGGACAGTGGCCATGACGGCCAGCAACACAGACACCGTGGAACGCCCCCGAGGTACGCTAGGCGCAGCCGGCGAGGCTCACGCGGTGTCCGAGCCCAGGCGCTCCGAGACCGGAACCGGCGTCGGATCTCTCCGGCCCTTCGGCGCGCCTGCAGCGAGCGGCTCGAGTCCACAGCAAACCTGAATCCCGACGACTCCGACGAGCTGCTCGCACATATCCGACGGATCCGCGCATCGAAGCGGTTGGCCCGCATCAGGTGAGCACCTCGGCGGCGGTCTTCGCGCTGAAGACACGGTCGATCCATCCGTCGAGGACGTTGGCATCGATGCATGCGGCGATGCGAGCCCGTTCGGCGTCCGTCAGCGCGATCCCGGCACGCACGAGGAGGCGGAGGAGCGTCTCGCGTTTGCCCTCGATCCTGCCCTCGATCTTGCCCTCGGCCCAGCGGGCGTCGGCGATCTCGAGCACCTGCCGGATCTCATCCCTCACCTTCTCGTAGGCCTGGAGCTCGGCCACCGTGAACTGCGCCTTGTTGGCCAGCTCAAGCGCGTCCCGGTAGGGCCCAGGCGTGAGGTCGGCTGGTATCTCGGTCAGCTCGGGCGCGTGCACGAACAGCCAGGCCCAGAGGTCGGCCCCGGGAGCCTCGGGCCATCGATCCGGCATCTTGGGCAGCTCCAGGAACGCATATTGAACCTGCAACAGCCCATGATTCGTAGAGGCGCGCTCGGTCATGTTCCACCGGCTCAGCATCGGCACCCGGGGAAGCCCCTGCCTGTCCTGCTCCTCGTCCGGCCACAGATCGAAGTCGCAGATGGAGATGGCCACGACGTCGGTCAACTTCGTGTACCAGTCGCCCTCCTTGAGCTGGCCCGCGTACGCCTTGCACGCGTTGTACACGACGCGGTTGATGAAGCCCGGGTGGTGGATCAGCTGCATCTCGACCACGAACGTCGTGCCCGCCCGATCCCTGCACCGGACGTCCAGGATCGACAGCTTTCCCCCCTCGGCCATGGGAACCTGCTCGCTGGGCAGGTACTCGATCTGCTCGATGATCTGGGCGTCCCTGCGCTCGAGCAGATCGTTGAGCAGCCCGCGAAGGATGTCCGGATGCGTACCGAAGATGCGCCGGAAGATGTAATCGTTCTTCAGGTCGGCGAAGCGCATGGTCCAGAGCTACCGTGCGTGGGCCGCGAAGCAAGTCGGCCGGTCAGCGGCAGGACACATCGAGCCATCGCGCCGGTCGGGGAGCGATCCGCTGCGAGCCAGGGTGATGTCACGCCGACGCGTCGGTCAGCGTGTCCTGGCGCTCACGACCCGTAGGGGTCGGCGACGTCCTGCGGGCTGGTGGTCGGCGCGCTGGGCATCTGGGCCGAGCCGCAGTTGGTGTTGACCTTGGAGCCGGACAGCGTGGTGCCCGAGCTCTTGATGGTGGCGCTGCCGCCGGCGCCCCACTGCATCGCGTCGCCGGCGTGGATCTCGAGGTTGGTGTTGGCGGTCATCTCGATCGACTGGGCGACGATGGTCATGTCGTCGGCCGGGGTCTGGAAGCAGACGTCGCCGTCGATCGCCTCGATCGTGATCTTGTTGGCCTGGCTGTCGAAGGTGATCTTGCCCTTGCCGACGCCGTCCTCGATGATCAGCTGCTGCTTGTCGTCGTCGAAGGTGATCTTCGAGCCCAGGCGCGACTTGAGCACGCGGCGCGGGTTGCCGCCGGAGTTCTTGTCGGGCGGCTTGTCCTTGCCGTTCCACAGCGCGCCGACCACGAGCGGCCGGTTGAGGTCGCCGTGCTCGAACATGACGAGGACCTCGTCGTCCTTGTCGGGGATGAAGAACCAGCCGCGGTTCTTGCCGGCGCCGAGCATGATGATCGGGCACCAGTAGGTGGTGTCCTGGTCGGACAGGATCGGGATCTTGAGCTTGACCCGGCCGAGCTTGTCGGGGTCCTTGTTGTCGGTGACGAGGCCGATCACCGGCTCGTACACGCGAGACGATTCGGTCTCCCCCGTACGGATCTGGTCCGCAAACACGCTCGCGAGGTCGTACAGCGGCCGCATGGCTCTGGATCCTACTACGGCCGGGGTGGGGGCGAGCTTCCCGGGATCGTGCCTAACACCGCGATCGTAGGGTCACCGGCGAGCTGGTCGCCGGTTGGCACGTGGAGTTTGCCGGCGGCATCCTCGGCCACGAGGCCCAGGCCGATGGTGCCGGGAGGCCAGTCGGGGGGGATGGTGAGCGGGAAGCGCTCCCGGACGTGGTCGCCCGGCTTCCAGCGCTCGGTGGAGAACGCGCCGCCGGCGGTGGCGCGCAGGCTGGTGCGGAGGATGCGGCCGGGGGCGGGGGCGGCGGTCGGGTCGGCCGGGTCGATCGGCCAGGCGGCGAGCTGGAAGCGGTAGGCGGTGGCGGTCGGATGCTCGACGTGGAAGTAGACGTGGACGTCGAGCCGGGCGCCGGGGGTGACGGCGTGGCCGTCGGCGATGCCGGCGCCGAGGATCGCGATGCCATCGAGGGTCTGGCCGGCGGTGGTGACCTGCGGCGCCGGCGCGGAGGACAGCACGACGTCGGCGAGCTGGCGGTAGGCCTGGTTGAACCGGGGGTCGCGGACGTACATCACGCGGTCCATCCAGGCCTGCAGCGCCTGCTTCATGGCGGCGAACGCCGGCGGGGCCTGCGGCGCGAGGTTGGTGTGCTCCCACGGGTCGGCGGCGAGGTCGTAGAGCTCGTAGAGGTTCGACCCGAAGTAGTAGATCAGCTTCCAGCGCTCGGAGATCGCGGCGCGCTCCTTCTGGGGCGCGTTGGTCTCGGCGAACACGATGCGGTCGGGGTCCTCGGCGTGGTCGTAGAACAGCTGGGGCACCAGGCTCTTGCCCTCGAACGACAGGTCGTGGACGTCGATGTCGCACAGCGCGGCGACGGTCGGGACGATGTCGAGGTTGGTGACCGCGCCGCGGACGATGCGCGGCTTGTTGTCGGGGATGAAGAAGATCATGGGCACGTGCTGGAGCTCGCGGTACAGCGCGGTGCCGTGCGTGCCGAGCGGCACGTTGTGCTCGCCCATCGAGTCGCCGTGGTCGCTGGTCAGGATGACGATGGTGTCCGCGAAGCTCGGCAGCCGGCGCAGCTGGTCGAGCAGGCGGCCGACCTCCTGATCGGTCCACTGGATCTCGGCGTCGTAGAGGTCGGGCTCGCTCGAGCCGTAGTCGACGACGTCGGGATGGGCGACGTAGCGGCCGTGCGGGTCGATGTAGTGCGCCCACATGAACCACTTCGCGGCCTGGTTGCGCGACACCCAGGCGAGCACGTGATCGGTGACCCGGTCGGCGGCGACCCGGAACGGATCGTCGGTCGGCGCGATCGAGTTGTCGAAGTCGTCGACGCCCTGCTCGAGGCCCCAGTGGTTCCACCACACGTGCGACCCCACCACGCCGGTCGCGTAGCCCTTGCGCTTCATGATCTCGGGCAGCGTGGTGTTCTCGGGCAGGATGCCGGGCGGCGTGCCGGGCGGCCGCGGGCTCTCGTCGAGCGCGATCCCGGAGTGGAAGTACTTCGAGGTCAGGATCGCCGGGATCGACGCCATGGTGCCCGCCGACGGCGCGTTGGTGAACGCGAACGACACCGAGTGCTTGACCAGCGCGGCGAGGCGGGGCGTGGTGTTGCGGTGCCGGGGGCCGTCGGCGTAGCCGCCGAACGTGGTGTGGTCGTAGCGCAGGTCGTCGATCGTGAGCAGCAGGATGTTCCAGTCCTTGCGGAACCGCGGCGGGACCTGCCGGTCGGCGCCGGGGGCGGCCGCGGCGTCGCGCAGCGAGAAGTCGTGGCCGTCGCAGTTCTCGTCGATGCCGTTGTCGGGGACGTCGATCGCGCCGGGGTGGATCGCGGGGTCGAGCGGCGCGCAGTCGCCCTCGCCGAGCAGCGAGCCGAAGCCGTCGCCATCGAGGTCGTTGGCGAGCCGGACGACGTCGATCAGCCGGTCGAGCGCCGGCGACGCGGTGATCGCGACGTACTTGGTCTCGAGGTCGGCGCCGAGCCAGACCAGGGTCGCGGTCATCCCGGCGAGCGCGCCGCCGGCGAGCGCGAGCGCGCGGCGGCGGGTGCGGCGGCGCGGCGGGCGCCGGCGAGCGTGGCGGAGCGCGCCCAGGCCCATGCCCAGGGCGATCACGGCGGCGCTGACCACCAGCCGGATCGGCAGCACCGAGCGGCTCTGCGGCAGGGCGAGCCAGCTCGCCGCGAGCACGCCGCCGACCAGGGCGGTCCACGCGGCGCCGGCGGCGCGCCACCGGCCGAGCGGGTTGGCGGCGCCGAGCAGGGGCGCCAGGCCGGTGGCCCCGACCCGCGCGGCGATCGCGAGCACGCGGTGGAGCACGCCGGCCGCGGCGAGCCACGCCACCGCGAGCGCGGCGATCAGCGCGGCCTTGAGCTGGATCTCGTTGTAGCGCGCGATCACCTGCACGGCGGCGCGCTGGATCACGGCGACGCTGACCAGCCCGGTGACGACGGTCGCCCACAGCCACGCGACCGCCGGCCGGGTCGCGCCGGCGGCAAGCGGCGGGGGCGGGGTGAGCCAGCCGGGGGCGCGCGCCTGGGCGGGATCGAACCGGGCGCGGACCAGTCGCACGCCGATCAGCACGGCGGCGGCGCCGGCGGCGAGCAGCCACCACAGCCAGGTCGCCAGCGTCGCGGTCAGCGCGGCCAGCTCGAGCCGGGCGACCCAGCGCGGGGCGCCGGTGTAGCTCGCCAGGGTCAGCGGGTACTCGACCGCCGCGAACGCCGCCGCGCCGCCGGCCGCCATCGCGATCGCGCGGCCGACGTCGGCGCGCACCGCGTCGCGCAGGCTGCGAAACGATCGGGGGCGTGACAGCGTCGCGTGGGCGGCTGGCAAGGTCACGAGCGACGGCACGATCGATCCGGTGGTATCACGATCCGGCACAGGTGCCCATGGACCGAGAGCTCGCCTGATGATCCGGATCGCAGCGCCCATGGCCGCGGCGCCGGCGCGCCTCGATCCGGTGGGGCGGGCCCGGTGAGCTCCCGGGTGCGGTCGGCGGTCGCACGCCACGGCTGGCTCGCCGCGATCGCGGTCGCGTACCTCTACGTGTTTCCGTTCTTCCCGCAGATCCACAGCGCGAACGAGCTGCCGCGGGTCTACCTGGTCCAGGCGATCGTCGACGATCACACGTTCGCGATCGACCGCGGGGTGGCGACCTGGGGGACCACCGCCGATGTCTCGCCGTCGGGCGGCCACCTGTACTCGAACAAGGCGCCGGGCAGCTCGCTGCTCGCGGTGCCGGCGTACGCGGTGGTGCGCGCGATCGCCGGTCCGCCGGGGCTGATCGCCACGGTGTGGATCTGCCGGGTGTTTGCCGGCGTGCTGCCGATGCTCGGGTTCCTCTGGCTGGTGTGGGGCTTCCTGGCCCGGTTCGCCCCCGATCCCGCCGCGCGGCGGGTCGTCGTCCTGGGCTACGCGCTCGGCTCGCTGGCGATGACCTACTCGATCCTGTTCTACTCGCACCAGCTCGGGGCGATCTGCATCGCGAGCGCGTGGATCCTCGCGGTCGACGTCGTCGAGCGGCGGCGGCCGATCGCGGCGATGGCCGCGGCCGGGCTGCTCGCCGGAGCGGCGCCGCTGGTCGACTACCAGGCGGTGTTCGCGGCGCTGCCGGTCGCGGTGTACGTCGTGGCCAGGCTGCGGCCGGGCGCGCAGCTGGTGCGCGCGGTCGCGCTGGCCGCGGCCGGCGCCGCGCCGCCGATCGCGCTGTTGCTCGCGTACCACGCGATCTGCTTCGGCAGCCCATGGCGCACCGGGTATGATGCGTCGGTCGCGTTCGCGGTGTTCCACCAGCACGGCTTCCTCGGGATCACCGAGCTGCGCTGGGAGGCGTTCCGGGGCTCGCTGGTCCGCCCCGACAACGGGCTGCTCGCGCTGTCCCCGGGCTGGCTGCTCGCGATCCCGGGTGGCGTCGTGCTGTGGCGGCGCGGCGAGCGGGCGACCGCGGCGGTCGCGGCCGGCACGGCGGCGATCTACGTGCTGTTCATCTCGTCCATCAACTTCTGGCGCGGCGGCTGGGAGGTCGGGCCGCGCTACATCGCCGCGATGCTGCCGTTCCTGCTTCCGCCGATCGCGGCGTTGCTCGAGGCCTGGCGGGCCCGGCCGGTCCGGTTCGGGCTCGCGGCGGGGCTGCTCGGCGTGGGGGTCGGAATCTACGTGCTGTCGTCCGCGACGTTCCCGTACTGGCCGGACAGCGTCCGCCACCCGCTGTACGACGTGACGCTCCGGCTGCTCGGGGAAAATCTCACGGCGCCCAACCTCGGCCGCGCGCTGGGCGCCGCCGGGATCCCTGGAATCATCCCGTACCTCGCGGTGGCTTTCGGGGCGTTCGGCCTCGCGATCGGGCGCGCTGCGGGAGCCCGCAGCCTCGCGATCGCGGCGGCGGTGGCCACGGGAATCCTCGCTGGCTACGCCGCCATCCCGCACCGGGAGCCGCGGGCGGAGGCGGCGTACCGGACCGTGCGCGCCGCGGTGCTGGACCCCGCGGTGCGCGACCTGTGATACCAACGGACTCCGTGAAGGCTCTGCTCGTCGCGATGGTCGCGATCGCGATCGGCTGCAGCAGCAAGGCGAGCGCGCCGCCGCCGCTGATCGAGGACGCGGGAGCCGGCGATGGCGGCCTCGATCCCGGCGAGCTCGCGGCGCACTTCGACCACAAGTGCGTCGCCGGCGACCTGGAGGCGTGCCGCAACCTCGGCGTGATGTACGCCGAGGGCACCGGGGTGTCGGTCGACCGCCAGCGCTCGGCCAAGCTGTTCCTCCAGGCGTGCAACGGCGGCAACCTGTCGGCCTGCAACAACCTCGCGCTCGCCTATCTCGAGGGCGCCGGGGTCGAGCGCCAGCCGCCCAAGGCGGCGGAGGTGCTGCAGAAGGCGTGCGACGCCGGCTACAAGCTGGCGTGCCGCAACCTCGGGCTGCTGCTGCGCGACGGGCGCGCGCTGCCCGCCGACCTGGCGCGCGCCGAGGCGCTGCTCGACAAGGCGTGCAAGGGCGGTGTGCCGCTGGCGTGCACCAACGCCGGTGATGTCGACGCGATGCGGGCGGTCAAGGGCGGCGCCGCGCGCTACAAGGAGATGATCGCCCACTACAAGCAGGGCTGCGACGCCGGCGATCCCACGTCGTGCCGCCAGCTCGGCATCGCGTACCTGGAGGGCAAGGGAGTGCCGAAGTCGACCAGCGCCGCGGCGCTCTGGCTGGAGCGCGCCTGCATGCCCGATGACCCCGTGGCGTGCCGCCTGCTCGGCATCCTGCGGCTGCAGGGCGCCGGGGTCGCACGGGACGGCGAGCGCGGCCGGCAGCTCCTGGTGCGCGCCTGTGATGCGAAGGACGATGAAGCGTGCCGGATGCTCCAGGCGATGGAGAGCGGCCTCCCTGTGCTCCCTGTGGAAGATGCCGGTGTGGTGGGTGACGGTGCGTCAGCGAGTCCCGCAGATGCGAGAATATCGCCGGGGCCGTGATCCGTAACTGTATGTACGATAACATAGCAGCTCGCATGACATGGCGCGTAAGTAGCTGAGCCGGCATCGCTCCCGCGGGGGACCCCCACACGCCGATCACAGCTTATCCACATCGTCCCCGGAGCCAGGCTCAGAGCCTTGCGAATCATGTGGTTAGGGCTTGCCTGGTTGTGAATAACCCGGCCCGCAGGGCGACTTGTCGACAGGGCAGCGCGCGGTTCGTCCGCACTCCGGACTGGTGCGCGACGCACAGTCCAGCTGTAGCGGTCCGATCGGCGGACGGGGAAGTCCGTACGCCGGACGCAGCCGTCCGAGTCGCGGACCGAACCGTCCGGGGCTCGGACGCTGATCTCTCACCTGGCGCGTTCTGCGGCAGGCTGCATGGCAGAATTGCTGTCGGAAGATCGACGGGTGGACGTTTTGACGTCCAGTCGACGTGGACAGCGCGGCGTCCATGTGACACCGCGACAGCCCCACCGTCGCAGACGCGTCACGCGATCAGCGATCGGTAGAGCTGGACGTACTGCTGCGCGGACGCGGTCCACGACGAGTCGCGCGCCATCGCAGCGCGGCGGATCGTGGCGAGCGCGGTGGGATCGCGAAACACGCGCGCGGCGCGATCGAGCGCGAGCGCGAACGACAGCGGCGTCGCCGGCGCGAACCGGATGCCGGTGCCGCGGCCGCGCGCGAGCTCGGCATCGCCGGGATCGATCACCGTGTCGCGCAGCCCGCCGACCGCGTGGACCACCGGGATCGCGCCGTAGCGCATCGCATAGAGCTGGCCCAGGCCGCACGGCTCGAACCGCGACGGCATCGCGAACAGATCGCTGCCGGCATAGATGTGGTGGGCCAGGTCGCCGGCAAACCCGATCCGCACCGCGACGTGCTCGCGAAACACATCGGCGAGCCAGCGGAAGCGCTGCTCCAGCGCGGGCTCGCCCGAGCCGAGCACGACCAGCCGCGCGCCCAGGCGCGCCAGCTCGGGCACGACCTCGGCGACCAGGTCGAGCCCCTTCTGATCGGTCATCCGCGCGATCACGCCGATCAGCGGCTCGTGGTCGGCCAGGGGCAGACCGAGATCGGCGGCGAGCCGCGCCCGGCACACCGCCTTGCCGGCGAGATCGGTCCGCGAGTAGTGCGCCGGCAGCGCCGGATCGGTCGCCGGATCCCACGCCGCGACGTCGATGCCGTTGACGATGCCGACCAGGCGCCGGACCTTCCAGCGCAGGAAGCCGTCGAGCGCCTCGCCGCGCTCCGGGGTCAGGATCTCGCGCGCGTAGCTCGGGCTGACCGTGGTCGCGACGTCGGCGAGCGCGAGGGCCGCCTTGAGGAACGACACCTGATCGTAGAACTCGATCAGCTCGGGCGTGAACATCGACCACGGGATCCCGAGCTCGGTCATCGCGGTCTTGGGGAAGATGCCGCGGAAGGCGAGGTTGTGGATCGTCGCGACGATCTGGGATGGCGCGTGGGCGAGCCGCGCGTAGATCGCCGCCGGGCCGCCCTGCCAGTCGTGGACATGCAGGATCTCGGGCGCGCCGCCGAGCAGCAGCTCGCTCGCCGGCAGCGCGGCCTTGCCGAGCGCGGCGAACCGCAGGGGGTTGTCGCCGAACTCGCCGGTCGCGTGCGGGCCGTACAGCCCGCCGTCGCGGTCGTACAGCGCCGGACAGTCGAGGAAGCCGTGGCGGACGGCGCCGATCTGGGCGATCCGGATCGCGGCCGACAGCCGGTGGATGCCGACGTCGAGCGTCACCGGCGCGCCGGGGTCGAGCGCGATGCCCGCGGCGGCGAGCCGCCCGGCGACGCCGCGGTACAGCGGGACCAGCACCGCGGTGGCCAGCCCGTGGCCGGCGAGCGCCGCGGGCAGCCCGGCGAGCACGTCGCCCAGCCCGCCGGACTGGGCGAACGGGGCGACCTCGCTGGCAACGTGGAGTACGCGCACGTCGTGGACTTCTACTGCTACTTGTACCGCGGTTGTCCGCTAGCCGACCTCGCCACCGGCGTACTTCTTGAACCGCGGGCCGGCGGCCGACTCGTAGCTGTGGCGGTTCTGGGTCGAGACCACGAACGTGCCGGGCCGGAGCTGGCCGAGCAGGTCGGGCTCGTTGCCGATCAGCTCGGCGATGTCGTTGGCGAGCACGAACGGGCCCTTGGCCGGCACCAGCGTGCCCTTGGGGATGACGACGATCCCCGAGTCGGTGACGAACGGGAACCGCTCGCGGTCGTGGCGCACGTCGTCGCCGATCACGCAGCCCGGCTCGACCTTGCAGTTCTTGTCGAGCAGCACGCGGCGCAGCCGGGCGTTGCGGCCGATGTCGCAGCCCGACAGGATCACCGAGTCGCGGACCTCGGCGCCGGCGTGCACGAAGCAGTCGTACGACAGCACGACCTCGCGGACCGCGGCCGACGCGATGATCGAGCCCTCGCAGATCAGGCTGTCGTCGACCTCGGCCGGGCCGAAGCCCTCGCCGGCGCGCACGAACCGGGCCGGGGGATAGTCGCGCTGCGCGCTGCGGATCCGCCACTGCCGGTTGTAGAGGTCGAGCAGCGGGACCCGGGCGCGCAGCTCCATGTTCGAGGTGAAGTAGCTGTCGATCGTGCCGACGTCGCGCCAGTACGGCGTGGCGTCCTCGGGCTCGCCCGGGATCTGGTTCTGCGCGAAGTCGTAGACGAACACCCGCGCGCCCTGCGAGACCAGCCGCGGGATGATGTCGCGGCCGAAGTCGTGGCGCGAGCTCGGCGTGCCGACGTCCTCGACCAGCACGTGCTCGAGCACGTCGCGCCGGAAGATGTAGTTGCCCATCGACACCAGCGAGAAGCCGGGCCGGCCGGGCATCTCCGGCGGCTGCTTCGGCTTCTCGACGAAGTTGACGATCCGGCCGCGGTCGTCGACGTCGATGATGCCGAACGCGCTGGCCTCGTGGACCGGCACCGGGAACGCGGCGACCGTCAGGTCGGCGTCGTGGTCGCGGTGGAAGGTCTCCATCTGGTCGACCGCGAACTTGTAGACGTGATCGCCGCCGAACACGCAGACGTGCTCGGCGCGCGCGTCGCGCACCAGGTTGAGGTTCTGGTGCACGGCGTCGGCGGTGCCGCGGTACCAGAACTCGCCGAGCCGCATCTGCGCCGGGACGACCTCGATGTACTCGCCGAACCCCGACAGCCGCCAGTTGCGCGACAGGTGCTTGATCAGGCTCGACGACATGTACTGCGTGAGCACGTAGATCCGGCGGTAGCCCGAGTTGACGAAGTTCGACAGGACGAAGTCGATGATCCGGTAGCGCCCCGCGAACGGCACGCCGGGCTTGGAGCGGTGCACGGTCAGCGGACCGAGGCGGGATCCTTTGCCGCCCGCCATGATCATCACCAGGGTGTTCTTCACGGGGGAGGCCATGCAGCTGACCAGATCATCCTAGCAAGACGAGCGCCGGATCCAGCGCCGGCGGCCACGCTCACGCCGGTTTTATGGGACAAAGGTGCCCGGGGCGGCAGAGCTCAGGACGCGGCCGGGGCCGGCGGTGCGATGAACACCTGGCTGCGGTAGAACCGGAGCTCCGCGATCGACTCGCGGATGTCCTCCAGCGCCCGGTGGGTGTCGCGCTTGGACGGCTGCCTGGCGATGACCTGCGGGTACCAGCGCCGCGCCAGCTCCTTGATGGTCGAGACGTCGACCATGCGGTAGTGCAGGCGCTTCTCCAGCGCCGGCATGTAGCGCCGGATGAACCGGCGGTCCTGGTGGATCGAGTTGCCGGCGAGCACCGGGCGATCGCGCGCCGACACGTGGGCGTCGATGAACGCGATGGTCTGGGCCTCGGCGTCGGCGTCGGTGATCTGCGACTGGCGGACCCGCTCGGTCAGCCCCGATGCCCCGTGGTGCTTGGTGTTCCAGTCGTCCATCGCCGCGAGGATCTCGTCGGGCTGGTGGAGCACGAGCTCGGGGCCGAGCGCGATCTCGGCGAGCTGGCCGTCGGTGAGGATCGTCGCGATCTCGATGATGCGCTCGCGCTCGGGGTCGAGACCGCTCATCTCCATGTCGAGCCAGACCAGGACGTCGCTGCCTGCCATTGCGGCACTCTACAACAGGGCGGCTACTCGCCGGACCAGGTGCGGATCGGCCCGGTGTCCATGTGCACGAAGCCGCTCTCGGCGTAGAGCCCGACGCCGCCGGCGTTCTGCGCCCGGGCCCAGGCCTGGAGCGACTGGACGGGGACCTGGGGTACGAAGAAGTCGATCGCGTTGCCGTGGGTGTGCTGGCTGTCGCGTGCGACCTGGTGGCCCTTCTTGCGCAGGATCAGGTTGTACTTGGGGTGGCGAAACCCCGAGACCACGTCGACCACGTCGCTGTGGAACCGGGTGGCCGCGGCGACCAGCATGGCGACCAGCCGGGGCTCCATCGCGGTCGCCTTGTTGGTGAAGTGATCGCGCAGGAAGTGGTCGACCGTGGCCGGCGGCGGCGGGGACACGGCGTCGATCGCGAGCCACTCGCGGGTCCAGAAGTTGTACAGGTTGACGAGCCTGGCCGGCCGGGTGCCGGGCGCGGGCGGCGGCCCGTGCCGGGTCGACTTGGCGGCGGCCGCGGCGTCCTTCTTGGCGAGGCGCGGAGATGCCGCGGCCGCGGCCGGGAGCGGGTTGCCCCACGCGGCCCGCGGCCCCGCGCCGGAGCTGACGCCCGCGAGCAGCGCGCACAGCGCCGCGGCGGGGGCCCGGAGCCTCGTGACGCTCACGTCGCGCGACCCGGACGGAGCTTGACCAGCGCCTCGGCCGGCAGCACCTCGTTGAGCGAGCCCGAGCGGAAGCCGGCGAGATCGAGCGCGACGTAGGTGAAGCCGAGCCGCTTGCCCAGCGCGACCACCGCGTCGCGGAGCTCGACGATCCGGGCGATCTCGTCGGCCGTCAGCTCGATCCGGGCGATCGTGTCGTGGAACCGCACGCGGAGCTGGCGGAACCCGAGCTCGCGCAGCCCGTCCTCGAACGCGTCGACCCGGCGCAGCCGCTCCGGCGTGATCTGCGTGCCGTAGGGAAACCGCGACGACAGGCAGGCGAGCTGCGGCTTGTCCCAGGTCCGCAGGCCGAGCTCGCGCGACAGCACGCGGATCTCGGGCTTGGTCAGCCCGGCATCGACCAGCGGCATCCGCGCGCCGCGGTCGATCGCCGCCGTGATCCCGGGCCGGACGTCGCCGAGGTCGTCGAGGTTGGTGCCGAGCGCGACCGCGGCGCCGAGCTCGGCGGCGATCGGCGCGGCGATGTCCATGAGCTCGGTCTTGCACAGCGCGCAGCGGTGGGTCGGGTTGTCGGAGAACCCGGGGCGGGCGAGCTCGTGCGATTGGACCACGCGGTGGCGGGCCCCGAGGCCGAGCTCGGCGCCGAGCGCGGCGGCGTCGGCGATCTCCGAGCGCGCCATGGTCTCGGACACCGCGGTGACCGCGTGGCAGGACTCGCCCAGCGTGTCGGCCGCGACCTTGAGCAGGAACGCCGAGTCGACCCCGCCGGAGAATGCGACCACGACGCGGCCATACCCCCGCAGGGTGTTGCGCAGCGCATCGAGCTTGACCATCGCCTGCATCGCCATCGTCTTTCCCTGGCGGGAAGCTAGCGCACTCGCTTGCGGAGGTCGATCGCCCAGGTGCCGGGCGCCGCGCCTCCGAGGCCGCCGGGACCGGTGACCTCGAGAACTTCCTGGCCCCACTCGGCGGCGCTGCGCGGGATGTTGCGGGTCGCGGGCTCATGATCGACGATCACCCGGAGCACGGCGCCGATCGGCAGGGCCTCCAGCGCGAGCTTGGTCCGCACGAAGGTGAACGGGCAGATCTCGCCGCACAGGTCGATCGAGAAGGGGGCTTTCCCATGACCCCCCTCTGGGGGATCCGCCGGCAAAGCCGGCGGATTCACCCCTCCGCGCGTCGCGTCGCGCGGCTCTTCCGTGGACGGCGCACCGGGGGCCGCCGCCGGGTCCTCCGAGGCATCACCAGGTGACGACGAGGTCGGCGGCGAAGACGAGGGCGACGAGCTGGTCATGGTCGATGGGGCCGGGTGGCAGCGGCGCGGTGTGCGGTGCGCCGCCGCGCACCAGCGCCATGGGCTGGAGATACACCACCCAGTCGCGATCGGCCACCACGGGCGGCAGTGCGTCGGCGGCGCCCGGCCGCACCAGGTGGAGCACGGTCCTCACGTCCAGACCTCGACCCGCCCGGCCCGCGCCAGCGCGGCGGCGAGCGCGTCGCCGGACAGCGCGCCGACCGGGTGACCGAACGAGCGCAGGGTGTCGGCGGCGCGGCGCGCCAGCGGGGTCGCGAGCGCGGCGTCGACGTCGCCGCTCGCCTCGGTCGCAACCTCGATCGCGATCTCGATCGCGACCTCGACCCGCGACCCGTGCAGCGTGAGCCCGAGGGCGGCGCGCAGCGCCTCGGCCTGGCGATGCGGGTCGCGGGTGCGGACGACGACGAGCACCGGCGGCGAGGTCATGTCAGCGCGACCACCCGATCCGAGGTGGCGACCACCGCGGCGTGGTCGTCCTGGCTGCCGCGCACCACGCCGTCGGGCAGCGCGAGGCCCGCGGCGCTGTTCGAGCACGCGGTGAGCTCGCAGTCGGCGTCGAGCAGCGCGGCGACCACGCCGGGCGCGTCGGCGAGCGCCTGGCAGCCGGCGTCCATCGCGAACAGCGCCACCTCGTGGCGAGCGCGGCGGGCGGCGAGCGCGAGCGCCGCGGCGCAGCCGAGGTCGCCGCGGGTTGCGAGCACGACCCCGAGCTTCATCGCGGCCCTCCGACCGCGCGCGCGGCCGACCACCGGGCGACCTCGACGTAGTCGCGCGCCGCGTCGGACCACGCGAACTGTGCGACCTCGGTGACCGAGGGCGATGGATCGATCGCGGGGCAGGGGCCCCGCGACTCATTGGCCCGAGGGAATTCCCGAAGGGTGATCGCGCGGTCGGCGACGCCGATCACGACGTGCTGCACCGGGTACGCCGGGCCGGCCGGCGTCGCGGCGAGCTGGCGGTCGATCGCCGACAGGTAGGCGCGGCCGTTGCCGTGCGAGTGGTAGACGATCCGGGCCGGCCGCGCGGTGTCGAAGCTGCGCGCGAACGCCAGCAGCTCGGCGCCCGCGATCACGAACCCGGTGTCGGCGCCGCGCTCGGGGGCGATCGGGTGGTCGCCGTCGGCCTGGGCGTTGCGGCACGCCACGGCGGTGTCGACCGCGCCGGGGGCTGCACCGACCAGGTAGCCGCAGCACTCGTCGGGGAACGCGGCGATCGCGTGGGCGTAGATCGCCGCGAGCACGTCGGCGGGGATCGCGATCGGCGTCACCGGTCGATGGTGTCGGCCATCCAGCGCACGGCCGCGAGCCCGCCGCGCCAGAACGCGAGCGCGGCCGCGTCGCCGTCGCGCGCCGTGGTCGGCCACCACCCGGGCCGGGGTTGCAACCCGATGTTGCGGCCGGCGCCGTCGGCGACGATCGCGGTGTCGGCGCCGTGCGCGGCGATCTCGGCCACCTGCTCGGGGCTCGCGCCGCGCAGGACGAGCGTGCCGACGCCGCCGGCCGCGAGGTAGAGCGCGCAGGTCAGCTCGGCCGCGGGCTCGCTCTCGCGCAGCTCGACCCGCGCCGCCGACACCATCAGCGCGGTCTGGCCGAGCCCGCCGACATCGGGCAGCAGGATGTGGCGGGCATAGCGCCGGACCTGCTCGTCACGCATCGCCGGGCCCCGCGGATCCGGCGCGGCCGTTTCCGGCGCCGCCCGCGATCGCCGGCACGATCGCGACCTCGTCGCGCTCGGACAGCTGGGTCTCCAGCCCGGACAGCCCGCCGATGTCCTCGGGGCCGACGAAGATCCGGATGAACGGCTTGACCGCGCCGTTGTCCAGCAGCTTGGCCGCGATCCCGGGATGACGGCGGTCGAGCTCGGCGAGCGCGTCGCGCACGGTGGTCGCCGCGACCTCGACGTCGGACGCGCCGCCGGTGAAGCTACGCAATGCGGTGGGGACTCGAATGCTCGGCATCAGGGGGCTCCGCGACGCGCACGGGCGTCACAAAAGGGGAGATCGGCGCGCACGCGCACGCCGGACAGTCGGCGCGCGGCGCGAACCGCACGATCCGGGGATCGGCGCAACGCCGGAGGTCGTCGAACACCACGAGCGCGCCCGCGTGCTTGCGCTCGCCGCGCAGCAGCGACAGCGCGAACGCCGCGGCGGCCCCGCCGATCGCCCCGACCACCGGACCGAGCACGCCGGCGTCGGCGCAGCTCGCCACCTCGACCGGCGCCTCGAACAGGCAGCGGTAGCACGCGACGCCGGGCGCCCCGACCATCGCGTTGCCGCCGTAGCGCAGCGCCGCGGCGATCACGTAGCACCGGCCGTGGGCCACCGCCCAGTCCGCGACCGCGAACTTGGTCGCCGGATCGTCGCTCGCGTCGATCACCGCGTCGGCGTCGCCGCCGAGCTCGTCGGCGGTGTCGGGGGTCCACCGCGCGACCACCGCCCGCGCCGCGCCGCCCTGCGCGACGACACGGTAGGCGAGCCGTTCCGCCTTGCGCTGGCCGAGGTCGGCGGCGGTGAACTGGATCTGGCGGTGCAAGTTCGACAGCTCGACGACGTCATGGTCGGCGATCGTGAGCTCGACGCCGGCCGCGCCGAGCGACAGGGCGATCGGCCCGCCGAGCCCACCCGCGCCGACGAGGGTTGCGCGCAGCGTCACGACGCACCCTTGCCGCACACGGCACAGCGGCCGTCGGCGCCGATGTAGCCGCCGCAACCCGCGGTGGGGCACGGCTCGCGATCGCCGGCGGCTGGCTCGGCGGAGGCCGGGGCAGCGGCGGAGGCCGGGGCAACGGGCTCGACGGAGGCCGGGGCAGCGGCAGGGGCCGGGGCAGCGGGCTCGACGGAGGCCGGGGCAGCGGCAGGGGCCGGGGCAGCGGGCTCGACGGAGGCCGGGGCGGAGGCCGGGGCAGCGGCAGGGGCCGGGGCAGAGGTCGGGGTAGCGGGCTCGACGGAGGCCTGGGTAGCGGGCTCGACGGAGGCCTGGGTAGCGGGCTCGACGGCCGGCTCGCTCACCGGCTCCGCCGGGCCATCGGAGGCGCTGCGACCGCAGACCTTGCACCGGCCTTCGGGGCCGATCACGCCGATGCAGCCGCCGTCGGGGCACAGCTGGCGCCCGGACCAGACGCCGCGCGGCGCTGCGGCGACCGCCGGCTCGTCGGGCTCGTCGGGCTCGTCGTCGTCGTCGTCGTCGTCGTCGTCCTCGTCGTCGTCGTCATCCTCGTCGTCGTCGTCATCCTCGTCGTCGTCGTCATCCTCGTCGTCGTTATCGTCCTCGCTGTCGGCCGCGAGGCCATCTTCATCCTCGTCGTCGTCGTCGTCGGGCGGATCGATCAGGCCGCGGTTGCGCTCG
>JBGQCL010000194.1:0-20232 GCA_041495365.1 Kofleriaceae bacterium | reverse complement strand
TCGGGATCGGCGAATGATCAGCATCGTATCCTCTGCGGCGATGATGCTCATTGCACGCCGACCTGTTCAAAGGCTGACTGTCGACTGATCGGTTCGATCATTCACGCTATGGTCGGGATATGGGCGTGCATGTGATCACGGTGCCGATCTTCCACAACGACAAGGGCCGCAACGGCCTGTGGGTGCCGGCGAGCTCCACCGTGTCGGGCACCGTGCCGGGCCCGGTCGATCTGTACGCGTTCGATGGCTACCCCGGCGGCACGTGCCACAGCGACAACACCACGGGCGGTCCGTCGGTCGCCCCGGACTGGGGCCTGTGGGGCGCCGGCGGCGCCACGGGCGGCGCGACGGCATCGCCGAGCACACCGGGCTTCGCCGCCGAGTTCGGCGGTGGCTGGTTCGATTTCTGGGGCGGGTCCGGTTCGTACCCGTGCATGTCGCAGCGCGAGGGGCCCGGGTACGAGCGCGTGTTCTACGGGACCAACATCGCCAACCGGCTCGCGATCCAGAACGTCTACATGACCGTCGGGGGCACGTCGTGGGGCTGGCTGCCGGCGCCGGTGGTCTACACGTCCTACGACTACGGCGCGGCGCTCGACGAGGCGCGCCAGCTCCGGCCCAAGATCGCCACGATGAAGGAGCTCGGGCTGTTCCTGCAGAGCGTCGCGCCGATCACCAAGGTCGACCGCGCCGCCGCGGTGACGCCGTCGTCGAGCGCCGTGAAGGTCTATCACAACGTGAACCGGACACGCAGACCCACTTCTACATCGCGACGCACAACCCATCGAGCGCGACCACCAGCGACGCGTTCACGTTTCCGATCAACACGCCCGACGGCGCGTTCACCGCCTCGCTCGCGCTCAACGGGCAGGACGCCAAGATCCTGGTGACGAACCACAGCTTCGGCGGGCAGCACCTGGTCTACTCGACGTCGGAGATCGAGACCGTGATGCGGCAGGGCACCACCGACCTGCTGCTGCTCTACGGCCGCACCGGCGAGGCGGGCGAGACCGTGCTGCGCTACACCAGCGCGCCGACCGTGACCGTCCTGGCCGGCACGGTCACCAGCACCTTCTCTGGCGGCCTGCTGGATCTCCAGTACACCCACAGTGCCCTGGCGCAGGTCCGGATCACGGGGGGCGGACGCGATGCCCTGACGCTCCTGATCGCAAGGCAGAGCTTTGCCGACACGATGTGGCGCCAGGACACCTCGGCGGGGCCGGTGCTCGAGCGCGGGCCGCAGCTGGTGCGCACGGCAACCGTGGCGGGTTCGACCCTGGCCCTGACCGGCGACACCGGCGCGGCGTCGAGCCTCGAGATCTGGGCGCCGGCCGCGATCTCCGCGGTCACCTGGAACGGGGCGGCGATCAGTGTCCGGACCACCTCGGCCGGCAGTCTGGCCGCGGTGAACCCGCTGCCCGGGGCCGACGCGATCAGCCTTCCCGATCTGTCCACCGCCAGCTGGCGGTTCTCGCTGGAGTCTCCCGAGGCAAGCGCATCGTTCGATGACAGCGCGTGGGCCGCGGCCACCCGGACCACCACGACCAGCACGACCCCACCGCCGTCCGGACAGGTGGTGCTCACCGCCGACGACTATGGCTTCCACCACGGCGACGTCTGGGTTCGCGGCCGGTATACCGGTGCCGCGGCCACGATCGCGCTTCGCTACGGCGGCGGCGGTGCGGGACTGCTGCAAGCCTGGCTGGACGGCGTGTACCTGGGCCAGAACGTGCTGGCCACCGGCACGACCACGCCGGCCACCACGGGGACCGTCAGCTTCACCGTTCCCACCGCGCAGCGGACCGCCGGTGCGCACGTGATCTCCGTGATGGTGCGCAACGACTCCCACAACGAGGACGGCGGGGTCAACGATGCCCAGAAGGAAGGCCGAGGGCTGATCTCGGCCACGATCACCAGCACGGCCGGAGCCGCCGTGACCGCGACCTGGAAGATCCAGGGGAACGCCGGCGGCGAGTCGATCGCAGACCCGGTGCGCGGCCCGCTCAACACCGGTGGCCTGTTCGGGGAACGCAACCGCTGGCACCTGCCGGGCTTCCCCGATGGCGGATGGCAGATCCGCAGGGTGCCGGACACAACGCCGGTCGCCGGCACGTCGTGGTACCGCACCCAGTTCACGCTGGCGGTCCCTGCCGCCGACGACGCCTCGCTGGGCATCGCGATCGGAGACCCGACGGTGCGCGCCTCGGGTGGCGCCTACCGGGTGCTGATCTTCGTCAATGGCTGGAACATGGGGCAGTACATCGCCAACGTCGGGCCGCAGCACACCTTCATCGTTCCCAGCGGCATCCTCGACCCGCGCGGCACCAACACGCTCGCGCTCGCGGTGACCGGCAACGGCGGTGCGGCCGATGTCCTGGAAAAGGTGGTGCTGACCAACCTGGGCACGGCGCGCGGCGGCGTGCCGCTGTCCCTGGTCAACTCGCCCGGATTCTGACCGCCGGCCGGGGTTCGATGCCGCCGGTGCGGCGGGCGCTATTGCTGGTGGCGGAACAAGGCCGTCACCAGGATGCGTGCTCGAAGCCGTAGATGCGGCCCTCGACGCCACCGAAATAGACCACGCCCTCGAGCGAGCCGATCGACGCGGCGTCGGCCGGCGCCTTGCCGATGCAGGTCCAGGTCGCGAGGTCGCTCGTCATCATCACGTCCCCGGCCTTGTTCACGGCGAGCAGATGCCCCTCCGTCGCCTGGAACAACGACAGCGACTGCGGCGAGCCCTGGGAACGGCCTTGCTCACGGGTCCTGCAATCGGCGTGAGTCTGCGCGGATGGATCGCGCGGTCATGTGGGTGTCATCACGCGCTAACCGCGGTGATCCACGGTGGGTCGGCAGACCCGGGGCAGCGGGCGCCACGGATGCTCCGGCGCGGACCGAGAGCGAGCGGAGGTGATCGACCGAAGGCGTCGTGGTGAATGATGCGGGCTGTCAGTGCCGATCCTGGTCGCCAGCGTGCCCGCTGCCGCGCCGGGCGCGCTCGCGCTCCTCTTCCTCGTCGTCGTCGTCGGTCTTCGCCGCCGGCATGACCTGGGGCCGGACCGGCGGGCCGAGCCGCTGGCGGAAGAAGTCGAGCACGAGCCGGGTCGCCGCGATCCGGTGGGCGGCGTCGGCGCGGTCCGGCCACGTCGCGATCTCGGCGTGCTTGCCGGCGGACGACAGCGCGTCGATCAGCTGGAATGCGTGCGCGGTGGTGATCCGGCTGCCGGGCACCGCGGGCAGGAGCAGCAGCGGCCGGGTGAGATGATCGGCGTAGACCGCGGCGGTGGTCCGGCGGTAGCCCTCGGCGTTGAACGCCGGCGCCTTCATGGTGCGCTCGGCGGTCGCGGCGTCGACCAGCGACCAGTCGGTGATCGGCGAGACCGCGACCGCGGCGGCGAACACGTCGGGGTGGAGCAGGACGGCCATCGCCGCGAGGTAGCCGCCGACCTCGCCGCCGAGCGCGCCGACCCGGCCGAGGTCGAGCTCGGGGTGGTGGGCGCCGAGCCGCTCGAGCGCGTCGATCTGATCGGTCATCGGGATCGTGAGCACGTCGCCGGCGATGGCGCGCTGCCAGGTCCGCTCGGGGCCCGGCGTGCCGCGGCCGTCGCTGCGCACGACGATGAGCCCCTGGTCGGCGTACCACTGGTCGAGCAGGTAGGTGTCGAGCGCGTCGACCACGCTCCGGGTGTCGGGCGCACCGCCGATCCGCAGCACGACCGGGTAGCGGACCCTGGGATCGAAGGCGTGCGGCCGGGTCACCGCGGCGAGCTGCGCGTGATCGTGCAGCAGCAGGGTCTCGAACCGGGTGGTCGGCGGGGCGGCCGGGTGCTCGGCGACCGACGGCAGCGGGGTGCGCGAGCCGTCGGCGCGGATCACGGTCGTGGCCCGGCCGCCGGCCTCGAGCAGCGAGCTGATCGCGACGATACCGTGCGCCGCGCGCGCGGTGTGGACGCCGCCGCCCGAGGTCAGCGCGACCGGCGCGCCGCCGGCCAGCGGGACCCGCCAGACCTGCTGCTCGCGCGCGTCGGCCGCGCCCTCGATCACGGCGTCGCGGCCGTCCGGCGACACGCCGGCGATCCGGCGCGCGCCGACGTCGGCGGTGAGCACCGTGCGGACGTGGCTGCCATCGGCGGCGTGGTGCTCCACGCTCCACGCGCCGCTGGCCTCGGTCATCCACAGGAACCCCGAGCCGTCGGGCAGCCAGGCGAGGCCGTCGGGCAGGACGTTGACCCAGGCCGGATCCTTGTCGACCAGGACCTGGCGGGACGCGGCGGTCGCCGGATCGACGGTGACGACGGCGGCGATCGTCTGCGTGCGGCCGACCACGACCAGCGTCAGCGGACCCCTGGCCGGCCAGATCGCCTGCGCGAGGTACGGGTAGTGCTCGCGGTCCCAGCTGACCCAGCGCGGCGCGCCGCCGCGGACCGGGACGATGCCGAGGTCGACCGCGGCGATCGGCTTGCCGGGGCGCGGGATCCGGGTCATCGCGGGCGGCTGCTCGGGATGGCGCGGATCGGCGACGTACTGGGGCTCGACCGCGCGCGCGTCGCAGCGCTCGAACGCGATCGCCTGGCTGTCGGGCGACCACCAGTAGCCGCGGTCGCGGCCGAACGCGCGCGCCGCGGGGTCGGGCGTGGCGTAGTCGCGAGCATCATCGTTGGCAAGCTTGTCGGCAAGCTTGTCGGCGGGCGGGTCGGCGGCGGGGTGCTGTGCGATCCGGACCGGCTGCGGCTCGCCGACCGCCAGCACCCAGAGATCGCCGCCGCGCACGAACGCGATCCGCTTGCCGTCGGGCGACAGCTGGGCATCGCGGTACGGTCCGATCGCGAGCTCGCGCACCGCGCCGGCGGCGCGCTCGAGGAGGAACAGCCGGCCCGCGAGCGGGATCAGCACGCGGGCGCCGTCGTCGGAGACGCTGATCGCGTCGATGCCGGCGCCGAGGTCGGGCGGTGCGGCCGGGTTGGGCGGCTCGGCGGCGGAGCCACGCGCAGGTGGCGTCCCGGGGGGAGCCGGGGGCGGTGCCGCGATCAGCGCCGCGGCGCTCGCTAGCTGGGTGATCTTGCCGGCCGCGTCGAGCTGGTAGAGGTCCGCGACCCGGCTGTGCGGCTTGCTGCGGCGGAACAGCACCGCGCCGTCGGGGGTGATCGCGAGCGGCGCCGGCGTGCCAAGCTCGAACCGCTCGGTGGTCTGCAGCGCGGCCAGCGCCGCCTCGTCGGTCGCCGGCCAGGCGGGCTTGTCGTCGCCAGCACCCGGGGAACCCGCGGGCCCCGAGGAGCCCGGCGAGCCCGCGGCACCGGACGCCGCGGTTTCCGCACCGCCGGGCGATCGGGCCTCGCCGCGGCAACCCGGGGCGGCCAGCGCCGCCGCGACGCCCAGGACGCCCAGGACGCCCAGGACGCCCAGGACGCCCAGGACGCCCAGGACGCGGCGACCGAGAGTCACCAGCGCGCCACACGCGGCACGAGGGGCTGTCATCGGCGCATCCTCGTCGGCCGGGTGGAGGCGGTCAAGCCAGCCCCGGCGGATTTGCAAAGACAAATGCCCTCGACGCGGCGACGTCGAGGGCTGGCGGCGGGTCAGCCCGCCGGCCGGTGACCGCTCAGGTCAGTTGTGGACGCCCCAGGTGTTGAGCGTGCCGGTGTCGCCGAACGCGTCGGTGTCGATGATGCAGAACGTCCAGGTCCCGGTCGCGTCGCCCGACAGCCCGGGCACCCCGCGGCCGGTGAAGCTGAAGTTGCACGCGCCGGCCGGGAACGTGCCGGTCGGGAACGCCGCCACGGTCGTGCCGTTGTGCGCCAGCGTGCCGCGCAGGATCGAGCAGAAGTCGTGGCGGCCCGCGATGTCGAGCTTGGCCAGCGACGAGTCGCTGCCCGGGCCCGACGGGGTGACCGACAGGCTGGTGCACGCCGAGCTGTTGTCGATCGTCGGCAGGTTCGGGGTCGCCATGCCCGACCACGGGACGACCGCGGTGCAGTTGCCGTTGATCAGCAGCGACCACGAGTTGAGCGTGCCGACGTCCTGGGCCGCGAGGTCCTGGATCTTGAGCCGCCAGGTGCCGGCCGCGGGCTGGCCGTTGAACGTGGTGATCGCCTGGTTGGTGATGATGATGTTGTCGGCCGAGCCGCCCGCGCGGTTGCTGACGACGAACTGCGTGCCGCTCGGAGCGATCAGGGTGACGACCAGGTCGCCGCGGAACGTGTGCGTGATGTTGAGCGACAGCGCCAGCGAGGCGACGTTGCCGTTGCCGCTCACCGGCAGGTTCGACGTCACGCCGGTCGCGTTGTTGTCCGGGATCGCCTTGGGCACGTCGGTCGAGGTGAAGGTCTGGTTGGTGATGCAGCCGCCGCCGGCGTTGTTGACCGTCACCGTCACGCTCGTCGTGGTGCTCGCGCCCTGGTTGTCGGTCGCGGTCGCCCGGAACGTCGCGCTGCCGTTGGGGACCTTGGTGGTGTCGAACGTGGTCGAGAACGGCGACGTGGTGTCGGTGACGCTCGTGCTGTCCGGCAGATCGAACCGGACGCTCGCCACCGTGCCGTCGGCGTCCGCCGCGTTGGCCGCCACCGTGATCGTGCCGCTCACCGTCGCGCCGTTGGCCGGCGAGGTGATCGAGATCGTCGGCGCCTGGTTGTTGTTGGTGACGGTGACCGAGGCGCTCGCGTTGTGGGTCGCCGAGGTGCCGGTGCCGGTGACCGTGAAGTTGGTGGTCCCGGCGCCGACGGTCGACGCGACGGTCAGGGTCAGGGTCGAGCTGCCGCCTGCGGTCACGCTGGTCGGGCTGAACGAGCCGGTGATGCCGGCGGGCAGCCCGGACACCGACAGGTTGATGGTCTGGGCCGCACCCGCGGTGACCGCGGTGCTGACCGTGTAGCTCGTGCTGGAGCCGGCCGCGACGGTCTGCGACGCCGGATTGACCGAGATGCTGAAGTCGTTGGTCTGCGCACCGCAATTGGGGAACTTGAACGTGCCGACCCGGGTGCGCCAGTTGAACGAGCCGCTCGCACCCATGTACTCATGCGTGAACCAGAACGTGCAGTCGTCGGTCGGGTCGATGTTCATCGCGCTGTAGTCGCCCCACCGGGTCAGGTTGCCGGTCTGCGAGCCGGTGCCCGCGATGATCGTCGCCTCGCCCTGGCCCATCACGCCCGGGGCGTCGGTCACGAGCCGGCCGGTGTAACGGACGCTCGGGTTGATCGTCGAGCTCGAGGTCGAGAACCCGAGGCCGATGTTGCCGGCCTGGTCGAACGCCATGCTCGGCATCCAGCGGAACGCCGTGTCGGGCGCGTAGGTGCCCGACTGGAACACCGTCGGCGTGGTCGCCAGGTTGCGCAGCTCGTACCAGCGGACGCCGCCGCCGGTGCCCGCGGTGACCGAGTGCGAGAGCAGCATGGCGTCGTGATCCGAGAACCGGCGGTAGACCGCGCGGTTCATCGCGCGGTCGGCGAGCGAGTCGAGCTTGGTGGTCGTGCCGGGCTGGGTGACGCAGGTGCCGCCGTTGCACAGCTCGGCGAACGACGCGACCGTGATGTTGGTCGGCCCGGTGAACGTCGAGCTGGCCGGCGTGGCGAAGTCGACGTGCAGCGTGAAGAACGCGAGCGTCGTGGTCGTGTTGAGCGCGAGCAGGAAGTTGGGCGAGCCGGCCGGCGGCAGGGTCGGGCCGTCGAGGTCCGCCGCGAGCAGGCCGCCGATCTGGTTGCTGGTGTTGAAGCACTGCTGGGTCGCGGCCGCGCCGGTCAGCATCTTCGCGCGATCCGCGGCGCATACCCGGGCGCCCGCGAACGTGTTGTTCGGGAACATGTTGAACGTGAAGTAGTACGCGTCCGGCCACAGCCCCATCTTCGGGTAGTCGTTGAAGCCGTCGAACGTGAACTGGTAGCGGTTGTAGGTGCCGGTCGGATCCGGCGTGGTCGACACCGCGATGCACTGGAAGAACGGCCCGTTGCCGCCGTTGACCGAGAACTGCGAGATCACCCAGCGGTCCGCGATCCGGTCGTAGCGCACCACGCCGTCGCCGTCGTTGGTCGTCGCGCACGCGCCGTTGAAGCCGTTCCAGAACGTGTTGGTATTGACCGGCCCGAGCAGCACCGCGCCGGCGCGGCTGAAGATCGTGACGCCCGAGTTGACGATCTGGACGTAGTGGTTGAGGCCGACGTCACCGTCGGTGTCCGGCGGTGCCGACTGCACCGAGAAGCCGGGCAGGCCGGTGCCCATGCCCTCGAACGTCGTGATCGGGGTCGGGATGTTGGGCCCGCCGATCGCGGTCTGGACCACGGGATCGACCACCGGACCCGAGGCCTCGAGGTGCTTGTGCGGGATCTGGCGCCACGCTTCGGCCTCGTGGGCGCGCTCGGATGCGAACGGCACCGGTCGCTTGGCGAGCTCGCTCAGCGGCGGCGAGACGTCCTGCGCGTCTGCCTTGATGACCTGCACATTCGAATCGTCCGATCCGCCGGTCGCACAGGCGGTGACGGACGCGGCGAGAACGCCAAGGATCCATACTCTCGATCGCAACATCAGGTTCGGCCTCCGGGGGGGTGGGCTACCCCGCGCTGAGTACCTATGAACCGTCTGCTGAGATCACCGATCAGGATCCCACTGGCTGGATCGACTCTTAACGTTATCCCACCTGTGACCACCGTCGATTGTGACGTGTCTGACCAATTTTACGTAGCAAAAATGCACAATTAGCGCATGTAATTATTAAGAGTTTTATCACATACCCGTAAGGATCCTGACTACCTCCGTGTGATCGGACTTGACGGTTCGCAGTGCTGCCAGGAGCCTCTGATCGACACCCCGGGCGTCGATCGCCTATCGTGCTCGCATGGTGCTGCACCGTCTGGCCGTCGTGTGTCCGCTCGTGCTGTCCGCATCGGCCTCGCTCGCCCGCGCGGACGCGGCCGACGACAGCGCGACCGCGGAGGCGGCGAGCGCCCGCGCGGCGGCCAACGACGATTCGTTCACCCCGGGGCTGACCCACGCGACCGGTCCGCAGCTGGCCGGGGTGGCGGTGACCGCGACCCTCGACGGCGCGACCCACACCAACACCGTCGACCTCAACGGCGAGGTCCACGTCTGGGGGCCGGCCCGGCTGGTGCTGCGGGTCGACAACGTGTTCGCGGCCAGCGGCGGCAAGGCGCGCCCGGGGATCGGCGCGGCGGTCCAGCTGCTCGACGAGCGCAGGCACGGCGTCGCGTCCTCGGCCTACGTGTCGTACAAGGCCGAGGGCTTCACCGAGGCCGAGGGCGAGATCGAGGGCCTGGTGTCGTTCGGCAAGCAGCTCGGTCCGGTCCACGGCACGCTCAACCTGGCCTACGGCCAGGACCCCGACGGCCTCGAGCGCGACGGCGAGATCGCGCTCGGCCTGCACGTCGAGCCGATGCGCGGCCTGTTCACCGGCGTGGTCGGCCGGTTCCGCGACGCGCTCGGCTCCAACGGTGACAAGGGCACCGGGATCCTGCGCGACGGGCTCGGCGCCGCCACCGCGACCTACGTGATCGGGCGGATCGGCGTGACCGCGAGCGCGGGGATCGTCGGGGTCAAGCTCTTGAACATCGCCACGCAGACCACCAGCACGCAGACCGGCGCCCAGGCCGCGTTCTCGGTCGGCACCGTGTTCTAGCCGACCGGGATCGCGACCCGCACCGTGGTGCCGGCGTTCGGCGTGCTGGTCACGTCGATCGTGGCGCCGTGCGCCTCGACGATGCGGCGGGCGAGCGTGAGGCCGAGGCCGACGCCGCCGGTCTCGCGCGACCGGCTGCACTCGCCCCGGAAGAACGCGGTGAAGATCCGGGGCAGGTCGTCGGCCGGGATGCCGATGCCGCGATCGGCGACCTCGAGGATCAGCTCGCCGGCGTCGCGGCGGACCGCGAGCCGGATCGGCGAGCCGGCGTCGGGCGTGTACTTGTGGGCGTTCTCGAGCAGGTTGTCGACCACGCGGCGCAGCAGCACGGGGTCGACGTCGATCGCCGGCAGGTCGTCGGGGATGTCCAGCTCCAGCGGACGCTCGGGGTGGCGCGCGCGCAGCCGGTCGGCGGCCGCCGTGGCGATCTCCCCGGCCGGGATCCGGGCGCGGCGCAGCGGCAGCTGGGCGGGGGCCTGGGCCGACGCGAGTTCGAATCGCATCGCGGTCAGGATGTCGTCGACGATGGTCTCGAGCTCCGAGACGTCGACGGCGATCTCGGTGAGCGAGGCCCGCGCGGCCTCGGCGTCGCCCTCGCTGGCGAGATCGAGCGCGACGCCGATCCGGGTCAGCGGCGTGCGCAGCTCGTGCGCGACGTTGGCCAGCAGCTCCTTCTCGGTCGCGAGCAGCCCGGCGATCCGGTCGGCCATCTCGTCGAAGCGATGGCCGAGCTCGCCGATCTCGTCGGCGCGGTCGAGCTGGCTGCGCGCCTGGAGGTCGCCCGAGCCGAGCGCGCGGGCGGTCCGCGACAGCCGCTCGATCGGCCGCACGATCCAGCGCGCGGTGATCAGCGCGCCGATGACCAGGATCAGGAAGCCGCAGATCAGCGCCAGCAGCGGGCCGGTCAGCCCCGGGGGGGCGCCGTGGACGCCGCGCGCGACCAGCACGCCGCGGCCGCCGTGGGTGCGGAACGGCAGCACCAGGTGGTGCCGTGAGATCATGCGCCGGCTGAGCATCGGCCGGAACTCGAACGGCGGGCGGTCCGGCCCGGGCGAGCCAGCCGAGCCGGTGTCCGGCGGTGCCCCGGGCGGCCCCGGCGGGTGGTCTGGCCCCGGCGGTCCCGGCGGTCCCGGCGGTCCCCACAGCCCATGGCGGCCCCGGTGCGGCCGGGGCGGGATGGCGAGCGGCGGGTCGACGTTGCTCGCGATCAGCTGGTGGGTCTCGTCGTACAGCGACACCTCGACCCGCTCGGCGCGCAGCTCGTCGAGCGCGTCGCTCAGCAGGGCCGGCACATCGATCAGGCTCTCGAGGTGGACGAGCGTGGCGGGCGTCAGCTTGTCCTCGGGATCGGCCTCCTCGTGGGGACCCTCGGCGATGAAGATCGCCGCGGCCGTGACGGTGAGCAGCGCGAGCTGCACCACGCCGAGCGCGACCAGGCGCGACGCCAGCGAGCGGAACCGGCGCGGCGGGCGCGGCGGGCCGACCGCCGGACCGGTGTGGCTGCCGGGATGGCTGCCGGGATGGCTGCCGGGATGGCTGGACAAGGACGAGCGCGCGGGCGAGCGGTCGGTCGATCGGGGCATCATCGGTGGGGCATCAGGGGTGGGGCATCGCGGGTGTGGCGGATCACGGCGCGGCGACCTCGCCGGGCGTCAGCATGTAGCCGGCGCCGCGGATGGTCTTGAGCATGCGCGGGTTGCGCGGATCTTGCTCGATCTTGTGGCGCAGCCGCGACACCACGACGTCGATCGAGCGGTCGAACGCCTCGTCGGACGAGCCGTGCAGGAGCTGGAGCAGCTGCTCGCGGCCGAGCACCCGGCCGGTGCGCTGGGCCAGGGCGTGGAGCAGCGCGAACTCGCTCGTGGTCAGCGAGATCGGCCGGGCGTCGACCGTGACCTGCATCGTGGTGGCGTCGATCACGAGGTTGCCGATCACGATGCGCTCTGGACGCGGTCCGGACTCGCCCCGCGCGCGCCGCGCCTGGGCGCGGATCCGGGCGAGCAGCTCGCGCGACTGGAACGGCTTGGGCACGTAGTCGTCGGCACCGCCTTCGAGGCCGAGCACGCGATCGGCCTCTTCTGTGCGCGCCGTCACCATGATGATCGGGACGTCGGTGCGCGCCCGGAGCTGGCGGCAGACGTCGAGGCCGTCGCTGCCCGGCAGCATCAGGTCGAGCAGCACGACGTCGGGGCGGACACGCAGCACGGCAGGCACGACCTGGTCGCCGCGGCCGACGACGTGGACCTCGACGCGATGGCTGTTCAGGTACTGGGTGGTCAACCGGGCGAGCCGGTCGTCGTCCTCGACGTAGACCACGCGGATATCGGGCTCGGCGGGCACACCGAAAGTATTTCACCGGGACGTCCTGCGACGAGCACCCGAAACATCCCGAAACACGCGGGCCCCGCGCGCTGCGCGCCATGGACCGCGCGCGATCCGACCCGATCTCCGATGCGCGTTCGAGCCTGTAGACGAAACATTTGAAACCCGCCTGCCGTACAGTCACGGCCGTGCCCCGACGTGTCCTCTGTGCCCTGGTCGTCCTGTCGCCGGCGCGCGGGCACGCGGACGGGATCGCGATCGTCGGTGGCTCGCCGCGCGCGATCGGCCGCGCCGGGGCGGCCGTGGTGGGCGACGATGGCGGTGGTGCGCTGCTGGTCAACCCCGCCGCGATGGCCCGGCGCGACACCCTGCGCGCCGAGCTCGGCGCGGCGACGATCGAGGATGCGCCGGAGTGGCAGAGCGATGCGACCGGCTCGCCGCGGTCGGTCGGACGCGCAGGCTCGCGGCTCGCCCCGCTCGGTGCCGCGATCGGCGCGATCGGCGACTGGGTGATCGGCGTCGGGGCGATGACCGCGGTGGTGGTCGCGCGCTCGCTGCCCAGGCCGAGTGACGACCCCAAGGACTCGCTCGGCGCGATCTACGACTATCGCTACACCGGGATCTCCGGATCGTACCGCCGCGACACGCTCGCGCTCGGCGTCGCGCGGCGGCTCGGCGACTCGCTGGCGCTCGGGCTGTCGATCGGTGCCGCGCGGGTTGCGCTCACCGAGCGCCGCCGGCTGTGGGGCGCGCGGGCCCGCCACGACATGGTCACGCTGCCCGAAGCCGACGTCGACATCTCGCTGTCGGCGACCGATCCGCTGACCGAGAGCGCGGTCGCCGGCGTCCTGTACGCGCCGGCCGCGGCGCCGATCGAGTTCGGCGCGTCGGTCGGCTGGACCCGCACGGTGCGGCTCGACGGGACGGCCAGGGCGTTCGGGTCGCCGTCGACCCTGGTCGGGGTCCACACCGACGCGCCGCGCGCCGCGCTCCACGTCGCGCAGCCGGTCGCGGTGCGCGCCGGCGGCCGCTACGTCGGCGACTGGATCGTCGCCGAGCTCGATGGCGACCTGTGGATCGCGGCGCACGGCAGCGACGCGGTGGCGTGGCAGATCCAGGGGATCAGCCTGGACGATCCGGGGCCGGCGGGGCAGCCGATGCCGTCCAGCGTCGAGCTCCGGCGCGTGCCGTCGCGGCTGTCGCAGCGCACGCACTACGCGGTGCGCGCCGCGGTCGACGTCGCGATCATCCCCGGGTTTCTGTGGGCGACCGGGGGCTACGCGTACTCGAACCCCGGGACGCCGGCGACCAAGCTCTCGCCGTCGCTCGGCGATCTCGGCGGCCACACCCTCGGCCTCGGGGTCGAAGCCACGAAGGGCGGCGTCACGGCCACGATCGGCTGGTCGCGGACGTGGACGCCCGAGACGGCTCCCATCAGCGATCTCCGGATCGACAGCCCGTTTCCGTCGTACAGCGACGGCGCGGTTCCGCACGGCACGTATGCCGGATCGGTCGATCAGGTCGGCGTGCTGATCGAGGCGGAGATCGGCGGTCGATAGCGCCGGTTCCCAGCTGCCGGCCCGTCGGACTCAGCGCCGGGGCTCAGCGCCGGGGCTCAGCGCTTGGGCGGCGCGGCCTTGGGCTTCGCGGCTGCCTTCGCGGGCGAGGTCGGCCCCGGGCGCCCCGGCTCGGCACCGGGCTTCTTGTCGTCGCCGATCGAGTCGTCGAGCTCGATGAGACCGCTGTACACCGCGCCGATCGCCCCGCCCAGGGTCACCGGCCAGGTGAAGATGTTGGTTTCCCCCACGTTGATCGCCGACGGATTCCACACCTTGGCGATGAGCGCGTAGAGCCCGCAGCCCACGCCGAACCCGACCGCGGCCCTGAGGATCGAGACCCAGGCGGTGGCGTTCTTGTCGCGGATCAGCGACCAGATCGTCCGGCCGGCGATCAGACCGACCAGCGCGCCGACCAGGCCATAGGTGAGCCATGGATTGGCGAACTCCGTGGCCTCCTTCAGCGCGAACGCCCCGTAACCCAGGGCGCTGCCGATGACCGCACCCTTGAGAATGCCGACGACGAGCTTGAACACCTGACAAGTTTGACGATGAAGTGACGCATCGGCAAGGACTTCTCGCCGGGCGCGACGATCACGGCCGCGGATTGGCCTCGCTCCGAGGCTGCGCGCCCGCCGCCGTGCCGACCAGCGCGCCGTCGGCGCCGCGTTCGGCCCGTACGGTCTGGGTCTTGCCGACCGCGAGCTCGAACCACTTGACGCGGCCGTCCGGGCCGCGCTCGATCCGGAAGGTCTGGCCGGCGCGCATCGTCTTGAAGTCGAACACGCCGGACAGCGCGCGGATCACCTCGTCGGTCTCCGCGGCGGACAGGCCGCTTCGCTTGAGCACGCGGCCCAGCGTGTCGGACCGGCCGACCTTGCCATGGATCTCACGGGGGGCGCTGGCCCCCGCCCCGCCGGTGGCGCCGTCGGGAGCACCCGCTCCCGTCTCGCTTCGCTCGTTCCCGCGGGGGTCGCCGCCCCTCGCACCGCCGTCGGAGCCGGGGCTCCCAGCCCCGGTCTCGCCGTGCGCGATGCCACCGGGTGGGGCGGTCGGCGGCGGCAGCGACCCGGATCCGGCGCCGTGCTCCGCGAGCGGGTGCGACGGGACCATCGCGGTCGGGGTCGCACGATCCGCCGCGCGCTTGATCGCGCCGACCGAGGTCTGCTTGTCCCACACGAAGACGTACAGGTTGACCACCACCAGGGCGGCCAGCACGAGCACGACCCAGCCCCCGGTCCGGCGGGCCGGAGATCTCCCGAGGTTTCCGATCGGCCTCACCGACCTTTTCTTGCGCGCTGTCTTGCGCCTCGTGACCATGCGGAAGGAGGCCAGCAATATCACGGGCCTTTGATGGGACCAAGGAAATGGCAACCTCTCCTACCCCGCGGGCCACGGGTGATCTGCCCGCGCGCGAACAACTAGAACTTTTCCCCGAGTCGGGGCAAGGTGCCGCCCGCATGGCGAAGAAGCCTTCCTCGAAGGGTGGCGAGGGCCCACCACAGGCCGGCGCCGGCGCCGGCGGTGGGGGCGGTGCAGCTCCCGGCGACGTCGATGCCTCGCTGGAGACCGAGGCGCGGCGACGCTACCTCAACTACGCGCTCAGCGTCATCACGTCCCGCGCACTCCCGGACGTTCGCGATGGGTTGAAGCCGGTGCAGCGCCGGATCCTGTACGCGATGCTGCATGACAACCACCTGCGACCGGACGCCAAGCATCGCAAGAGCGCGACCGTGGTCGGCGCCGTGCTGGGCCGCTACCATCCGCACGGCGACACGTCGGTGTACGACGCCATGGTGCGCCTGGCCCAGGACTGGGCGATGCGCGCGACGATGATCGACGGCTCGGGTAACTGGGGCTCGCTCGATGGCGACGAGGCAGCGGCGATGCGCTACACCGAGTGCCGGCTCGCGCCCGCCGCGATGGAGCTGCTGCGCGAGCTCGACTTCGAGACCGTCGACATGCGCCCCAACTACGACGGCACGACCGAGGAGCCGGTCGTGCTGCCGGCGCGGTTCCCCAACCTGCTGGTCAACGGCTCGACCGGGATCGCGGTCGGCATGGCGACCAACATCCCACCCCACAACCTGGGCGAGATCACCAACGCCCTGATCGCCCTGGCCGACCACCGCGACCTCGACCACGTCCAGCTGATGAAGCACATCAAGGGGCCGGACTTCCCGACCGGCGGCCAGCTGCTCAACAGCAAGACCGAGCTGCGCGAGATCTACAAGCTCGGTCACGGCACGATCCGGGTGCGCGGCGAGTACAAGCCCGAGGAGCGCAAGCGCGGTGGCACCGACATCGTGATCACCTCGATCCCCTACGCGCTGACCAAGCGCGACGTGGTCGAGAAGATCGCCGAGGTGATCGTGTCGCGCAAGCTGCCCTACCTGCTCGACGTGCGCGACGAGTCGACCACCGACGTGCGCATCGTGCTGGAGATCAAGAAGGATGCCGACCCCAATCTGGTCATGGCCTACCTGTTCAAGCACACGCCGCTGCAGTCGAACTTCCACGTCAACATGACCTGCCTGGTCCCCCCCGGGTTCCTGGACGACGACTCCAGACGCAAGCTGCCGCCCGACGCGCCGCCCCAGCCGCGCAAGATGGGGATCAAGGAGATGCTCGGCCACTTCCTCGACTTCCGGCGCGAGGTCGTCGAGCGGCGGTTCACCTACCAGCTCAAGCAGCTCGAGGCCCGGATCCATATCCTGGAGGGCTTCGTTGCGATCTTCGACGCGCTCGACCCGCTGATCAAGCTGATCCGGACGTCCGACGGCAAGGAAGACGCCGCGGCCAAGATCATCAAGCAATTCAAGCTCGACGAGGTGCAGACCGATGCGATCCTCGAGCTCAAGCTCTACAAGCTCGCCAAGCTCGAGATCCATGTCATCCGCGAGGAGCTCGCCCAGAAGATCGGCGAGGCCAAGAAGATCAAGGCGATCCTCAAGAGCGAGGACAAGCTGTGGACGGTGATCAAGGACGAGCTCCGGGCCACCGCCGCCGAGCTCGATACCAAGCGGAGGACCGACCCCACGGGCGCGGGCGACGAGGTGACGTTCGACGCCGACGCGTTCATCGTCGACGAGGACGCCCACATCGTGGTGACCCGCGACGGCTGGATCAAGCGGGTGCGCGAGCTCAAGGATCCCAACCAGACCCGCGTCCGCGACGGCGACGAGGTCATCCACGTGCTGCCCGGCTCGACCAAGGAGAAGGTGATCTTCTTCACCAACCGGGGCTCGGGCTACGTCATCAAGATCAACGACATCGCCGCGACCACCGGGTACGGCGACCCGGCGCAGAAGTACTTCAAGTTCGCCGACGGCGAGCGCATCGTGTCGGCGATGACGCTCGATCCGCGCGCGATGGTCGCGCCGACCCTGCTCGCGCTGTCGCGCAAGGGCTTCGGCCTGCGGTTCGCCAGCGCGGCGCACGCCGAGATCACCACCAAGGCCGGCCGGCGCTACGCCAGGCCGGGCGAGGGCGACGAGGTCATCGGCGTGGTCGCGTGCAACGACAGCGACGTCGTGGTCGCCGCGACCCGCGATGGCCGCGTGCTGCTGTGCAAGGCCGACGAGATCGCCAAGCTCGAGGGCCCCGGCCGCGGCGTCACCGTGATCAAGACCGAGGACGACGACCTCGTGATCGGCTTCCTCGCCGGCGCCAAGGGCGATCAGCTCGTGGTCGAGAACGAGAAGGGCGGCAAGCGGTTCGAGATCGCCGCCGATCCCAAGCAGGTCAAGGGCCGCGGTGGCAAGGGCCACCAGATCATCAAGCGGGCCAAGCTCGTCGTGGTGGCGTCTCCGGTCAAGGTCCAGCCGCTCGCCAACGCCGAGGGCGGACAGGGAGTCAACTAGATGGCGACCAAGTACACCGGTGACGAGATCCGCGTCCTGGAGGGCCTCGAGCCCGTGCGCCAGACGCCGGGCATGTACATCGGCAACACCAGCAGGGACGGCTACCACCACCTGCTGTGGGAGATCGTCGACAACTCGATCGACGAGGTGATCAACAAGCACGCGAGCAAGGTCCAGGTCACGCTGCACAAGGACGGCAGGAGCGCGAGCGTCGAGGACAACGGCCGGGGCATCCCGGTCGACATGATGGCCAAGTACAAGAAGTCGGCCGCCGAGGTGATCTTCACCACGCTGCACTCGGGCGCGAAGTTCGACCGCGGCAAGAGCTACGCGGTGTCCGGCGGCCTGCACGGCGTCGGCGCCGCGGTGGTCAACGCGCTGTCGAGCGAGCTGGTCGTCACGGTCAAGCGCGACGGCGAGCGCCACGAGCTCACGTTCCAGCGCGGCACCGCGACCGGCAAGCTCAAGAAGCTCGGCGGCGCGCGCGGCACCGGCACCACGGTGTGGTTCCGGCCCGACGAGGACGTGTTCGGCGACAAGGTGCAGTTCGACCCCGCGCTGATCGCCGAGCGTCTGGAGGCCAAGAGCTACCTGCACAGCGGGCTGGAGCTGACCTTCACCGACGAGACCAAGGCCCCGCCGGAGGTCAAGGCGTTCGTCCACCCCCAGGGCATCGCCGAGTACCTGGCCAAGCTGGTCGCCGAGCGCGGCAAGCACCCGGTGCCGCCCGGCGGCGGGGGGTTCTACATCGAGAAGCGCGACGAGTCGGCGCGGCTGGCGATCGAGCTCGCGCTGCAGTGGACCGAGTCGACCGACGACCTGATCAAGACCTACGTCAACTCGGTGCCGACCCCGGACGGCGGCACTCACGACGCCGGGTTCCGCGCCGCGGTGGTCAAGGCGATCCGCAACTACATCGCGACCCACAAGCTCGAGCCCAAGGGCGTCACGCTGACCGCCGAGGACATCCGCGAGGGCGTGGTCGCGGTGCTGTCGACCTACGTCCACGATCCGCAGTTCCAGAGCCAGACCAAGAACCGGCTCAACAACCCCGAGGTCGCCGGCCAGGTCGAAGGCCTGGTCCGCCCCGCGCTGGAGAACTACCTCAACAGCAACCCCAACTGGGCCCAGGCGGTGGTCGCGCGCGTGATCATCGCGGCCCGCGCGCGCGAGGCGTCGCGCGCGGCGCACCAGGCGGTCACCCGCAAGACCGCGGTGTCGCACCGGCTCAACCTGCCCGGCAAGCTCGCCGACTGCAGCTCGACCGATCCGGGCGACAGCGAGCTGTTCATCGTCGAGGGCGAGTCGGCCGGCGGCTCGGCCAAGCAGGGCCGCGACCGCCGGACCCAGGCGATCCTCCCGCTGCGCGGCAAGGTGCTCAACGCCGAGCAGGCCAACAACCAGAAGCTGCTCGCCAACAAGGAGCTCCAGGACATCGTCTCGGCGCTCGGCTGCGGCATGGGCGAGTCGATCGAGCTCGGCAAGCTGCGCTACGGCAAGATCTTCCTGCTGATGGACGCCGACGCCGACGGCCACCACATCGCGACCCTGTTGCTCACGTTCTTCTTCCGCCACATGAAGCCGCTGATCGACCAGGGCCACCTCTACCTCGCGCAGCCGCCGCTGTACCGGATCGACCTCGGCAAGCAGACGCTGTGGGCGCTCGACGACGCGCACAAGGACCGGCTGATCAAGGCCAACGCCAAGGGCAACGCCAAGCCGAACATCACCCGGTTCAAGGGCCTCGGCGAGATGAACCCCGACACGCTCAAGATGACCACGCTCGATCCGCGGACCCGTCAGCCGCTGCGCGTCACCGTCAAGGACGGCGAGCAGATGCGCACCGACCAGATGATCTCCGACCTGATGGGCAAGGACGTCGCGGCGCGGTTCAAGATGATCACCGAGAACGCCGCCGACATCGGCGAGCTCGACGTGTAGCGTTGGGCCACCTCGGATGCGGGTTGCCGGAGATAGCCTGCAGGGCGACTCAGCTTCCGTCTCAGCGCTGCTGTGGTACGATCGATGTATCGCAGCACCCTGCGGTGCTCCGAGGAGATGACGATGCCAGAGCTGACGACCGAGGAGATACGGCTTCGGGAGAAACTCCAGAAACTCCTGGAGGAAGCGAAGGCGAAGGTAGGCTCCCGGGAAAATGCGGTCGAGATCATCAACAAGCTAGGTGCCCTAGCCCACGACCTGCACGAGAGCCTCGCTGCTCGAGGATACGAGCCGCATCACCACCGCTACATGCTCGAGAACCGTGGCGTCGCACCGAGCTCCCCACAGTTTTATCGCCATATTCATCCAGTCGAGGACCTGATCAAGTTCACATACAATCCGCGCGTGAACGACGATCCCGAGGATGTCACGGTCGGGGAGGAGTTTCTGTTCAAGGTGTTTTCGCGACGCTGGGGACACGAAGACGCCTATCGGGTCAAGCGGACAACCACGGGCTGGGACATTTCCCATATCAGCATCGGCGGGAGCTGTGACAAGTCTGGGCGGCCATATCTGTTCGAGAATCTACGCCAGGACTCGATTAACTATCCGAGCGCTTTGGGCGATCGAATGGAATGGCTGTGGGAGAAGGCTCAGGGTCTTGGGCTCAGTGCAGAGGAAGTACAGCAAGAGCTGAACAAGCTTGCCGACTGGGTCTCGAAAACCGAGAAGAGCAGTCCCAATGATGGGATCTGGGCCGGCTACTAGATCATTGCTGATATAGGAGCCTAGAACGAATGGCGGCAATGGGAATGGGTGCGGCTCTTTCATGTCGCGGCTCGACGGGAGCAAAAACGATCACTTGACGAGCTTCAGGTGCGGCCGGCGCGGGGGCAGCGGGTTCGGCACAGTCTTGTCGGCATAGCGTGACTGGTGG
>JBGQCL010000193.1:0-20398 GCA_041495365.1 Kofleriaceae bacterium | reverse complement strand
CTGGCCCTTGGCCGCGTCCATGTTCTTGTCGATGCCGTCGCAGATCACGATCAGCACCTTGCGCGACACCTGGACCTTGTGGAGCTCGGACAGCGCGAGGTCGACGCCCTTGACCAGCTCGACGCCCTGGGTGCCGAAGTAATCCTTCTGGGTGCCGAGCGCGCTGCCGGTGACCCGGTCGAGCGGACCCATCGCGATCCGGACCGTGGCGCTGTCGGCGTAGGTGATCACCATGCCGAGGCTGCCGGGCGGGCCGGCGTCCTTGAACGAGACCTTGTCGAGCGCCGCCTCCAGGCTCTTGAGCACGCCGGGGTACCGCGACGGTTCGCCTTCGGGCAACACGTCGTCATTGCCGATCCAGATCTCCCAGCCGTTCATCACGATCGCGATCGCGAGCTTCTCGGTGCCCTGGGTGTACTCGCGCTTGGAGATCGGCTTGAGCTCGACCGCCTGCTTGACGTCGTCGCGCAGCGAGAACTTCTCGGCGGGGAAGTTGGGCGCGCCGATCACGGTCGCCTCGATCTGCGGCGCGTCGTCCTTGGTCCTGGGGTTGCCGGGATCCGGCGGCTTGACCTCGAACCGGACCTCGATGTTCGATGCATCGGCGTGGACCCGCCCCGGCATTGCCAGGCAGGCCGCCGCCAGCCCCAGGACCAGCCACCCTCGGTTGCGTCGGGTCATAGGCTCTTGAACTTCAGCAGCGCGTTGCCGAACTTGAGGACGTCGTTGTCCACCAGCTCCTGGCGATCGACGCGACGGTTGTTGACGTAGGTGCCATTGGTCGAGCCGGAGTCGCGCAATACCCACACGCCGTTCTCGGCCTTGATCTCGGCATGCCTGGACGACATGAACTTGTCGTTCAGCACGATCGTGCACATCGGGTCCGTGCCGACGATGGTCGCCGGCGACAGCGTGAGCAGCTCGCCGCGCTGGGTGCCCTGCAGCGGGACCATCCAGCCCAGCATCTGCGTGCTGCCCGGGCCGCCCTGGACGTCCATCATGAACGCCTGGGTCTTGGCCTTCTCCAGCCGGGCGGGAGCCGCGGTGCCCGGCGGGGCGCTCTGCGCGCAGTACGGGCACTGGTCCCACGTCTTGTCGAGCGCCTGCTCGCACTGCGAGCAGATCCGCTTGGCGAAGATCCAGAACCCCTTGGTGATGACCGGCGGATTCGGGTTGGAACCCTGCGGCGCGCCCATACCCGGCATCTGGGGCATACCCGACATCCCCGGCGCCGGTATCCCCGAACGTTCCTGCTGCGACATCTGTCCTCTCTCCTGCTGCGAGCTCACCTGGGCGAGCTTCCCGCATCCCCCCCAGCGCCGCGGAAGCCAGTATTGCACATGCGCCGCGGTCACTCCACCGCCAACCGGCCACATCGAGCCAGTCGGTGCACCGCCAAGGTTCGCGGCCAGCGGCAGGCGGCACGGAGTGGCAACAACTGCGCGGCAGATTTCCACTGTCCTCGTGAGAGACACCGTGTCACCGATCGGCGTGACACTGGTCAGGTGGAAAGGACCGCTGGGCTCCGCGGGCCGGCCGCCGGCGGTCGGCGCGGCACCTCTCGACCGGGATCCGGCCGCCGCCGGCTGGCGAACCTGCCGCGACCCGAGCTCCGCCGTGTGCTATGGTCATGGTCATGGTCATGAAGGCTGCTGCGAGACGATCTCGGCAGGCTGCGACGATGTCCGCGGCCGAGTTCAAGGCGAAGTGCCTGGAGCTCATGGACTCCGTATCGGAGACCGGGGTGCCGGTCGTGATCACGAAGCGCGGTCGGCCGGTCGCGACGCTCGCGCCCATGCGGCCGTCCCGGAACACGCTGCGGGGGATCATGAAGGGCCGGATGCGGATCCTCGGTGACATCGTGTCGCCGATCGACGTGGTCTGGGACGCAGCGAAGTGATCCTGCTCGACACCCACGTCCTCGTCCGTTACATGCACAACGAGGGCAAGCTGGGGAAGCGAACGCTCTCGGTCATCGACCGCGAGGTCGCAAACGACGAGCTGTTTGTCTCGGCGATCTCGTTCTGGGAAGTGGCAACCCTGGTCGCGAAGGGCCGGCTGGAGCTCGATACAACGCCGGCGGCATTCCGCGACCTCGCGATCCGGAACGGCGTCCGCGAGCAGGTGCTCGACGGTGACATCGCGACGCTGGCCGGTGAGCTTCCAGACGCCCACGGCGATCCAGCCGATCGGATGCTGGTCGCCACCGCGATCATCCGGGGTCTCACGCTGGTGACAGCCGATGCCGTGCTGCTCGACTGGAAGTTGCGCGGGTTTCGAACCCGCGATGCCACCGAGTGACGCGAATCAGGCCGTGGGTGCGAGTGAGCGCGCCCGGGGACGGTGCCGTGGCCGTGCCGCCGCACATGGCCCGGGCGGTTGCGGACCTGCGCTGTGGCGCGGGCGCACACCCGGTGATCTCCGGGTCAAGCCGACTGGTCGTAGCCGGCGCCAGCGTCCCAAGCTACGATATCCATGAAACACCGACCGACGAGACGACGGTTCCTCCAGGGCACTGCCGCAGCCGCCGGAAGCGTGATGCTGATGCGTGGCGAGCGTAGTGAGGCCGGCCTGCTCGATCTGCTGCCGCTGCCCGGGCGGTCGGGCATCGAGCACGTCGTCGTCGTGACGATGGAGAATCGCAGCTTCGACCACCTGCTCGGCTGGCTGCCCGGCGCCAATGGCCGGCAGGCCGGGCTCAGCTACCCCGACGCCAGCGGCGTCATGCACCCGACGTTCGCACTGGCACCGACGATCGACGCCTTCGTGCCGGTGCTGCCCCAGGTCAACGACCCGTGGCAGCGGCTGCTGCGCTCCCCGCTGCTCGCGAGCTGGCACCTGCCGCTGTGACCGCTACGACTTGTCCTGACCGAGCACCTCGGGCTCGAGGTCGGCGACGCCTTTCACGTCGATCAGCGAGCGGACGTAGAACGTCCTCGCCGGGGTCAGCGTGTCGTAGTTCTTCTGGATGTCGTAGCGATAGACGTAGACCCCGAAGTGATAGGTGCCGGGCGCGAGGTGGAGGCGGAGCGCGAACCGCGCGGTGAACTTCTCGCCGGCGGCCAGGTCGACGGTCGCCGCGCCGAGCCGCTGGGTCGAGGTGTTGAACACGTCGTACATGTCCTCGTCGCGGCACTCGATCACGACCGCGAGCCGCTTGGCGTCGCGCCGCGCCGTGACCTCGACCTCGGCGATCAGGCGCTGGCGGGCGTCGAACTGGACCGCCTCGGCGCCGGCCTCGTCGCGCAGGGTCACGCGCGACACGTAGACCTCCTTGTTCGGATCGGCGGCCGCGCCCGCCGTGCCGCGCTCCATGTAGGTCTTGATCACCTCGGTCGCCGAGCCGATCGCGCTGACCGTGCCGTGGTCGAGCAGCATGCCACGGTGGCACAGGTCGGCGACCGCGCGCAGGTTATGAGACACGAACACCACGGTGGTGCCGCTCTTCATCACCTGGCGCATCTTCTCGACGCTCTTCCTCTGGAACACGAAGTCGCCGACCGACAGCACCTCGTCGACCACGAGCACGTCGGGCTCGACGTGCGCGGCGACCGCGAAGCCCAGCCGCGCGTACATCCCCGACGAGTAGCGCTTGACCGGCGTGTCCAGGAAGTCGGCGAGCTCGGAGAACTCGACGATCGCGTCGAACTTGCTGCGGATCTCGGCGCGGGTCATGCCGAGGATCGTGCCGTTGAGGTAGATGTTGTCGCGGCCGGTGAGATCGGGATGGAAGCCGGCGCCGACCTCGATCAGCGCCGACAGCCGGCCCTTGACGACCAGCTCGCCGGAGGTCGGCAGCAGGATGCCGCACAGGTGCTTGAGCAGCGTGCTCTTGCCCGCGCCGTTGTGGCCGATGATGCCGAACGCCTCGCCGCGCTCGACCTGGAAGTTGACGTCGCGCAGCGCCCAGAACTCGCTCTTGCCCAGGCCGCCCTTGACCGCGCGCCGCGCCAGCGCCGGCAGGAGGTCGCGCAGCGAGGTGTAGAGCTCGCCCTTGCGAAACTTCTTGTGCAGCCCGCGGGCCTCGAGGACGATGTCGGGCATCACACGCTCTCGGCGAACCTGGGCTCGAGCCGCAGGAAGATGGCCGGGGTGACGATCAGGAGCAGCAGCGCCCAGCCCGCCGCGTAGCCGGTCCACAGCGGATCGGGCGCGCGGCCGCCGACGATCACCGCGTCGAGGCCCTCGAGCACCGGCGCGACCGGGTTGAGCAGCAGCAGCTCGCCGGACCGGCCGAACTTCGCGACGATGTCGGCCACCGAGTAGAACACCGGCGTGAAGAAGATCGCGAACGTCAGCACGACCTCGACCAGGTACTTGATGTCGCGGAAGAACAGGTTGGCCGCCGACAGCAGCAGCGCGAGCCCGACGACCTGCGCGATCAGCAGCGCGAGCAGCACCGGGACCCACAGCAGGTACACCGTCGGCGACACCGCGAACACCGCGACCGCAATGACGACCAGCGCCGCGATCATGAAGTCGAACAGCTGCGACGCCACCGCCGACAGCGGGAACACCGCGCGCGGGAACGCGATCTTGGTGACCAGGTTGTGGTTGCTGGACAGGCTCTGGGTCGAGAACCGGATCGACGCCACGAAGAACGCCCACGGCGCGGCCTTGATCGCGACCGGCAGGACCTCGCGGAACATCCCGTTCTTGCCCGTCGCCGCCGTCATCGCGAGCTTGACCACCACGCCGGCCGAGGTGATCAGCAGCGGCATCAGGATCGCCCACAAGAAGCCCATGATCGACTGCTTGTACTTCACGGTCACGTCGCGCCGGCTCAGCATGTAGAGCAGGTCGCGGTGGCGGGACAGCAGGCGGAGCATCGTCAGCATGTCCGGGGCCTCATCCCCGCGGCGGCCGGCCGGTCCACGGTGGCGAGCCCTGGTTCCACAGCTCCTCGAGGTCCTGGCGGTCCTTGAACGTGTCCATGTTGCGCCAGAACCCGTCGAACGGGTACGCGAGCAGCTCGCGCCGGGCGATCAGGCGATCGAACGGCTCGAGCACGAGGTCCTCGCCGTCGTGCAGGTGGTCGAAGATCTCGCGCTTGAACGCGAAGAACCCGCCGTTGATCCGGACCACCGAGCGGCCGACCGCCTCGAGCTTCTCGACGTGGTCGTCGGCGTCGGCCCGGACGATGTGGAACGTGTGCGGCGCGGCCACCGACAGGAACGTCGCGACCGCGTTGCGGCGCCGGAAGTAGTCGAGGTACAGGTCGAGGTCGAGGTCGGACAGCCCGTCGCTGTAGTTCGCGAGGAACGCGTCCTCGCCGTCGAGGTGCGAGCGCACCGCGCGCAGCCGCTCGCCGATGCTCGCGCGCTGGCCGGTGTCGACGAACGTGATCCGCCAGTCGGCGATGTCGCGGCGCAGCAGCTCGATCTGCTTGCCACCCCCGGACATCACGAAGTCGTTGGACACCGTCTCGTCGTACCGGAGGAAGTAGTCCTTGATCGCGGTGCCGCGGTAGCCCAGGCACAGGATGAAGTCCTTGTGGCCGTGGCGGGCGTAGTAGCTCATCAGGTGCCACAGGATCGGCCGCGGGCCGATCGGCACCAGCGGCTTGGGCAGCTGGTCGGAGTAATCGCGGAGCCGCATCCCCTGCCCGCCGCAAAACAGCACGACCTTCATGAGCCGCTGCTTCCTCGCGCGTTCATCGCGTCACTGTAACCGCAGCGGCAACCGCCCGAAACCGGACCGGCCGGGTTTCGTGGTCGCGGCCACGCGCGCACGAACCGTCGGTTGTCTCGGCCCCCGGCCGCGACTACGCTACCGGCGATGGTACGATCGCGCCGCAGGTGCTCGAAGTGGCTGGCCGCGGCCGCGATCGCGGGCCTCGCCGCGGCGTGCTCGTCCCACCCGGGCGCCGGGCCCGATGGGGGCATGAGCGACGGCGGCACGCTGCCGGGGTTCGATGCACCGCCCCCGACGGGGCTGTTCCCGCTCGGCGTGTCCAGCGACGGCAGCTACCTGGTCACCGCAGGCGGCCAGCCGTTCCTGCTCCACGGCGAGGCCGCCTGGTCGCTGATCGCGCAGCTCACGACGGCCGACACGATGCAGTACCTCGCCGACCGCCACCGCCGCGGTGTCAACGCGATCCTCGTCAACCTGATCGAGGCGTTCTATTCGGACCATCCGCCGAGCAACGCGACCGGCGACGCACCGTTCACCACGAAGGACGACTTCTCCACGCCCAACGAGGCGTACTTCGGGCACGCCGACCAGGTGATCGATCTCGCCGCCAGCCAGGGCATGGCGGTCCTGCTGTTCCCGTCGTACCTCGGCCTCCAGGCCAAGGAGGGCTGGCGCGACCAGATGTCGACGATGGGCGCGACCGCGGGCGCGCCCAAGTGCGCCGGCTACGGCAGGTTCCTTGGCCAGCGCTATGCCGGCAAGAAGAACATCGTCTGGATGTGGGGCGGCGACTACAATCCGAAGGACGATCCGGCCCTCGAAGGCTGCATGAAGGCGATCAGCGACGCCATCCGCTCGGCGTCGCCCGGCGCACTGGCCTCGGCGCACTGGGCGTTCGACCAGACCTCGCTGGACGAGAAAGCGTTCGTCGACTCGCTCGACCTCGTCGGGGTCTACAACTACCAGGACAGCTTGCAGGACGTCTGCCGGAGCGCTCGGGCCGATTCGCTGCGCATGCCGACCTACCTGATCGAGACCTGCTACGAGTACGAGACCGTCCAAGCCCGCTGTAGCCCGGACCCGTTCGACGTTCGCCGCCGCCAGTTCTGGGGCTGGCTGGGCTGCGGCGCGGGCCAGATCTATGGCATCGGCGGCCCCATGAGCAGCCTGTGGCAGTTCAGCTCCAGCTGGCAAGACAAGCTCGGCTCGCCGGCAGCGGTGTCCGCGTCGCGCCTGCTCGCGATCGCCCAGCAGGTCAGCTGGCAGACGCTCTCCCCCGACGACGCCCTGGTCACCACGGGCCAGGGCTCGCCCGGCATGCCCGATGCGGTCATCGCCACGCGCACGGCCGACCACAAGCAGGCGGTGATCTACATCCCGCCCTCCGCTGCATCGACGATCACGGTCGATCTAACACGGCTCGATGGATCGGTCACCGCGACCTGGCAGGATCCCACGGCCGATCACTCGGTGGCCGCTGGAAACGGGCTCACCGACGGCAGTCATGTGTTCAAGACGCCGCCAGGCAACAACAACGGCGGCGACAGCGACTGGGTGCTCGTGCTGACTGCCCCTTGAGGTAAACAGGGCCGACTTCTCGAAGGAGCGTCAAGTGCCTCATAGAATCGGTATGCGTCGACGTTCGTTCAGCCGAGGAGTAGACAACAGGGCAGTCCGCCAAGCGGTCAGCCTATTACAGCGAATACTCGGCTATTTTCCGGCCGACAAGGTGTACTGGTCGCTGATTTCTCGCCCAGCCTGATCGACCGCCACGTACTCGAGCGTCGCGGGTACACCGCGCGCCGTGCATGCGTCGGATAGTTGCTGAAGCCAGGCCCGGGTTTCATCGACCCCGGCGCCTCGATGGCCTTCAAGCAGAAAATGCGCCATACCGTCGACGGCGTGACTGTAGACGTAGACAGCTTCGGTCTCGCACACGAACTGCTCACCGCTCAGCTTCAGCTTCTCGCTGATCCCGTCCGCGCACAACCAAGCTTGGAGCAACGCACGCACGACAGTGGGGTCGCCAGACGAGATTCTACCGTAAAAATTCGTTTGGGGCATTGCAATTCCTAGTTGGACTTCACTGGCAGATCCTGGAGGAGTTCGAATTATCCACCTCGGTGAACGACGGAGATCGTTTCGAGGTTGAAGGTAGGGGTGGGACTGAACCAACAACGGTGCGCGTCTCGGGACCACAGCGGGCCCCGAACTCCGCGAGCGCCAAGGTCGGATTTACGGCGCCGATCGCGGCTTTGGCGGTCGCGGGCCGGACCTGCGGTGGCGGACGCAGCGATCGCGAGCACAGTCCGACTTCAGTCGTGCACGACCACACAGCCGGCGCCTAGCGCCTCGGAGAGAAAATTACGCAGCGACACTGCATTGATCATGACCTCGCCGAGCGCATGGGTCTTGCTCTCAAGCGAGCGCTTCGTGGTGAGATCCATGCTGGGGACCTGACGCGCGAGATCCTCGAGCCGCTCGGGTGGAACGCGCCAGTCGCGATCAACGATGCCCGCCGAGACAATGGCATCGTCAACGCCGTCGATCAAGCGCACCAGCGCTGCGAGATCGTCGCCGGTGAACCGGGTGTATTCGTCGCTGGCGTCAGACGCACGATCCTTAATCGCGGCAATCGCGTCCGCCCGCGCAGGATCGACCAGGCGCCACAACGCGATCGTCTGCTCCAGGAACTCCCAGCCGTAGCGCGAGCGATCGATGACCTCGGCATCGTCGAGCGAGGTAGAGTTGGGCGCGAGTCGAAAGGCGTAAAGCGTCATGGGATTCCCCCCGTAGCCGGGCTGCTCCTGAGCAGATCCTTGCATAGACCTTCGAGATCGCTCGCGGTCACTCCCAACGATTTGTCGAAGCCCTTCCCGGCGGGGCCCCGCGTGAACTTCGTGGCGTCGGCGTCGCTAGCGAGATCGATGTCACTGGCGATGTCACGGCCACCGACCTCGATGCGGAGCTTCTTCGCGCCGCTGGCGCCTTCCTTGAACAGATCGCTCTGATTCTTGAGCTGTGACTTCGCGTCGGCACTGGTGTCTCCAACCCCGGTCTTGATCTCCTCGCGCAATACAATCTTGCCCTTCGTGCCAGCGGGATCGCGTTCGATCACCATCATGTCGAGCTCGCCGCGCTGCATGTAGAGGCCGTCGTCGCGACGAGTGAGTCCATCGATCCTCTGCCCGGGGTGTTTGGTCTTCCATTCCTCGAATGTCACTTCGGGGAGCCGCTCATAGAGCTTTACACCGTCGAGCACCTCAGCGTTGGGGTGCTCAGCTTGGACCTCGACTTTGAGGAGCTTGGCCACTAGCCTGTCGCGCAGAGTGGGCAGCTTGTCCTTGGGCTTCTTGCTGACGTCCCCGACTATAGCGCGGAGCTCCGGGTCGCTCATCAGGCCCTTGTCAGCGATCGTCTTTTTCAGTTTCTCGATACGTGCCTTTGATTGCGCCTTGGACGCAGCGGCTTCTTGCTCAACGCGCACGGCGGCTCGCACCTTCTCGCGCGAGGTCTCGAGGTCGCCGTCAAACATGGCTCGCTGCTCGGCCAGCGTCTTGCCGTGCTTCATCTTGTCGAGCTTGACGATCTCGTCGGCAGAGAGGCCTTGCTCGAGCCTGGCCATCCACGTCGCCGGATCACTGGGCTCGGCGACAGCGGTCGGCGGTCGCTCGGCAGGAGAATCGGTGACGGAGGCGGAGGGCTTGGCTTCAGGATCGGGCAAAGCCCTCGCCGGGTCGCCGTGTGGTGACACGCGCTCGCCGTGTTTCGGGGCGTGCTGGGCCGTTCGCTTGTCCTTGAACGCATCTTTCGCCGCTTGCGCAGCCTCGGCGAGGGTCTCGCCGCTCAGTCCGCCGAATTGCTGCCCAGGCCCGCTGCCGTCGCCTGCCGCGGCCATCTGCATGCCGCCAGCCCTGAGTCGGGCGACAAACGCGTCGGCGCCATCGGCCATCGCCGCGGCGATGTTGCGTACCTCGGTGGGTACCCCGCGGGCGCTCGCGTAGGTGGACTGCAGCGCGGCACGAGCAGACTTCGCCACGTTGCTGACCTTCGCGGCGACAGCGTCGATCTTGTCGAGCGCGATCACGCCGCCGGTCCGCGCGCCGTCGATCAGCAGCAGCGTGTCGATGCTGGCATCGGTCACGCCGCGGTAGTCGCCGTGCCTCGCGCGCTCGATGGCGTCGGACCATTCGTCGGCGAAGCCGTTTACCATGGTGACGAGGGCCGTCGTGGTGTCACTGCCGCTGGCCGCGATCGACTGACCGTACTTGCTGATCGGGTGGTAGTCGAACCTACCAATGCCGGTCGCCTCGCCGATCGCGTCGACGCCGAGCACGACGGCATCGACCGCCATCGCGCCGACCTCACCGAGTCCCCCTGCCGTTCGCTCGGCGAACCGGACCGGGGCGTGAAGCGCATCGTCGAACTGGTTGCGGCGAGGCGGTTGCGCATTCTCGGTGTCTGCGATGAGCTGTTCGAGCTCGGCTTGCGCCTTGTGCAGCTGACGCGCGTCCTCGGTGCCGTCGCGACCAGCCTGCTGGTTCGCTGCGAGCCACAGGGCAATGTCGCCGACGAGGAAGCGAACGGGGGTGACCCTGCCGGGGTGAGGATCGTGGTGGCTCTTGATGCTGGCAATCTCGCGCTCGAGGATGGCGCGACCGAGCTTGGCGTTGGCGAGCAGCCGCTGCGCTTGCGCGTGCGCCTTGGCGACCGCGCCACCGTGGCCCGCGACGTGCTGTTGCTTCAGGAGGTTCTTGAGTCCGACCAGGACGCGGAGCGGGTCGTCGTACGCGAACATGTCGCTGTCCGCGGCATCGGCGCGCAGCGAGGCGCGTCCGCCGGGACCGTGCAGGTTCACGTATTGCCCGGCCTCGGCGAGATAGATCTGCGCCCAGTGGCCAGGTCCGATGCTCGGCTTGCCGATCGCCGCTCGGGGATCCCGAGGCTCGCCGGGCGCGAGGCGGATCAGAGCCTGGCCGACGATCGTCGCGCCGGCGTGCTCGCCCGTGCCGATAGTGAGCAGCGCCTTGCGCTCGGTATGGATCCACACGTCGGAGACGTCGCCGGCCTCCGCGGGGCGACTCTCGAGCCGGTACGTGAGATCGATGTGCAGGGAATCACCGCTGTCGTCCTGGACGTCGATCGATTCGGCGACCTCGGCGAGCGACTTCCACGACTTGCCTCGGAGCAGGGTGGGTTTGCCCGGAGCAGTCGTGGCGCCGGTCTGGATGACCTGCTCACCGTCAAGGTCGCTCCTCGCCGGGTGGTTGGCGTCGGGGACCAGGATCGTCGGATGCGGCTTCAGGTCCGGGTCGGGCACCAGGCGCTTGGGCGCGAGATGAACATGCGCCGCCGGCGCTGCGGTGATCGGCGGGAGGCGAACGCCGGGGCCATGTGCAGCGACCATGCCGGCGACCGCGTCGGCCTCCGCTTCGGCGGGGCTGTCGCGCGGCGCGACGACGCCCGATGCCATCGGGGCGGCGGCGCCGGCCTGCTCGTTCTGCACGGCGTGCGTGACCTCGTGCGCGACGGTCGCTGGTGACGGCCTTGCATCGGCGAACGCGACAACGTTGCCGATGGCGATCGCGTGCGCGCCGTGCGGGGCGAGCTCGCGATCCATGCCAGTGTACGCTTGGACGTGGCGCAGCGGTCGGCCAAATGACCGCTCCATCTCGGCGCGGTGCGGCAGCTCCGACGGTGCCTGGCCGGACGCCGAGTCCGGCGGGACCGGCCGCGCGCTTGCCGCCGAATCCGATGTCTCGAGGACAGCGGCAGCGAGCACAGGATCTTCGCCGGCTCCGGGGGCGGCGGCCCTGGGGCTCGCGTCGCTTGCCGCGCTGGCGGCCGCCGCGCTTGCCGCGTTCCCGCGGGCGCGTGCCTTGTCGTAGGCGGCTCGATTGAACCGCCGCGGGTTCTCTGCGACGCCGAAGAACTGCGACGTGAGGCGTGCGGCAGCGAGGTAGTTGGCGAGCGCAACGCCGAACCCATCGCTCCGATCGGCGCTGCCCTGCACGCGACGGACGCGCTCCACAAGTGCCTGCCGCTGGCCACTCGGGAGCTCGGCCATCCAGGCGAGCACATCGTCGGCCGGAATGCTCCGGTGAACGATCCGCGGCTCGATGGTTTCCTCGCCATGCACCGGCGGGATCGCGCGAGGCTCCCTGGCGCTCGCCAGCGCTGCTTCCAGCTCGTCGAGCTCGCGGGCGGCGGCAGCGTGATGCTGTTGCGCTCGCTCCGACACTCGGGCGTCATCGGCATGCTGCTTGAATTGTTCGCGCAGTTCCGCGTACGTCTGCTTCACGTGGTCGCGCTCGATGCGCCATTCGTCGCGCTGAGCGATCGCGGCCAGGCCCTTGGCGCGGGCAGCAGCGGACTCGACCTCCTGCCGCAACCGGTAGACGTACGTGGTCGCCACCTCCTCGGGAGTTCGTTCCTTCGCGAGACCGCGAGCGCCGACGCCCGACCCCGTGTCGTCGTGGCTGCCGCGCGGGCGATCCCCGCGATACTCACGCATGGTGCTCCCGTTCGTCTGCCGCGCCACCTGTCGACGTGAAGCCGCAGGGACCGCGGCGAGCGGCCGGTTGGCCGTCCAGGCGGTGTCCGGAAGGCACAGGCCCAACCTTCATTGCGTCGCACCGCGTTCGAACGTCCGCAACTGGCCGCCGGCGGAGAATGAGGAGTAGGCACGATGTCAGCCTCGAGGCGCGCATCCCGATCCTGTGGGATCAGCTGCTAACACGGCCGCCGTCGAGCACAAAGCGATTGGCGCTGAACACGACGCACCCGATGTTGATTTGACGGGTCGTGAAGCAAATCGCGCAGACCCGTCAGCGCCTCGTGCAAGTCCGGTCACCGCGACCTGGCAGGATCCGACCGCGAACCACTCGATCGCTGCCGGCAACGGCCTGACCGGCAGCCATGTCTTCAAGACGCCGGGGAGCAACGACGGCGGCGACAGCGACTGGGTGCTGGTGCTGACCGCACCGTAGCGCCCGCGCTCGCTGCGATCGGCGAGATCGCAGCGGAGCCACGGTTGGCGTTCGCAACCGTGCGCAGCTGTCGCTCGGACAATCGCCGAGAGGCGGCATGCCGGATGCAGTGATGTGCTCTGAAGCCCACCATGGCGCCCCCACAAGCCGATCTGCGAGCGCTCGCGAAGCGCCACGGCCGCGCACCGTGCATGCCCGCATCACCGGACGTGCGGCGCGCGCGCCGTCGCACAGCGGGATGCTGCCGGTACCTGGTCGGCGCCGCGTCGCTCGTCTTCGCGCCGACCGCCTCGATCGCAGATCCCACCGTCGCGTCATCCACCACACCGCCGGCTCGCCCGGACACCGGCGTCGCGGCGGCAAAGCCAGGCCCGACGGAGCGCGAGCTCACGGCGGCCGACGTGCGCACGGCGCCGCTGCCGGGCCAGGAGGGAGGCCAGCTCCAGCCGGATCCCGGCGACTCCACGCTGCGCATGATCGGACGCGGGATCCTGTTCGTCCCCAAGCTCGCGATCGAGGTCGCGCTGTCGCCGGTGCGCGGCGCGATCTGGGCGAATGACCGCTACCGGCTGGAGGACGCCTATTACCGCGTGTTCTACAACGACGATCGGACGATCGGACTGTTCCCGACCGGGACGTACACCAGCGGGTTCGGGTTCTCCGCCGGCGCCGGGTTCGTCGACAGCCAGCTGTTCGGCGCGCACGAGAGCCTGACGCTGCAGGCGACGACCGCCGCGATCACCGGCGACACCTACCGCATGGGCCTGCTCGGCTCGCTGCGCAGCGGCGAGCGGTTCTCGCGCTGGCTGCAGCTCGGGATCGACGCGGGCTTCGAGCGCCGGCCCGCCGAGCCGTTCTACGGCATCGGCAACGGCGAGCTCGTGGCTCCGACCGGCGCGCCGATCGATCCGCAGACCGACGCGACCGCCGTCGAGACCTATCATCGCTACCAGGAGGCGCGGGTCGCGGTGGTCGGCGACGCGCGCGTCGTCGACAGCCTCCACGTGCTCGGCACCGGCGCGCTGACCGCGCTCGAGTTCGCGCCCAGCACGACCGGCGCACCGATCGACGAGGTCTACGCGCCCGGCGGCCTGGTCGGCTTCATGACCGGCGTCCGCCACGCGTACGGCGAGCTCGAGGTCCGCTGGGACACACGGCGGCGCGCCACCGCGTGGGAGCCGCGCGATGTCCACGCGATCGGCTCGCTCGCGGCCGCGGTCGCGGGCCGGGTGCACCGGCTCGACGGAGGCGCCGACTTCTGGCGCTACGGCATCGAGCTCCAGCACAACTGGCGGCTCGCCCGGGGGCCGCGGGTGCTGACCGTGCGGCTCCGCGGCACGGGCGTGACCGGCGAGCGCGACGAGGTTCCGTTCACCGAGCTGCCGGCGCTGGGCGGCGGCAGCGTCCTGCGCGGGTATCCGTACGAGCGGTTCCGCGACCGGGTCGCCGGGTTCGGGACGATCCAGTACCAGTGGGACATCTCGCACCTGGCCGACGCGTACCTGTTCACCGACGCCGGCAGGGTGTTCCCGTCGCTCGATGCGCTCACCGTGCACGGCATGCGGGTGGGCTACGGCATCGGCGTCGAGCTCCACGGTCAGAACGGCTTCCTGCTCGAGGGCAGCCTCGCGAGCTCGATCGACGGCGGCGTGTTCGTGAGCGTGTCGCTCAATCCGGTGCTCGATCAGAAGGAGCGATGGCGATGAGGCCGCTCGGGTTCGCATGCGCGGTGCTCGCCGGGTGCGCGAGCGGCCCGGTGGTGCCCGAGGTCCGGTTCGCCAACGCGCCGGTCGCCGTCGCGGTGAATGATCGGCTCGACGTCAAGCGAGCTCCGCACAGCCGGCTGTTCCTCCCCGATACCTACGTGTGGGACGGAACGATCGGCCGGCCGCTCTCTCGCGCGCTCGAGCTGCCGCGCGACCGCCGCGCGCTGGGCGTCAACGCGCTCGACGAGGTGCCGGACTCGACCTGGTTCACCAACCGGATCGGCGTGCGCGAGCTGACGCCCGACGAGATCCGCAACGGCCCGCTGACCGACGACCTCGAGCGCCACAAGCCGTGGACGATCCACAGCACGAAGATCGGAGGCACCGCGCCGGGCTTGATCATCAAGGACGCGACCGGCGTCAAGTACCTGCTGAAGTTCGACCCGACCGACGAGCCGCCCGAGCTCGAGACCGGCAACCACGTCATCGTCAACCGGCTGCTGTGGGCGTGCGGCTACCACGTGGCCGAGGACCGCATCGTCTACCTGCGGTCCGAGGATCTGGTCCTCGCCCGGGACGCGACCGTCAAGGACCTGACCGCGGGCGATCAGCGGCGGCTCGATCGCGCGGAGCTCGAGCGCGACCTCGCGAGGGTCCGCCACGAGCCCGACGGCCGGATCCGCGCGCTCGCGTCGCGCTGGATCGACGGCGTCACGCTCGGCGGCCACCCGGCCGAGGGCGTGCGCGACGACGATCCGAACGACCGGATCCCGCACGAGCTGCGCCGCGACCTGCGGGGCGCGTACCCGATCTACGCGTGGGTCGACTCGGTCGACGTGACCGAGGGCCAGTACGTCGATGCCTGGGTCGCCGACCCGGGCGAGCCAGCCCGCCACTACGTGAAGCACTACCTGATCGATTTCGGCAAGAGCCTGGGCGCGATGGGCGACATCGCGGTCGACTGGTGGCGCAGCGTCTACTACCGGGTCGACCTCTCCGGGATGCTGCGGAACCTGTTCACCTTCGGGTTGAACGACCGACCGTGGCAGGACCGCCACGCGCCGCGGCTCAAGGGCGTGGCGTCGCTGTTCGAGGCCCGGACGTTCGATCCGGGGTCCTGGCATCCCGACTCGCCGGGCTATCTCCCGTTCCTCACCGCCGACCGGTTCGACAGGTTCTGGGGCGCCGGGCTGGTCGCGCGGTTCAGCCGCGCGCAGATCCGCGCCGCGGTCGAGGCCGGCCGGTTCTCCGATCCGCGCGCCGCCGACTACCTCACCGACACGCTGGTCGCGCGCCAGCGCGCCACCGCCGCGTACTGGTTCGCGCGCGTGAACCCACTCGACCGGTTCACGCTCGAGGCGGCGGCCGGTCGCGACGAGCTGTGCTTCGACGACCTCGCGGTCGTCTCGCGGATCGCACCGGCGGAGGCGACGCGCTACACGGTCACCAGCTACGACATCGACGGGCGCGAGCTCGACGCGCACACTATCCCGGCGGCGAGCGACGGCCGCGCGTGCGCGCGCATCCGGCTGACCGCCGATGATCGCCGCGACGGCTACACCATCGTGCGGCTGGCAACCACGCGGCCGGGCTTCACCGGCGACACGTTCGTGCACGTGGCGCGCGATCCGAGCAGCGGCGCGCCGCGGCTGATCGGCGTGTGGCGGCGATGACCGGCGATCGAACGACCGGCGCTTGGCGGCGTGGGCACGCTGTGTCCGGCTGCCGGCGCAGCAACGCGCGCCACGCATCCGGAGCCTCGTCCACTCGACACAGTTGCGCGCATCTCACGTGCCTCCCTGGAGGCCGCTCCACCCGGGGCGAATCGCCACGCGGTGCCGTGAACGCCGTGGCCTGCCGTCGCACGGCAGAGCATTCATCGTGGCTTCACGTCGGCGCCGGTAAAGTCCGCGCGCATGATGCGCACGATCCTCGTTCTGCTGCTGTTTGCCACTCCTGCATACGCCGAGGCGACCGGCGGCTGTCCGGCGGCTGTGACCACGGCGGTCATGAAAGCGTTTCCCAGGGCGACCATCGGCGCGTGCAAGGCCGAGCACGAACACGGCAAGGACCTGTTCGAGGTCAAGCTCACGAAGTCGAGCGGCGAGAAGGTCGAAGCCGACGTCGCTCCCGACGGGACGGTCCTCCAGGTGGAGGAGAAGATCGCAGTCGATGCGGTCCCCGCGGCGGTCAAGAAGGCGTTTGGCGCACGGTATCCGAAGGCCAGGATGAACGGTGCCCAGAAGCAGACCGCCGGGAAGGACATTCGCTACGAGATCGCGTTCTCGACCGACAACGGCCGCAAGGAGGCGACGTTCGCCGCCGACGGGAGGTTCGTCGAGGAGGAATAGCCGCACACTGGCTTGCATGTGCAAGCCTCGTACAGCAACACGGCCTCACGTTCCTCGCGCCAGATCTCTAATGCACTCTGCATTGATTGCGCACGAAGGATCGCGTAAGCCGACACGGTTGACTCGTCCATCTCGCACCACGTGCGATCTGCATCTGCATTCCAGCGCGTCCGCCGCCAACGACGAATGGTATTCCCGCGGCTTCGGCTGTCCGGAGAGCTACGCCGAGCCACGCGAGCAATACGCGCTCGCCAAGGCGCGCGGGATGACCCTCGTCACGTTGACCGATCACGACACGCTCGCCGGCGGACTGCAGCTCATCGATCGCCCGGACTTCTTCCTGTCGGAGGAGATCTCGGCGGTATTTCCCGAGGACGGCTGTGTGATTCACGTCCTGGCGTGGAACATCACACCCGCCCAGCACGACCGTCTCCAGGCGGTTCGCGCGGACGTCCACGCGCTCGTCGATCTGCTGCGCCGCGAGTCGATCCATCACGCCTGCGCCCATCCGCTGTTCAGCCCCAACGGGAAGCTCAGCGTCGCGACGCTGGAGAAGATCCTCGTGATGTTCCCGGTGCTCGAAGGCACCAACGGCCTGACCGATCGCCGGCTCGAGCCGGAGCTGCTGGCGCTGCTCGATGGACTCGATGCGCCGGCGCTCGCGGAGCTCGCTCGCCGCCACGGCCTGGAGCTCGGCGGGGCGGCGGCGCACCGCAAGCGCCTCGTCGCCGGCTCGGACGACCACGGGCTGCGGCACTGTGCGTCGTGCTTCACCGAGGTCGACGGCGCGGGGCTCGATGTTCGCGCGTTCCTCGCCGCCGTCGCCGCGGGACAGGCGCGGCGCTGCGGCCATCAGGCCGACCTCGACGTCATGAACCTGACCGCGAGCCGCGTCACCTACGCGTTCCTCGATGCGCGCCGGCGCGAGCGCCCCGACTACCGCGATCCGTTCCTGGATCTGATCGACGTGGTCGCCGGGCGCGAGACCGGGACGAGCGCGCCGGCCGGCATGCGGGACGAGATCGTGCGCAGCTTGCTGGCGGGCGCCACGCGCGCCGCGACGCCGCTCGGTCGCGAGCTCGATGCCGCGGTGGTGGACGATGCCGGAGCCGACGCCGACGCGCGGGTGATGGCCGGGGTGCGGCGCGTCCACGACGGCATGGTCGGAGGCGCGCTCGACGAGCTGTTCGACGGCCTCGGCGACCTCGACCTGTACCGGGTGCTCGGCAGTGTCCGCGATCTTGCGGCGTCGGTCGCCACCGCGCTGCCGTTCCTGTTCGCGGCCGATCATTTCGGGCGGCAACACCGGCTCGCGCGCGACGTGCTCGCGGCATGGACCGCCTCGCCGCGCCCGGTCACGGCCACCCGGCTCGCGATCTTCTCCGACTCGCTGCACCAGATCGATGGTGTGACGAGCTCGCTCCGGTGGTTCGTTGGCCGCGCCGGCGCCTCCGGCCACACGGTCCGCATTCCGTACTGCGGGGACCTGCCCGCGCAGGCGATCGCCCCGGAGGTCTACGCGCCGCTCGCCCGCGTCGCGAGCTACTCCACCGGGCTGTACTCGGCGATGCAGTTCCACGTCCCATCGTTGCTCGGCACGATCGACTGGTTGTGGCGGCAGGACATCACGCACGTCGAGCTCGCCACGCCCGGACCGATGGGCCTGGTCGGGCTGCTCGCGGCGCGGTTGCTCCGGCTCCCGGTCACCGCGAGCTATCACACCGACCTGCCCGAGCTGCTGCGCCAGCTGTCGAGCAGCCCGCTGCTACATACCGGCGCGCGGTCCGTGATGTCGTGGTTCTACCGCACGGTGGATCGCGTGTTCGTGTTCTCCGAGGCGTCGCGCCGGCGGCTGATCGAGCTCGGCGTCCCCGCGGATCGGCTGGAGAAGATCGCGCTGCCGATCGATCCGAGCGAGTTCTCGCCCGACCACGCGTGCTCCGAGGTGCTCCGCTCGCTCGGGGTCGGCGCGGGCGCCCCGGTCGTCCTGTCCGTCGGGCGCCTGTCGCGCGAGAAGAACCTGCCGATGATGATCGAGGCCGTGGATCGCCTGCAGTCCACCGCGCGACCGCCCGTGCTGGTGGTGGTCGGCGAGGGCCCCGAGCGAGCGACCCTGCGTGCGTCGTGCGCGAACAAGCCGCACGTGATGTTCGCGGGACCGCAGGACGGCAGCGCGCTGCGCCGGCTCTACGCGAGCGCAAACGTGTTCGTGTTCGCCGGGCAGATCGACACGCTCGGCCTCGCTGCGATGGAGGCCATGGCGAGCGGCGTGCCGGTGCTCGTTCCGGCCGGGGCGGCGATCGCCGAGCACGTGATCGACGGGGTGTCTGGCTACTGCTACCCGTTCAGCGTCGACGGGCTGACCTCCCGGCTTCGCGAGGTGCTGGATGCCCCGGCGCAGCGCGCGGCGGTCGCCGCCAACGCGCGGCGTGCGATGATCGATCGCTGGACGCAAGCGCCGTTCGCCGAGCTGTGGGATGCGATGGCCGGCAGGACGGCCCATGGCGCGTGAACCGCGAGCACGCCTGCTGGTGTCGCTGCATGACGTCTCGCCGCTGACGCTCGACGCCTGCCGCGACGCGATCGCGGTGCTGCGCGACGCCGGGATCCCGGTGTCGGCGCTGACCGTGCTCGTCGTGCCATTCCACGAGGCCCGGGTTCCGCTCGACGAGCATCCCCCGACGGTCGAGCTGCTTCGCGAGCTCGCCGATCAGGGCGCCGCGCTGGTCGCGCACGGCTACACCCACCGCATGGTCGATCGGCCGCGCGGGCCGATCGCGTGGCTCGTCGCTCGCGGGTTCGCCCGCGGCGAGGGCGAGTTCGCCGCGTGCTCGGCCGCCGAAGCGGAGCGCCGGCTCGCGCTCGCCGCTGCGATCTTCGGACGCGCGCAGCTCGACGCGCGCTTGCTCGGCTTCGTTCCACCCGCGTGGCTGCTGTCGCACGGGGCCGCGGCTGCGGTCGGTGCGCGAGGCTTCGCGTTCTGCGAGCGGTTCACCGGGATCCTGCGCGGCGACCGTGTCCTGGCGCGCCGGCTGATCGGCTGGGGCTCGCGAACCGTGATCGAGGCGATCGCGACCTCGGGGTGGGCCTGGCTGCAGTCTCGTCGCGCGCCGGTCGACACTCGCGTCGCGGTCCATCCGCCCGACGTCCGCCGCGGCGTGACGCGGCGATCGCTGGTGCGCACCGTGCGCGCCCTGGCTGCCCGTCTGGAGCCCGTGTCGTACGCCACGTACCTGTCGTCGCAGATCTGATCGGCCGGGTCACCGCGGCGCGGACGCCGGGACGTCCTCGACGATCAGCAGCCACGGCCCGCCCGGCGGCGCGGTCAGCGACAGCGGCGCCCCGGCGGCGCACCGGCCCGCCTCCGTGGTGGCGCCGGTCGCCGGATCGAACCACGCGGCATGGCGCGGCGCCGCGGCGGCGGGCAACTCCAGCGCGCGCGGACCGGCGTCGACGAACACCAGCGTGGTGCCCGAGCGCGCCCGCGCCGAGGCCAGGCCGTCGCCCGCCGGCGCGCCGGGGAAGTCAGGGGTGAGGCCGCGCAGGTCGTGCGCCGCGATCAGCTCGGCGAGGTGCTGCATCGCGCGCGAGCCCGGTGAGTCGAGCGCCTCGGGCCAGCCCGGGCCGAACAGCCAGATCGGCTTGTTGCCGAACACGTGGCCGGCGGCGCCGGACAGGAGCGTGCGATAGGCCTGCGAGATCGTGCAGGCCAGGCTCG
>JBGQCL010000192.1:0-20772 GCA_041495365.1 Kofleriaceae bacterium | reverse complement strand
TGGTTGCTCGGGCCGGACGACACGGGGTGGGTCGTGGTCACGGGCGGGCCGGGCATGGGCAAGAGCGCCATCCTGTCGAAGTGGCTCGACCGGCGCGAGGCCGCCGGCGCCGCGGTGCCTCATCACTTCGTCCGGCGCCAGATGATCGACTGGGATCAGCCCGAGCGGATCGCCGCCTAGCTCGCGGCGCAGATCGAGGCGATGTTCCCCGAGCAGCGCGACGCATGGGCGAAGCCCGAGGGACGGCTCCCCGAGCTGCTCGGCCGGGTGTCGAAGCACCTCGGCGCGTCGGGGCGCCTGGTGATCGTGGTCGATGGTCTCGATGAGACGCGTGCGGAGCCGGGCGAGAATCCGCTGCCGCGGTTCCTGCCGCATGTGGTGCCCGCCGGGATCCGGATCCTGTGCGCGACGCGCCCGACGTATCCACACCTGGGCTGGATCGAGGCGCGCAGCCCGGTCCGGCGCGTGAACCTCGACGACGACCAGTGGGCTGCGTCCAACGAAGCGGTGGTCCGCGGCTTCTGGGAGGCGGTCGGGCTCGACTATCAGCCGCCGCTGCCGGCTGCCACGGTGGCTGCCGCCATCGCCCGGGCTGGGGGCAACGTGCTGCACGCGGTGATGCTCCACGACGTGCTGCGGGACGTGCCGCCGGAGCAGCGCCGGGCGGAGCGCATCCCGGGCGGGCTCAGACATCTGATCGGCGAGGTGTGGGATCGCGCTGCGTTGACGGAGAGCGTGCGCGTGGGGCTGGGCCTTTTGTGCGCCGCGCAGGAGGCGCTCTCGCTGGACGTGCTGGCCGAGGTCGCCGGGTGGAGCTACGACGACAAGGACCGGTTCGTGCGCGAGGCGCGGCAGCTCCTGCTCGAGGAGCCGGCGTCGTGGGCTGGCGCACAGGCGTATCGCCCCCGCCACGACTGGGTACGCGAGCTGATGGCCGAACGGCTGGGCTGGGCGGCCCTCCGCGCACACCACGAGACGCTGTCACGGACGCTCGCGCGCTGGCCGAGCGCCGTGGAGCCGACGGCGCGGCGGTATACCCTGCGCCACGCGCTGATCCATCGCGTCGAGGCGGGTGCGTGGACGGACGCCTGGCGCCTCGCCGCCGATATGAGCTTTCTCGAGGCCAAGTGCCGCGAGTTCGGTGCGCACGAGGCCGAGGTCGACGTGGAGCGTGTCGCCGAGCGCTGTCGCGCGTCTGGCGACGAGGCGCTCCGCGAGCGATTCGGCGATCTGGCCCGCGCTGATACGGGATCTCGTCGGCCACATTCGCGCTGTGGCCGCGTGCGCGGTGACGCCGGACGGGCGGCGGGTGGTCTCGGCTTCTAGGGACGGAACCCTCAAGGTGTGGGACCTGGCGAGCGGGTGCTCGGAAGCGACGCCGGAAGGCCACGCCGGCAGTGTGACCGCGTGCGCGGTGACACCCGACGGGCGACGGGTGGTATCGGCGTCTTGGGACCACAAGGTAAAGGTGTGGGACCTGGCGAGCGGGCGCGCGGAGGCGACGCTGGAAGGCCACGCCGGAGGGGTGACGGGGTGCGCGGTGACGCCGGACGGGCGACGGGTAGTCTCGGGGTCGGCAGACGGAGATCGTCCTGAGCGCCTGCTACAGCGAGTTGAACGCCCAGGCGCTACTGCGGCACGTCGGCTGTGTCGTCGGGATGAGCGGCGCGATCGCCGACGACGCAGCACGGAGCTTCGCGATCGGCTTCTACGGCGGCCTCGACGAGCGTGAGTCGATCGCCGCCGCGTACGCGCAGGGGGTGCGCTGCGATCCGTCTCCAGGGGCTCTCCGATCGCGATCGCCCGAAGCTCGCTGTCCGCACCGGCATCGACGCCGGCAAGCTCGTCCTGGCCACGGACGCCCCGTACGTCGCTTCGCCGCAGACGGGAGACACGCGCACGACCGCTGACGACCTGTTCGACCTGCTGTCGAAGCTCTTGCCGGCGCAATTCGAGGCCGTGCTGTTCCGGGCCAAGGTCCCCACCGAGTACCTCCCCGCTGCCACCGTGCCCCAGATCGAACGCGCCATCGCGACGATTCGCTATTTCGAGCTCCAGCGCCGGCTCGACCACCTCGCTCGCACGGTTCAGCAGGTCGTGACCGGAGGCGGGGTCGGCACGGACCCTCGATCAGCTCATGGTCGAGGACCGCGCCGACCGCTGCGCTGGGTCGTGGTGACCAGTGGGCCGGGCATGGGCAAGAGCGCGCTGCTCGCCGCGCGGGGCACGCCCCCGTTCAAGGTCGGGACGGTCGTCGCGATCGCCGCGGGCTCGCCGCGGGCTCGCCGCTCGTCGACCCGTGACGAGCTTGTCGTCCGCATGCGCAGTCGCGAGGTCGTGCGCAGGCCGACCATCCGGAAGATGCACCCGCGCTGACCGCGCCGCCTTGATGGCCTCTGGAATGGGGATCGCTTGCCGGCATTTTCAGCTGCTGACGCGTTGGGTGCGCGACTCTCTTGCTCGCGTCGGTGAGGTACTTGCGCTCGTGAGCGAGCTGGCGACTTCGCCGCGATTGGAGCCAACCCGGCGTCACACGATCCTGCGCCGTTCCGGATCTGCAACTCGCGTGCAACCTACGTCGGCTGTTGCTTGGCCGACGGGACCTCGTGGCGGGAGATCGATCCGGATTTCTTCCAGCCCTCCCGGAGCAGCCACGTCCGGGGCTGGTATACGATCAGCGGATCGTACGTGGCCGGGCCGCGCCACAGGAACGGCTCGTCGCCGTACTCCGCCCAGCCGGTGAACATCGCCGCGCTTGGAGAACCAGTCGACGATCCAGCCCGACATCGGCGCACGAAGGTCCTCCTGGTGCTTCCGCCAGTTGTTCATGACGTAGGACAGCGCGTGCCGCGCCTGCCGCGGCGAGGTGATGACCTCGGCGTGGTAGCGATCGGGGAACACCACGCCCCGCCGGCGCGGGCCCGGCCTGCCCTTGCTGATCGCCGCGTTGAGGTGCTTGGCGGCCGAGATCTGGAAGCCTTGCATTCCCCTGGCCAGCGCCAGCTTGTCATCGGCTTCGACCAGCAGGTGGACGTGCGTTCGCTGGATGCTGAGCTGGACGATGCGGAAGTCCTCGCGCCGCGCCGTGGTGAGCGTGGCCTCGCGGACCGCCTGGTACACGCAGCGGCGGCGCAGGCTGCCGACGGCGCCGACCACTCGCAGGACGACGTGGACGGGGTACCTCGCATGGAGGAACGGTCGCTCCTTGTGTGGCGAGCCCGCTCGCTTGCCCTTCGGCGGGCGGCCGGCCCCGCGCCGCTTGCCGCCGCGCTGCTTGAACAGCACCAGCTGTCCAGGCTCGGACCGCCGCTTCGTGCGGGCGACAACCGCCGTTTCGACCTTCATGGCGCTTGCATAGCTCGGGAGGCCGCGTGGTCCAATTGAAATCGCCGTAATTTGTTGTAACAAGATGTAATCAACTGTCGACATCGTCGTGCCCAAACCTGGTGCACATTGCGACTCAAGGTCGAGCGGCCGCTGCTCGAGCTTGGCGGATGGCCTGCACGGCAGCTGCAGCCGGGACCTCGGGAGACCGCGTGGACGGCCCTGTGACTGGCTCGTCGAGGCTGACCAGGATGACCAGGACGACCCACTCACAGTGCATCGCCCCGCGCATATGCTCCATTCCATTCATTTCATTGATTCCGATCTCCGAAGAATGGAGGAGCACTGCCATCGAGCAGCGGATTGCAGAGGATTCCCGGATGGAGCTCCTGGAGGACGGGACCGGGCTCTTGTCCTCAGAAGTGCCGTGCGCGAGCGCGGTTTGTCGAGCTCGCGGTTCCGATCACTGCTGAGCGAGCGCGTCATGGCGGTCGCGCGGATCGAGGTCTGGTCTGGAGCGCGCAGCGACGGCACGTGACCGCGGACCGTGACGCGATGGTCGCCGCGCTCACCTGCCTCGATCCCGGCGAATGGCGCGAGCGCCGCGCCGGCGAGCAGGCCGAGCTTGGCGAGCAGGCCGAGCTCGGCGAGCAGGCCGAGCTCGGCGAGCAGGCGGTCGACCCGGTGATTCACGGGGTCGCGATCGGCCGGGCGTCTCAGCGGCTCGGTGGTGGACCCGTCTGCTCCGCCTTGGCTGGGGTCCGCAGGGGGGGGCCGACCGGCACGCCGACGGGCGCGTCCGCTCCGGACCGGTCGGGTCCGCACCTCCAGGACCGGGCGTCGCAACGTCCTCGTCGGGAACCTCCGGGACGTGTCAGGAGGTCTGGAAACTCACGATCAGCGCAGCCGGCGAGCCAGCGCGGTCAGCTCGTCGCGCAGCCGCGTGAGAGCGCGCACCGCGGTCTCGCTCCCGAGGTCGTAGCCGGCGCGGCACGCCAGCTCCACCGGGATCTTGCGCGCCTTGCCGCGCAGCGCGCGCCCGGCGGCCGTGAGGTGGATCCGGACCACGCGCTCGTCGTCGTCGCCGCGCCGGCGCTCGACCCGGCCCTGGCTCTCGAGGCGCTGGAGCAGCGGGGTCAGCGTGCCGGAGTCGAGCGCCAGCCGCTCGCCGAGCTGCTTGACCGATGCGCCGTCGCGCTCCCACAGCACGAGCAGCACCAGGTACTGCGGGTAGGTCAGCCCGAGCGGCTGGAGCAGCGGCGCGTAGGCGCGGGTCACCGCGCGCGATGCGCTGTACAGCGCGAAGCACAGCTGATCGTCGAGCTGCAGCGGATCGCGCACCGCCATGTCACTGGCCGGCGAGCTTGACATCGACCACGATGTTGCCGCGGGTCGCGTTGGAGTACGGGCAGACCTGGTGAGCGGCGGTGACCAGCGCCTCGGCCTGATCGCGCGGCAGCTCGGGCAGGCTGACCTCGAGCTCGACCGCGAGGCCGTAGGCCTGGCCGGCGGTGCCGAGCGTGACATGGGCGGTCACCGAGACCGGGCCGGTGGTGACCTTCTTGCCCCGCGCGACCGCGCCGATCGCGCTACCGAAGCACGCGGCGTAGCCGGCGGCGAACAGCTGCTCGGGGTTGGTGCCGGTCGCGCCGCCGCCGCCGAGCGACTTCGGCGGGACCAGCGCGACGTCGAGCACGCCGTCGTCGGACCTGGCGCGCCCGTCGCGGCCTCCGGTGGCGGTGGCAACGGCGGTGTAGAGACGCTTGTCGAGGACCGTGGGGGGGTTGGACATGGCGATATCGATAGCCACCGATTCGATTGTGCGCAATCGAATTGTGCGCAATACATGGCACAGCGCGTGCATGTGCACGCGCTGGCCGCCCCACGCGCGGCTGCCCGCCCGGATCGAGCGGTTACTGGTGCTTGCCGGCCGACGAGTACGGCGCCGGCTCCAGCGAGCCCGGGGCGGCCTTGCTCTCGGCGACGGTGAACGACTCGGCGTCGGACGGGAAGCTGCCGCCGCGGACGTCGGTGATGTAGTGGCCGACCGCGTCCTTGATGGTCTGGCCGAGCGTGGCGTAGCGCCGGACGAACCGCGGCTTGAACGTCTCGTCCATGCCGAGCGCGTCGTAGCACACCAGCACCTGGCCGTCGCAGCCCGCGCCCGCCCCGATGCCGACCGTCGGGACCGACACCGCCGCGGTGATGTCGCGCGCGATGTCGGCGGGGATCGCCTCGAGCACGATCGAGTACACGCCCGCCTGCTCCAGCGCGCGCGCGTCGTCGAGCAACCGGTCGCGACCGCCGGGATCGCGGCCCTGGACCTTGAAGCCGCCGAGCTGGTGGAAGCTCTGCGGGGTCAGGCCGATGTGGCCCATCACCGGGATGCCGGACGCGACCAGCCGGGTGACCAGCTCGGCATGGATCGCCCCACCCTCGAGCTTGATCGAGTGACAGCCGCCCTCCTTGATCAGGCGGCCGGCGTTGGTGACGCCCTGCTCGAGCGACGCCTGGTACGACATGAACGGCATGTCGCCGACGACGTGCGCGCGCCGCGCGCCGCGCGCCACCGCGCGGCAGTGGTAGGCGATCTCGTCGAGCGTGACCGGCAGGGTCGTGTCGTGGCCCTGGACGACCATGCCGAGCGAGTCGCCGACCAGCAGGACGTCGGCGCCGGCCTCGTCGAACAGGCGGGCAAACGTGGCATCGTACGCGGTGAGCATCGCGATCTTCTCGCCCCGCGCTTTCATCTGCCGGAGGGTGTGGATGGTGACCTTCGTGGTCTTCATTCCGCCCTTCCTTTCTGTGGGGTATGCCGCTTGCGGAGTCGCGCGCCGCACCATGCGGCTACGTGCACCTTGGCTACCTCCTGGATCGATAGCACGGGGCCGGGGCTGGGCGGCAACCCAATAATGGTAGAAGGCTGCGTGGAGCCCGTATCGCCTTCCGCCCCGGCGGCCTCCCCAGGCACCCGGGGCACCGGGGGCACCGGCCCGGCCGGCGCCCCGGCCACCTGGGACGTCGCCATCGTCGGCGGCGGCCCGGCCGGCATCTCGACGGCGCTGCACCTCCACGCCGCCGCGCCGCGCGCCCGGATCGTGGTGCTGGAGAAGGCGCGCTACCCGCGCGAGAAGATCTGCGCCGGCGGCATCGGCGCGCGCGCGTTCCGGCTGCTCGAGCGGATCGGGGTCGACGTCGTGTGCCCGCGGGTCGCGCTCGACGCGCTCGCGATCCGGCTGGCCGGCGACACGGTGGTCCTCCACCAGCCCGGGCTCGGGGCGGTGGTGCGCCGGATCGAGTTCGACCACGCGCTGGCGCGCCACGCGATCGACCGCGGCATCGCGGTGCGCGACGGCTGCGCGGTCCACGGCCTCGCGATCGGCGAGCGCGCCGCGACCCTCACCACCGGCGACGGCGCCACGCTGCACGCCCGCTGCGTGGTCGGCGCCGACGGCGTGGCCGGCGTGGTGCGCCGGCTGGCCGGGTTTCCGCGCGGTGCGCTGCGCGCCCAGGTCGTCGAGCTCGACACCGAGGCGGCGCCCGGCGACCTGCCGCGCGACACGATCGCCTTCGACCTCGCAACCCGCGACCTGCGCGGTTACGCGTGGGACTTCCCGACGCTGGTCGGCGGTCGGCCGCTGGTGTGCCGTGGGATCTACGCGCTCGGCGTCGCCGCCGACCACCCGCGCGACCGGCTCGCCGCGTACCTCGCGGCGCGCGGCCTCGACCTCGCGCGCTACCGGCTCAAGCAGTTCGCCGAGCGCGGCTTCGAGCCCGGCGCCGAGATCGCGCGCCCGCGCGTGCTGCTGGTCGGCGAGGCCGCCGGCATCGACATCGCGACCGGGGAAGGCATCGGCCAGGCGATCGAGTACGGCGCGGTGGCGGGCGGTTACCTCGCCCACGCGCTCGCCGCCGACCGTCTCGGGTTCGCCGACTGGCGACCGACCATCGAGCGCCACCACCTCGGGGTCCAGCTCCGGCTCCGCCACGCGGCCCACCGCGCGTTCTACGGCCGGCGCCGCGCGTACGCCGAGCGCGTGCTGCCGCGGATCGGCAAGCTGCTGCGCGCCGGGGTCCAGGACTTCGCCGGCGTGCCGATGTCCGGGCTCGGCATCGCGCTCGGCGTCGGTCAGCTCGTGGTCGCCGCGGCCCGCGCGGCCGCGCCGGGCTCGACCCCCGCACCCCCTCCCGGGCGCTCCGTGGTCTCGCGCGTGCGATGAAGCAGCGGCTCGAGCTCGCCGCTCGCGCGCCGGCTAGCGCTTCCGGCGGCGCAGGCCGAGCAGCGCGAGGCCGAGCAGGAGCCCCGCGCCGCCGCCGGCCGAGCAGCCGCCCGTGATGTCCCCGCTGTCCGAGCCGCTGCCCGAGCCGCCGCCCGAGCCGTTGCCGCCGCCCGAGCCGTTGCCGCCCCCCGTGCCCGGGCCGGTGCCCGCCGCCGGCATCAGCAGCTTGACGTTCGGCGTGCCGAAGCCGGTCGGGCCATCCCAGCCGGTGGTGGCGGTGCACAGCAGGCCCTGCCCGGTGGGGCACGTGCCGTTGGTCCCGCGGGTGACGTCGAACATCTTGCTGGCGTTGTCGGCGACGAACTTGCCCGAGGTCTGGCTGCCGTTGCCGGTGGCCGCGAAGATCGCCGCGACGAACGGCGACGCGGCGCTGGTGCCGCCGATGATGCCCCAGTTGCCCTGGATGCCGCCGTTGCTGTTGTAGACCGCCATGCCGGTCGCCGGGTCGCCGACCGCCGCGATGTCGGCGCTCGCCTTGAATCCGCACGGCGAGGCGGTCTGGTAGGCCGGCTTGGGGATCACGCGGCTGCAACCGCTGCCGCCCGCGCCGCGGGTCAGGTCGACCTGGCCGGTGGTCTGGCTGGTCACCACCGCCCACGCGGTCTCGGTCCAGCCGCGCACCGTGCCCGGCGCCCTGGTCAGGTGGGTCCCGCCGACCGCGATCGTGTACTGCGACGTCGCCGGATAGCCCGGTCCGGTCAGCGGCTTCGCCGGCGGCGGCGGCGGCGGCTGGATGGTCTCCTCGAAGCCGGAGTCGCCCGACGCGACGAAGATCGCGATGCCCGGGTGCTTGTAGAACGCGGTGTCCTTCTGCACGTCGCTGGACACCTCGACCGAGCCCCAGCTGTCGCTGATCACCGTCGCGCCGTGCGCGGCCGCCGTGTTCTGCGAGATCTCGAGGCCGTTGCCCTGGTCGTCGTCGGCCTGCACGACGAGGATGTTGCACTGCGGGCACGCGGCGCTGACCATGTCGACGTCGAGCGCGGTCTCGATCGTCCAGTCGTCGCCCGCCGGGGGTAGTGGCGGCAGGCTCGCGGCCACGGTCTCGCCCCGCTGGTTCATGATCTGGAGGCACTTGTTGGCGATCGTGCACGCCGGCAGGCCGTAGGTCTGGCGGTAGATCGCGAGGTCGGCCTCGAGGTTGGGGTAGCCGTACGCGTCGGTGATCGCGACCGTCGGCCTGGCCGTGGTCGCCAGCCGGGCCGGATCGATGCCGTACGCGCTCTGGAGATCGGCCGGACCGTAGCCGGCCGGCACCGCCAGCGGCGACACCGCGCGCGGCGAGCGGCTGCGCTCCGCGCCGTACGTGCGGACGTGAGCGTGGCACACGACGCGGCCACCGCTGCACACCGGCTCGGACGAGACGTCTCCGCTGTCCTCCGCGGCGGTGCCGTCACTCGCCGAGGGGTCCGCCGCGCTCCCGTCGTCGAGGGCACATGAGGGAGTGAGCCCCAGGAAAACCCCCAGGGCGAGCCGGGAAATGCCAGTCAACATCCCGAAACTCGACGTGAAGCGCTTGGCGGGGTGCATGGGTAACCGCTGCGTAATCAACATGCGTGCCACGCCTGTCGTCCCTCGGCCTACATGACCTCGTCGACGTGCATCCGGGATCACCAACCCGCGGCACTACAATGCTGCATCGTGGCAGACGGATCTCGACCCGCAACCCCGACGGCAAAGCAGGTGATCGTGATGCGCAAGGATCTGGGGATGCGCAAGGGCAAGATGATTGCGCAAGGAGCGCACGCCTCGCTCAAGGTGCTGCTCGACACCGGCGAGGTCGATCCGGCCGGCGCGCGGTTCACGCTGCCGCTCGACGCCGCGCTGGCGGCGTGGCTCGGCGGCCGGTTCACCAAGATCTGCGTGTCGGTCGATTCCGAGGCCGAGCTCGATGCCGTGGTCGACCGCGCCCGCGCGGCGGGCGTGCCGTGCGCGCTGGTCGTCGACGCCGGTCACACCGAGTTTCACGGCGTGCCGACCAAGACCTGCTGCGCGGTCGGCCCGGCGTGGAGCGACGCGGTCGACGCCATCACCGGCGGGCTGCCGCTGCTGTGAGCCAGTCGGCGGCGGCGCGGCGGACCTCCGCGGCCGGCGCACCGACATCGATCGCGACCGGCGCTCCGGTCAGGCTCTCGAGCGCGCGCTGCGCGAAGTAGCGGACCAGCGGGTAGTCGTGGGCGAGCTCGGCTGCGATCGCCGGGACCGCGCTGCGATCGCCGGACTGGCCGAGCACCGCGATCGCGACCGCCTGCTCGTGCGGCTTGCCGCGCGCCAGCGTGGCGCGCAGCGCATTGACCGTCAGGTCATCGCCGTACAGCGCGTGCAGCGCCGCGCGATCGTAGCGCTGGTTCCACCAGCGCTCCATCGTCGACACCAGGTCCTCGACGCTGCGGTCGGCGTGGCACAGCGCGCACTCGAGCGGTCGATCGCCGAGCACGCGGCGCGGCTCGGTCGGCGCGCCGATCCGGTGGTAGCGGATCAGCGCGTAGTCGAGCCCCATGTTCTTCCTCGGCATGTGGCACGCCACGCACGCCGTGCCGGTGCTGCCCGCGGCGTGGTGGGTATGGCGCGCCTCCGCCTCGGCGCCGGCGTACGCGGCGTGGCACCGCGTGCAGGTCGTGTTGCCGGCCGGCGTCGCGAGCGCGGCGAGCCGGGCCGGAGGATCGGTGGCATGCGGGTCGTGGCAGGTCGTGCACGCCATCGCGCTCGCGCAGCCGCCGAGCTGGTAGTCGCGGCCCTCGCCCGAGCTGATCGAGCTGCCGCCCGGATTGCGGGCCCGCGTCCCGCCCTCCCAGGTCCACTCGTAGTGGCTGAACAGCACGGTATGGCACTTCGCGCAGGTGTGGTTGATCCACTGCGCCCGCGTCCCGGTCTGGCCGCGCGGCGGGGCGACCGACACCAGATCGCTGCGCACCGCGAACGTCGGCCGGAGCTCGGGATCGGCGGCGTGGGCGCGCGCGCCGTTGTGGCAGGCCTCGCAGCCGACGCCGAGCTCGATCAGGTGCGCGCCGTCGAGGTGCTGCTGGTTGGCGATCGCGGCGGCCGACAGCTGGTCGTGCAGCGTGCCGCCGGCCGGAGGCGCACCGCCGAGCTGCGCGATGTCGTCGCCCAGCGCGCGGCCCAGGCCGGCGTCGTCCAGCGCGCGCGCCGCCCAGATCCGCGACCGCGGCATCACGCGGTCCGCGAGCTTGCCCTGGTACGCCGGCACGCGCGGATCGAGGTCGTCGTACAGCATGGTCGCGAGCGGCAGCGTGTTGTGGCACGGCAGGCACTCGCGCGACCACCGGCCGCGGGTCGCCATCGCCGGCCGCTCCTTGACCATCACCGAGTAGCCCTTGTAGCGCCACGACCGGGTCGAGAACACGTAGGTCGCCGGCAGCACGTGCTCGCTGTTTCCCTCGGTGTTGCCCTCGGTGTTGCCCTCGGTGTTGCCCTCGGCACCCTGCGCTTCGAGCCCGACGAAGTCCTCGCGGTAACGCCCGCCGATCACCTTGGTGACCCGGAACGTCTCGTCAACGCCGCTGGCGGTGACCACGCGCATGATCCGCTGGCCGCCCTGCATCGTCATCGTCACGGTGTCGCCGGCGACCCGCAGGCTGGAACCGTCGAACGGCGCCCGGATCGGCGCGGTCTGCGCGTCGCGGGTCATCCCGCGCATCGCCGAGGCCTCCCAGCGGGCGTAGATCGCGCCGTGGCAGTCGGCGCATGCGCGCGATCCGGCGTAGTCGGCGCGCAGGATGTTGCTCGCAACCAGCGCGGCCGGCCCACCTGGAACCGCCGGCGGCGCCGGTGGCGTCGCGCGCGGCGATCCACACGCGGTCAGCGCGGTGAGCCAGATCCAGACCCGCACGCGGTGGATGCTAGCACCTCGCACGCGACGCCGCGCCCGCGGGGTCCCCTGCCCCGTTCGCGCAGGCGGAAGCTCGCGCGACGCGCTGCGATGATCATGCGCTGCGATGATGATGATGATAATGATGGCGCTCGCGCAGGCCCTCGGCAGACAGCGCGGCCTGGACCGTGGGGCGGTCGGCGATCCGCGCCTCGTAGTCGTCGAGGTTGGGGTACAGGGCGAGGTCGATCCCCTGCGGCGCGCACCACTGCAGGAGGGTGAACAGGTACGCATCCGCGACGGTGAACGTCTCGCCCATCAGGAACGCGCGGTCGTCGAGCACGTCCTGCAGGTAGAGCAGCCGGCGACCGATCTTGCCCCGCAGGTGCTCGGCGACCGCCGCGGAGCGCGGGAACGTCGGATCGAGCAGCGGCGCGAACTGCTTGTGCAGCTCGGTCGAGAGGAAGCCGAGCCATTCCTGCAGGTGGTAGCGCGCGAACGTGCCGCCGGGCGGCACCAGCCGCGCGTCGGGTGCCAGATCGGCGATGTACTGCACGATCGCGGGGCCCTCGGTGAGGATCGGAGAGCCCCGCCCGTCGAGCTGCAGGGCGGGCACGTAGCCCTTGGGGTTCACCGTGAGGTAATCCACGCCGCTGGCCGTGCGATGGCTCTTCAGATCGACCCGCTCGAGGTCGAACCTGCGCCCGGCCTCGCGCAGCACGATGTGCGGCGACAGCGAGCAGGCGCCGGGGGAGTAGTACAGCTTCATGTCGGCCTCCTGACCACCAGGCCAGCATCCGGCGTGCCGGCACGAACGCCCCGAGATCTGGTTCACCAGGCGGGCGCATGGTCACGCCCGTGCGGATGCCGGACACGCGGCCGCGCTGAACCCACCGAACTTGCGTGCCCGCCGCGGCAGCGCACGATGGCACGCTGATCGCAATGGAATCGATCAGGCACGAACCAGGATGAGGCACACGCCGGAACATCGACCGGCCGCGCAGCGATCGTGGAGACACGATGCAATGGCTCCCGATGGCGAGGTCACGTGGAGACATGCACCTGGCACGTGCCGACCTCTTCCCCGGACCGGCCCGCGCACCGGGACGTCCGCGCGAGCGGCCCCGACGCCGGGAGAGCGCTGAGCGATGCAGGCGAACTGGCAGCAGCTCGCGTCGGCCGGCCACCTCGTGATCGCGCTCGATCTCGACGGCACGCTGATCCCGTTCGCGCCCACGCCCGAGGAGGCCCGGCTCGACGGCGACTCGGCCTCGCTGATCGCCGCGCTGGCGGCCGCCCCCGGGGTGACCCTCGGGATCGTCAGCGGGCGGCCGCTGGCGCTGGTCCAGGACCTGCCGCCGCGGTTCCCGTCGATCGCGTTCGCCGCCGAGCACGGCGTGTGGCGGTGCGCCGGCGGGGTCTGGGAGTGCGCGCTGCCCGCGATGCCCCAGCTCGACGAGATCGATCGATCGCTGCGCCAGCTCGCCGCCCGCAGCCCGGGCGCGCTGGTCGAGCGCAAGTCGTGCTCGGTGTGCCTGCACTGGCGCCGGGTCGACCCCGCCCGCCACGATGCGATCGCCGCCGCAGCCGAGACCGTGGTCGACGAGTGGCTGGAGACCCACCAGCAGTTCGAGCGCCTGCCGGCCGCGCTCGCCCTCGAGGTCCGCCATCGCGCCGCGCACAAGGGTGCCGCGCTGGGCTGGCTGCGCGGGCTCGGCCCGCCGGGCGCCCCGGTGCTCGCGATCGGCGACGATCTCACCGACGAGGACATGTTCGTCGGCCTGCGCGAGGGCGACCTCGGCGTCCTGGTGTCGCCGCAGTCGCGCCGCACCCAGGCCAGCCTCCGGCTGCCCGACCCCGACGCCGTGCACCGCTTCCTGCGCTGGGTGATCGACGCGCGCAGCGAGGCCTGGCGCGCCGAGGCGGCACTGGCAGCGCCCGACGTGCTGGTGATCACCCAGCCGCCGCATCTCCCGGCCGAGCCGCGCCTGATCGTCGCGTCGAACCGGCTGCCCGCCACACCGAACGGCCGCCAGCGCGAGGTCGGCGGCCTGGTCTCGGCGCTGCTGCCGGTGCTGGCCGAGACCGACGGGATCTGGCTGGGCTGGAGCGGCGCCGAGCGCGAGCCCGGGCTGCGGCTGCGCACCGAGTCCGCCGACGCGATCACCCGCGCGCAGTTCGACTATCCGCCGACCTGGCGCCAGCGGTTCTACGCCGGGTTCTGCAACCAGAGCCTGTGGCCGCTGCTCCACGGGTTTCGCAGCCGAGCGCGGTTCGTCGACGACGAGTGGCAATGCTACGTCGAGGCCAACCGCGCCTACGCCGACAAGGTGCTCGAGGTCGGCGGCGCCGGCGCGACGGTCTGGATCCAGGACTTCCACCTCATGCTGACCGGCCGCGAGCTCCGGCGCACCGGCCACCACGGCCGGATCGGGTTCTACCTCCACGTGCCGTTTCCGTCGCTCGACGAGTTCGAGACCATGCCGTGGGCCAGCGAGGTCGTCTCGGCGCTGCTCGACTTCGACCTGATCGGCCTGCAGTCGCAGCGCTGGCGCGACAACTTCGTCGCCACCGCGCGCGCCCTGCTCGGCAGCGAGGCCGAGGTCCGCGCGCGCGCCCGCAGCCAGGTGATCGGCGTCGGCATCGATCCCGAGCGATTCGCCGAGGCCGCGGCCCAGACCGCCGACAACGGCGATCTCGGCGCATTCGATCCGATGCTGCGCGGCCGCAAGCTGATCCTCGGCGTCGACCGGCTCGACTACTCCAAGGGCATCCCCGAGCGGCTCGAGGCGTTCGCGCGCCTGCTCGAGCGCTTCCCCGAGTGGCGCGGCAAGGTGTCGTTCGTCCAGGTCTCGGTGCCGACCCGCTCGGAGGTCCCCGAGTACGCCGAGCTGCGCGCGCGGGTCGAGCATCTGGTCGGCCGGATCAACGGCGCGTTCGGCGAGGCCGATTGGACGCCGGTCAGCTACCTCTACCGCTCGTACGACCAGGCGACCCTGGCCCGGCTCTACCGGCTCGCCGCCGTCGCGATGGTCACGCCGCTGCGCGACGGCATGAACCTGGTCGCCAAGGAGTACGTCGCGGCCCAGGATCCTGCCGACCCCGGCGTGCTGGTGCTGTCGCGGTTCTGCGGCGCGGCCGAGCAGCTGGCGCTCGCCCTGCTCACCAATCCGTTCCACGTCGACGGCGTCGCCGCCGACCTCGACACCGCGCTGCGGATGCCGCGCGACGAGCGGATCACCCGCCACGCCGCGCTGCGCGCGTCGGTCTGGCAGGACACCGCGAGCACCTGGGCCAAGAGCTTCCTCGCGGCGCTGGCCGCCTGAGCCGGCGAGTCTTCGAGCCGGCGATCTCCGTACAGGCGAGCGCGGCGTTCCTCGCCGCCGCGAGCCGATCGACGGCTCGATCAGAACGCGGTGCGCACGCCGATCCCCTGGTGGTGCTCGCCGGCCACCGGGACCACCGAGACCGGCGAGCCGTGGAACGACGACACCACGACGCCGACCGACGAGCCGACCAGCGCGCCGCCCAGCGCGTCGGTGATGAAGTGCTGGCCCGCCAGCACGCGCGAGGTCGCGACGAACGCCGCCGCGCCCAGGCCGAGCGCGAGCGTGGCGGCCGGCCGCTGCGAGGCCGGGCGCAGCCGGTGCATCGCCATGTAGGTCGAGGTCGCGATCGCGAACGCGACCGCGGCGTGGCTGCTCAGGAACGAGTTGGCCGCGTCGCTGCCCGTGCGATCCGCCAGCGGCGCCTTGTCGCCGTACACGAACGGCCGCGGCCGGCCGGCCGCGATGGTCATGATCGACGCCACTGCGGTCGCGCTCAGCGCCGACTCCGCGATCACGACCGCGTCGTTGACCGCTCTCCGCCCACCCTCCTCGTCGGCGAGCAGCGCCAGCGCGCCGGCGGCCTCCGCGATCAGCCCGACGTTCGACGCCAGCAGCCAGTTCGGGCTCCAGAACCCCGCGGTCGTGCGGTCGAGCGCGTTGAGCTGGCCGGGGTCGCAGTGGGCCTGGATGGGACACAGATCCCGCGGGGTCTGCACGAACCGCACGCCGACGAACACCAGCCCGACGGTGAGCACCGGGACGTCGATCTCGGTGTAGAGCTGGAACGCGGCCGGCGCGAGCCCGTTCGGATCGGGCACGATCGGCGTCAGCTGGGCCGCGCGGGCGGCGGCCTCGGCCGGCGCGAGCTTCGGCGCCGCGTCGGTCGCGGGCGGGTCCCCAGCGCGCGGTGGCGCCGCTTGCGCCCGCGCCGGCGACGAGTATGCGACCCCCGCGACCACCGTGACGATCCTGAGTCCACGCGAGATGACCATCCTGAGCTCCTGTGCGCGAGCGCGCACGGTGTTGATACAGCGGCCGCCGTGCCGGTTCGCTCGGTACGGCCGGCAAGATCGCACATCGCGCGGCCAACCGCGGAAACGCCGACCGCCGCCGCGCGTGCCGGCGCGTGCCCGACGGCGTCCGCCCGGTGTGGCAGGGCGCGCCGGGGTGATCGCAAGATTCCGCCCGTTGCCCGAGATGACCGCGCCATGTGCCGCGGCGCGCTCGGGGCTCGTCTGGCGCTGAACGTGCACATCGGGTGACCATGCACCTACCGCCCGCGCGTCGCGGACCGCGGCTGTACGCGCTCGCCGCCGCCGTCCTCGCCGTCACCGCCGTGCCGCCGCCCGAAGCCCACGCCTGGGCGATCGGCAGCCAGCTCGACGAGACCGGATGCCACGAGCCGATCACCGCCGCCGCGCTGCGCGCGGTGCGCGCCCGGTTCGACACCGCGCCGGTGATCCCGCCGTCGCGCGACGAGGCGGCGCTGATCGCCGACGCGGTGTTCTCGCCGCCGCCGGATCTCGTCGGCGACCTCGCCGGCATGGCGCTGCTGTTCGGCGTGCGCGACAACGATCTCAAGGGCATCGATCCGCTGTCGTCGCTCGACCTGATCCAGGTCCACGGCAACCCCGAGACCCAGGACGAGCACTGCATCCGCGTCCCCGGCGACGACGGCGCGCCCGCCGGGGACGCGGCCGCGATCGCCGCATGTCGCGCGTTCATCGCATCCACCGCGACCGCCGCGCTCGACGGCCTCGACCCAGCCGGCCGGGTCGATCCGGCGCGCCGCACCGAGCTGCCGCTGTACATGGCGATCCGCGGCCGGGTCACGCCGATGCTGCCGCTGTTCTACGTGAAGATCGGCGCGGCGATGCACGCGCTCGAGGACGGCTTCCCGCACACCTATCGCACCGCCGATGGCACCCGGATCACCACGGTGCTCAACTGGATCGATCTGGTCGGCGGCCACTACGACGAGCCGCGCGACGGCCCGGGGCATCGCGCCGAGCTCGACCGCTGCTGGGACGCGAGCGATCCGACGATCCACCGCAACTACGAGCTCGCAACCCAGGCCGCGACCGACCTGCTCGCCGCCGCGCTCGACCCCGCGCTCGGCCGCGACGCCAAGATCCAGCAGTTCGACGCGGTCACCGCGCGCTACCTCGCCTACCAGCCCGGCTGCGCGTTCGACAACCAGTGGTGCGACCCGCCCGAGGCCCACGTGACCAACTCGAGGGCGACCAGCGCGACCGCCGGCGAGCGCGAGCGGCGAGCTGGGCGACCACCGCGACCGCAGCCGGCCGGCGAGCGCTCGAGGTCGAGTTCGGCGACCGCCACCAGCGAGGCGACCACCAGGTCCGCCACCGATGCGATCTGCCAGCGCGAGCCCGCCAGTGCGAGCAGCTTGCCGCCCGGGCCGCCCGGGCGCCGCCGCGATCGTATGCTCAGTGCGATGCCGACGATGCCGACGGGAAAAGCCATAGACCGGGTTCGCCGGCTTCTCAAGCGCGCCGAAGATCTCAAGGCCACGTCTAGCGACGACGAGGTGTACCGGCTCTGGCGTAACGAGGCGAACGACGCCGTGCGCAACATCTTCGGCGAGGACAGTCCGCAGTACAAGCGCTTCTCCCACATCATGTTTCACTCCGTGCACGTACCGTTCATGGGGTGGGATTCGCCCCATATCGACCGTCGCGAGGAGAGCATCCACTTCAAACGGGGGCTGCAGACCGCGAAGATCCAGCTCACGGCCATGATCGCGGAGGTCGAAAGCGTCTGGCCCGACGAGGCAGCTCGGCCCGAGCCGCGTGCCGCGCTAGCCACCGTGCTCCACATCTGCGAGCGCTTCCCCGACGTCGTCCGCCAGCTCTCAAAGCGATGGGGCAAGGGCAAGCGACAGGCGCTGAGAATGAAGGACGAGTACGACGTGCAGTACCTCCTTGGGGCGCTGCTCGTCGTCGAGTTCGACGACGTGCGGCCCGAGGACCCAGCGCCCACGCACGCTGGGGCGGCGACCCGCCGCGACTTCGTCCTCAAGTCGGAGCGCATCGTGGTCGAGGCGAAGATGACGCGAAAGACACTCACCGCGAAGGGGGTCGGCGACGAGCTGGCCGCTGACATCGTGCGGTACGCGGCCTCGGGCGACGTCGACACACTGGTGTGCATCGTCTACGACCCCGGTCGGCACATCATCAACCCCCGAGCCATCGAGCGCGACCTCGAGAAGACGCGGAGCAAGCTCACCGTGCGCGTGCTCGTTTGCGTCTAGTCCCCCGGATCTATGATTTGTCGACGATGTGCTTCGATCGAAGAGATCGATCTCATTGCCGAATCGCGGCACGACTTAGATCGAGGATCTTTACCAAGCTCGTCGGCGTTGTGACGGATCTCGACGCTCTGTAACCGGGCATGCTCCCTGTGACCACTTGAACATCGCAAGGGGCCCGGCGAGGACCGCGAGCTCACCGGCAAGGGTGCCGAGCTCGCGGTCGACGTCGCCGCACGCGGCTGGCCGCCACCAGCTCGGCGCGACCGCCGCGCACCGGCCACGTCACCGCCGCGCCGATCGCCGCGCTCGAGGTTCTCGCCGACCTGGTCGACGTCGGCGAGCTCGCCGCCCGCGGTATTCATCTGCGCGACCTGGTCGGCGAGCGGCGGGGCGACGGCGCCTCGCCGCTCGCCGCGCTGGCCTCGCGATCGACCACGGCGTTGGCCGCGGTTGCACATCACAGCGCCGAACCACGCGGTCCAGGCGCGAAAATCCGCGCCCTTGCCGAGGAGCGCATGGAACCGTGCGCGCGCGTCCTCGTCGGAGACGCCGTCGAGGCGCTTAGGAACGCGACCGCCAGCGCCGCAGCCAACGGCCGCCGCCGCCGCTCGCCTGCGCGCTGCTGGTCGAGGTCGCGCTCGGGGTTCGGGTAGCCGGCGTCGAGCTCCATGGCGCGCTGCTGGTCGAGGACCTGATGGGCGAGCTCGGCGGCGCCGCCGGCCAGCGCGAGCAGCTCGCCGCCCCTGCCCCGCTCGCGCAAGCTGCCGCCGCGCGTCGGGCCGCCGCCGCGACCGCCGAGTGTCCGACGTCAACCGGTAGAGTTGACAGTCCGTAAATTCTGCGACTCGACTATCTGTCGCGATAATGGGGCAGGGGAACCATAATACGCTGGGCTGCGCTTCGCAAGTTGCTGAGGTTGGCACACGGCTCCGCTGGGGCGCGCGGCCGGCGATCACGAGTACGAGCGCCTCCCGTCGTAGGTGCCGTCCTCTTTGTAGCGCGGGCATCCTGGTCGACCACCAGCCTGCCAGAGGCCATTCACGATCGGCGCGAGATAGGCGCGCGGGTCCGTGGCGAGCTGCTCCGCATCGAGCAGAAGCTCGGAGACTGCGACGACATCGCGGTCTATCGTCGGGATCGCCTTGCCGGCTCGTTCGATCGAGGGCTGCTCCCTGTGATGCAGGCCCTGCACGCCCGTCAGCGTCAGCGCGACAACCAGCGGAGGCAGCACGCCGAGCTCCATCAAGTACGCCGCGCACATCGGAACGAACTTGAACAGCTCGTCCTCGATGACGCGTGTTCCGAGCTCGTCAACTCCATACAGGAGGCTCGCGTCGACGCTCTCGACCAGACCGCTGCGGAAGAACTGGAGATAGTTTTGGCCCCCTGCGCGCGAGTGGATGACGAATCCATCGACGTTGAACGTCTCCGTCGCATATTCGATGCGGCTGACGAACGGCGCGACCTGCTTGGCGACGGCTCGGCGTTGGGCATCACGGACGTCCACGGAGGTCTCGCATTCCAATGAGCTGGTCGGCGCGATGTGAACGATCAGTCGGCGCGTGCCCTCGAGCTGGATCGGTGTTTCGGCGGAGAGCACGGCGGCGATCCGGTCGCGACGCCACACGCGAAACCGATTCGCCCAGTCACCGCTCGCATAGATTGCCTCGCGAATACCGCGCGTGTCGAGTTGACGATTCTGCGCCCCATCCCGGACGTAGAAGGTGTTGCGGAAACGCACCATGTGTGGCGCGGCGAAGCTCTTGCGGACGCGGACGAGCAGGAGCGGCCCTCGCGTCCCGCCTTCGACGGCGTGGAGCTCGAGGGACCCGACGGGGAGCTTCGGATCGAGTGCTGTTCCGAGATAGTTTCGAAGCTGGTTGCCGTCCGCATCGAGGTTGAAGCCGGCGAGCCCGTTCAGCGCGCTCGCGATCCCAGTCGGCCGGCCGCCATCCCTCTCCTCGGCGACTCCGTAGACCAGCAGACCGCCGCTGCCGTTCGCCAGCGCGGAGACGTCGACGGCGAAGTCACTCTTTTTGTCGTCATTCGCGCGTGGGTGCGCGGGTTGCTCGTCCTTGTAGTCGAGCTGCCGATTCTCTCGGACCTTGTCGGTGATCAGTGACTGCAAGTCGGCCAGGGTGATCGTGCTCAACGGGCGGTCGCTCCACATCTTACGAAGATACCGCAGTGGTGCGGTGCTCGATTGGTCGCGGTGCTTGTCGTGGTAGGTGGCGGCGGTCGGGGGTGAGGTGGCCGACGGCGAGCTCGGCTCGCTGACCTCAGCCACCGCCGCGGCGCCCTGCTGCTTCGCCGCATCGGCTCGGAGGTCGCCGGGTAGCCCGGCGAGTTTCCCCGCCGGGCCCCCACAGATCCGGACGTGCAGAATTCCCGCATCCGGCTCTTCGAAGAACAGTTTCGCTAGGTTCCGTATCGGTGAACGATGCGCGGAGCTGGAAGCGGGAACCGCTCCAGGATTCGCTGCATCTTCGCCCACGGCAGACATTGTTGCGACCGACGCGCGAGCGCCTTCCGCCAGATCCGCCTGACCGCGTCGAGCACCTTGGCAAGCGCGAGGGAGTTCCCCGTGATGCCGTAGTATGGAGGACGTCAACTAGATTCTCCCATTAACGACATCTACATCTCCCCATCGACCTCGGTTCGTTGAATGCGGTTCTTGGTCTTCCTGAGTTTCGTCGTGGGATCCTCCTTGGTGAGTGGGTGAGCGGTTGCTGGGGTTGT
>JBGQCL010000191.1:0-20810 GCA_041495365.1 Kofleriaceae bacterium | reverse complement strand
CGCCGTCGTCGGCGCCGACACGCTGCCGCTGATCCTGCAGCAGACCCCGGCCGACCGGCTCGCCGCCGCGTCCGAGCTCGGCGGATCGCGCGTCCACGGCGCGCAGGACGCGGCGCTGCTCCAGGCCGCCGCCGCGGCCGGCGTCCCCGCGCCTCGCGTCCGCTTCGCGCTCGATCCCGACGACCACCTCGGCGAGGGCACCGTCACCGCGCGCGTCGCCGGCGAGACCCTCGGCCGCAAGATCCACACCGACCCGCGGCTCGCCGCCGTGCGGCCCCGGCTCGCCGCGCAGTGCGGCGCGATCCTCGCCGCCGTCCACCGCATCGACCCGGCCGGCCTGGGTTTCCTCGCCACCCAGACCGCCGCCGATCAGCTCGCGATCTTCCGCGGCATCGCCGACGCCTGCGACCACCCGCTGCCCGCCGTCGAGCTCGGCCTGCGCTGGGTCGCCGAGCACCTGCCGCCCGCTCCGCGGACCTCGGTCGTGCACGGCGACTTCCGCAACGGCAACCTGATCGTCGGCGATGACGGCGTGCGCTGCGTGCTCGACTGGGAGCTCGCGCACCTCGGCGATCCGATGCTCGACCTCGGCTGGCTCTGCGTGAAGACCTGGCGGTTCGGCGGCGGCCTCCCGGTCGGCGGGTTCGGCCACCGCGACGACCTGTTCCGCGCCTACGAGCAGGCCGGCGGCGGCCCGGTCGATCCGGCCCACGTCCGGTTCTGGGAGGCGTTCGGCTGCGTCAAGTGGGCGCTGATGTGCATGCACAAGGGCCTCGGCGCGCTCGACACAGCCCCCGGTGCCGTCCCCGGCGCGCGCCGCTCGGTCGAGGCCGTCGCGATCGGCCGCCGGATCGAGGAGCCGCTGCTCGACTTCCTCGACCTGATCACGGGAAAGGCGGATTGACATGCCGGCGATCCAGCCCGATACCCGCGCGCTGCTCGACGCCGCGATCGACTACCTCGAGCGCGAGCTGCTGCCCGGCCTCGCCGGCTATCACCGCTTCCAGTGCCGGGTCACCGTCAACGTCCTGGCCCAGGTCCGCCGCGAGCTCGCCCTGGCCCCCGGCCAGGCCGACGCCGAGCGCGCCCGGCTGATCGCCCTGCTCGGCCACCCCGGCGAGCGCGGCGCGCTGAGCCGCGAGCTCGCCGCCCGGATCCGCGCCGGCGCGATCGCTCTCGACGATCCGGCGCTGCTCGATCACCTGCGGCAGTCGCTCGTCGAGGCGCTGCGGATCAACAACCCCAGGTGGATCGGCGAGCCGGAAGCCCCCGGCGAGCCCGAGCGAGGCTGATCGGGCCGCTATGTCTTCTTCCGGCCTCCCCGCCGTTCTCCACCGAGGTGCGTGTGCAGCCGGCCATCTGGATTCAGGTAGAGGATCATCGGCGGCGTTCGCTTCGCGATGTAGTTGTTGAGCCGCCCCTGGGCATGGGCGATGATCAGCAGCTTCGACATGTCTTCTGCGCTCAGCCGCTCGCCGCGTACCATGACGACCGTCGCATTGGCCACGGCCCATGCTTCGCGTTCATTCGGCCTGCGCTTGATCGCGAAGTCGCGGGTGACGATGACCCAGCCTCGGGACGCGATCGTCGGGATCCAGTCCTCGTCCTCGGCGTCGGGCGCGAAGTGATCGCGGTGCGGTTCACACGGCATACCTGCATCGCGCAGCCGCCCGACGAGCTCTGGCCCATCGAGGTTCGCGTCCAGATAGTAAACCAGCGGGTCAGGCGGCCTTCGCGGCATCGAGACCCCACCGCAACACGCCCTCGATCACCTCTCCCGGGAGGTTGTAGTCCGCGGCCAGCTGGGCCACGGACTCACCAGCCCGGTGACGATCGATGATCGTCTCGCTCTGCACCGCGCTCCCGACCACCGTCGGTTTTCCAAAGGACCGGCGAGGGTCGAGCGCAATGATCCTTGGCTCGGTCGGCTCTCGCCGCCAGGGATAGAGCCGGAGCGGAAGCCGGCGATCGTCGAGTTCGACGCGCTCCAGGCTGCTCTCGACCACCTCGCGGATCGCGGCCTGGCCGCCGTGCGCTGCGTCGACCAGCTTCCCCATCTGCTCGATGAAGATGCCGCGGCCGTCTGTGCGAAACGGCGTGGCCAGGAGCGGCCGGTCACCGCCCACGAACCGCAGCGCGCTTCGCACCCGCTGGAGTGGCAGATCGAAGCGCCGCGTGAGCGACGCCAGGACATACGCCTCCATCAGGTTGTTGAACGTGAGGAGCCCCGTCGCACGGTCGGGCTTGATCAGACCATGCATCCGTGTCCGCCCGCGGACGCGCTGGCCTCGAACCCAGGTCGCCAGGGTCGACCTGGGCACACCCAGGTACACCGCCGCGTCGCCGACACCATACGTCGGCAGCTCGCGCGGATCCTTCCCGCGATACAGGCTGACGACCTTTCCCATACCCCACACGTACCGCCATGTGGAAGCCGAGGCAACTAGCAAGCAGAGTGGAGATCTCCTCGATCCAAGTTCGCGGAACGATCGGTATTTCTGGCTCCGTGGCGATGCGGCACTGCTGGAGGCCGCCGCCTGCGGCCCGCGGCCCATACCGACCGGGAAGTTGAACCGCTCCGGGCCCCCGTGCCGTCCACCTTTGTGTACGAGAGGCCCTCGATGATGTCGCGGCTCGCTGCGCAGGACGGGTAACGTGCATCGTGCCCGAGCTACGTACCCAGCCCGAGCGTAGCGTCGATCTCGGCCATGAACTCGTCGATGGAGCTCTCGATGCCTCGTCCTCGGTCGAGCTCGGCGACGCCCACGTCCAGCGCCTCGCCGAGCTTGTCGCGCACCCATGGCTTCTTCAGCCTCGTCCAGAGTCTTCGCGCCGTCTCGACCTCACGTTCACGTACCGGATCAGGATCCATGTGGTCTGCCAGGTCACAGAGTTCCATGGCAGCTCGAAACGACAATTCGGGTGACATCGGTCCTTCGTGCCGCATCAGCTCGAGACTGCGACGCTCGGCAGCCCGGTGTCCCGCAATCCAGCGGCGCACGGCGTCTCGTTTCACGGCCCGAACCTAGCACTTTCGAAGCGGTTGCACATGTCCGAATTTCGGACGACATGTCACGCTTCCGGAGCGTCACGCTCCGCGCTGCCGTCGCCCGGCGGGTCCAGAGGATCCGGCGGCTCGGACTCGCGGCACAGCGCATCGAGTTGCGCGCGCTCGCGGCCCGGCCGGCGGCGATACCACTGCCACCACGCGGCCAGCACCAGCGCGATCGCGCCGCAGGTCCGGGCCGCGCGGCCCAGCCACTCCGGTGACCAGATCGCGTAGCACGCGAGGCCGAACACCATCTCCGCGGCGGCGAGCCGCAGGACGAACCGCGGCACGCGCTCGCGGCGGTCGAGCCGCAGCCGCAGCGACGAAGTCCGCGGTGGAGTCCGCCGAGGCGGCGAGCGCGTCGCGGCGGCTCCAGATCGCTCCGCCCAGGGCGATCGCCGTGAACACGAACACGCTGATCGACCACACGAGGACCGGCAGCGTGGGCGCCCGGATCGCGAAGTACGCGGCGATCGCGAACAGCGCGTTCGCGTTGCTTTCGGGGATCCCAGGACATCGGCAGTTCGGGCTGCGAACGGACATCGCGGTGACGCGCCCTCGTTCGCGCCAGGGTTTTGGCGCGCATCGCGATTCGCGCCAGAATCGATTCATCGTACTAATTTTGCTGGATAAATAATGGCGCGAATCCGAGGAATCGCGCCATAATGGGACCGTGGCGCGCCCGGCCGGTCCCCATGGAGCTGAGGAGATCCTTCGGATCGTCGGGCAGGAACCGGATGGCATCACCATCGAGCAGATCGGGCAGCTCGTCAACGTCCCCCGCCGAACGCTGCAACGACGACTCGCCGAGCTCGTCGCCAGCGGCCGAGCTCGTGCGATCGGCCGCGGCAAGCAACGCCGCTACCAGCTCGGCCCGGAGGAAGGCGCTCGCCCCGACGAGTTGCGGGTCTCGCGCTCCGGGCAACAGGTGCGCTCCCTGGTACGCCGTCCGCTGAACCAGCGCACCCCGGTGGGGTACGTCGCCGGCTTCCTCGATGGGTATCGACCGAATCACGACTTCTATCTGGACGCCAAGCTGCGCTCCCGGCTGCACGACATCGGGCGTGCGCCGGGCGGCGAGCGTCCGGCGGGGACCTACGCGCGCCAGATCTTGGGCCGCCTGCTCGTCGATCTGTCGTGGGCCTCGAGCCGCCTCGAGGGCAACACCTACACGCGGCTCGATACGCTCAACCTGATCGAGCACGGCCGGCGCGCACCCGGCAAGGATCAGCGCGAGGCCCAGATGATCCTCAACCACAAGGCCGCGATCGAGATGCTCGTCGACAGCATCGAGCAGGTAGGGTTCGACCGCTACACGATTTGCAACCTGCACGCCCTGCTCGCCGACAACCTGCTCGCGGACCCATCCGCCGCTGGACGGCTCCGCAAGATCGAGGTCGCGCTCTCCGGAACCGTCTACCAGCCGCTCGCCATCCCACAGCAACTCGAGCAGTACTTCGATCGTGTCCTCGCAAAGGCCTCCGAGATCACCGACCCGTTCGAGCAGGCGTTCTTCGCCATGGTCCACCTGCCGTACCTCCAGCCGTTCGAGGATGTGAACAAGCGGGTCTCCCGGCTTGCAGCGAACATCCCGTTCATCAAGCGCAACCTCGCGCCGCTGTCGTTCGTCGACGTCCCCGACCGCGACTACATCGATGGCATGCTCGGGGTGTACGAGCTCCAGCGCGTCGAGCTCGCCCGCGACGTGTTCGCGTGGGCCTATGAGCGCTCGTGCCTGCGCTATACCGTTGTCCGCGACGCGCTCCCCCAGCCGGACCCGCTGCGCCTGCGCAACCGCGACCACCTCACGGAGGTCGTGAACGCCATCGTCCGCGACGATGCCCCGATCGACGACGCCCCGATCCGGGCGCTGGCCGCGCCCGTCGTTGCCGCCGACGACCTCGAGGACTTCATCGCGATGGCGATCGGCGAGCTGAGCGGGCTACACGAAGGCAATCTCGCGCGCTACCGGCTACGCCCGAGCGAGTTTCGCCGCTGGCGTGGCCAGCGCCGCAGGCCACCTTCGTCATGAAACTGAGTCCCGGGCGTCGGGCGGCTCGGGCTCGCGGCACAGCGCATCGAGCTGCGCGCGCTCGCGGCCCAGCCGGCCGCGATACCACCGCCACCACACTGCCAGCACCAGCGCGATCGCGCCGTAGATCCGGGCCGCGCGGCCCAGCCACTCCGGCGACCAGATCGCGTAGCACGCGAGGCCGAACACCATCTCCGCAGCGGCGAGCCGCAGGACGAACCGCGGGACGCGCTCGCGGCGGTCGAGCCGCAGCCGCAGCGCGGCGACGAAGTCCGCGGTGGAGTCCGCCGAGGCGGCGAGCGCGTCGCGGCGGCTCCAGACCGCTCCGCCCAGGGCGATCGCGGTGAACACGAACACGCTGATCGACCACACCAGGACCGGCAGCGTGGGCACCCGGATCGCGAAGTAGGCGGCGATCGCGAACAGCGCGTTCGCGGCGAGCACGTCGAGCACGGTGTACGCCCAGGCCAGCCGGCGGTGGCGGCGCAGCCGGCGCTGCAGCTCCGCGGTCCGGCTGGTGGCCCGCGCGGCGGCCGGCGACTCGCTGCGCCAGGCGACCTGCCAGTGCTCCCATTCCAGGTTCGGCGTGTCGGTCATGGTTGGCTCCTCACGGCGATGAGCTCGCGCAGCGCGGCGCGGGCACGGGTCAGCCGCACCGCGACGTTGTTCTCGGTGATCCCCAGGACCTCGGCGATCTCGCGCGGCGTCAGATCCTCGAGCGCCATGGTCAGCAGCTGGCGCTGGGGGACCGGCAGCCGGCGCAGCGCGACGAGCAGGGTCTCGTGCTGCTGGCTGGCGACCGCGACGGCTTCGGGCAGCGGCGCCGGATCGGGCACGCTCGCGGCGCGCTCGAGATCATCGAACGCCGGGCGCCGGCTCGCGAGGTGGCTCAGCGCGCGGTTGTTGGCCACGCGGTAGACGAAGGTCCGCTCCGAGCACTCGCGCCGCCACGCCGGGAGCGCGCGGAACAGCGCGAACAGCATCTCCTGGACCAGATCCTCGCGCAGCGCCGGATCGCGCTCGTAGCTCGCGGCCAGCCGGCGCAGCGCGGGCTCGTGGCGCGCGAGCAGGTCGTCGAGCTCGCCGTTCGACGTCATCTCGGTGAGGCGTCGAGCCGCACGCCGCCGGCGACCGCGTCGAGCAGCGCGCGCGGCTTCGGGCCGCGGGCCTCCAGCACGTAGAGCGCCGGCCCGTCGCGGAACGCCAGCCCGGCGACGCCGTCGCGCTCGGCCGCGCAGGCCGGCCGCCCGGCGATCGCCACCGATCGCGTGTGCACCGGCCCGCCGGCCGCCTCCCGCACCGTCGCCGCGCCGGCCGCGAACGACACCTCCGACGTCGTGACCTGGCGCGACAGCCGGGTCTCGCCGCGCACCGCTTGCAGCGCGCCCTGCGCGTCCTCGGTCAGCGTGAAGTCGGTCGCCATCTCCACGACCTTGCCGAGCCGGCCGATCCGGATCTCCGACGCCACCCGGGTCGCGAAGCCGCCGCCGGCGACGCCCTCGACCACCTCGTGCGTGCGGCCCACCGGCTCGCCCTCGAGCGCCACTGCGAACCAGCGCGCCTGCGACCGCACCGGATCCGCGGCCGACGAGGCCACGACGCCCACCGCAGGCGCCACGGGCGGGGGGGCGGGCGCCGGCGCCGGGGCGGCGTGGGCGCAGGCCACGAGCATGCACGCGAGCAGCCGCGCGGGATGCAAACGGTTCGGGAACGAGCTCACGCAGACCTCCTCGGCGACCCTCGCGATCGCCATGTCCAGGTAGTCCGGAGCGCAGCCGGGGTCTTACAGGAATTCGTCGCGATCCGTTTGGCTCGAGGGTGTCGATCCAGGGCCTGGGGCGTTGCCTCGGGTGTGCCGGCGTCCGTGGGACGTCGACCTGGGCCTTGACCTTGACGGCCATCGTCGAGGTTGACGGCAGCGAAGCGGTGCGTGGACGTCTGACGCCACCGTCGACCTTCACCTTGACCATCGGTCGCGATTCTTCGACGGCGAGCCGCTGGCCGACCGCCGCGACCGGCTCCGGGATCGAATCGCCGGGTGCGTGCCGCCCGCCGACCGCGATCGGGTCACCGCGTTCCTCGGCGAGCTCGTCGGTGCACCGGCGCCCGACGGGGACGGCGCGGCCGGCGGGGCGAGCGCGGCGTTGCAGGCCGCGCGCCAGGATGCCCAGCTCATGAGCGAGCTGATGCGCCGGGCCTGGCTGGACTTCCTGCACGCCGAGGCCGCGGTGCGCCTCCGTCGGTCTGCGCGCGTCCCACGCCCACGACGACCCGTGGACCGCGCTGGTCCACTGCGATGCGATGCAGCCGATCGCAGACCTGATCGGCGGCGACATCATGTTTCCCACCATGCAGCTGCTGCGCGGGATGAACCTGTGGTTCCTCGGCGCGCACGTCCGCGCCGCGGAGCTGCTCGAGTCGATCCCCGCGGCCGACACCACGCTGGGCGAGATCAGCGCGCTGCGCCGGATCCTGCTGTCCTGGCTGTGCGCCGACCGCGGCGCGCTCGACGAGGCGCGCGCTGGCGCTCGAGGTCCGCGAGGTCTGCCGCGCGCATCGCGAACGCCTGGGCGAGGCCCGGAGCACCTGGGCGCTCGCGGAGGTGCTGCGCCGCAGCGGCGACCTGGAAGCTGCCGAGCGCGAGGTCGAGGCCGCGCGCGCCATGGCGATGCCGCTCGACCAGCCCGGCACGCTGGCGACGCTGGCCGCGCTCCGCCTCGGCCACGGACGCTGGCGCTGGCGCTGGCGCGCGCCTGGCTCGGCGCGCCGGCGCCGGACGCGTAGCGGCCCCGGCGATCCGCGCAGCGCCGAGCCGTCACAGCCGGGCGCGCACCCGGCGCGTGCCCTCGACCATCGCGGCCAGCTTGCCGAACGCGACGTCGAGCGACAGGTACTTCATCCCGCAATCCGGCGCGATCACGAGGCGCTCCGGCGCGATGTGGTGAAGCGCCTGGTCGATGCGCGCCGCGACGGTGTCCGGCGTCTCGATCGCCGGATCGCCGAGGTCGAGCACGCCGACCATCATCGTCTTGCTCGGCAGCGCGCCGAGGATCGCGAGATCGAGCCGCGGCTGCGCCGCCTCGATCGACACCTGCGCGGCGCGGCAGCGGTCGAGCTCGGGCAGGAACGAGTACCCGCTCGGCTTGTCCTTGACGACGTAGGCGTAGCCGAAGCACATGTGGACGATGGTCGGCACCGCGATGCCGGCGAGCGCGCGATCGATCGCCTCGACGCCGTAGGCCCGCGCCTTGTCGGGGTGAGCCTGGAGGTAGGGCTCGTCGAGCTGGAGGAAGTCGGCGCCCGCCGCCGCGAGATCGCGCGCCTCCTGGTTGACCGCGTCGGCGTAGTCCATCGCGAGCGCGCGCTCGTCGCCGTAGTGCTCGTCCCTGGCGAGCTGGGTCATGGTGAACGGCCCCGGCAGCGTGATCTTGATCGGGCGGCGGGTGTGGCGGCGGAGGAACTGGGCGTCGCGCAGCTCGACCGGGCGCAACCGCGCGACCTTGCCGACCACGCGCGGCACCGGGACCTGCTTGCCGCTGCGGCTCTCGACGAAGCCGGGCCGGTCGATGTCGATGCCGGACAGCGCGGTGGCGAACCGGTTGAAGTAGCTCTCGCGCCGGATCTCGCCGTCGGTCACGATGTCGAGCCCGGCGCGCTCCATGTCGTCGATCGCGAGCCGGGTCGCGTCGTCCTGCGCCGCCTCGAGGAAGCGCTCGTCGACCCGCCACACCTCGCGCATCCGCACCCGCGGCGGCGCGTGCGACGCCAGCGCCTCGCGATCGATCAGCCAGTCCGGTTGCGGATACGAGCCGACCACGGTGGTCGGCAGCAGCGGGAACGTCATGTCAGCCATCGCGTGCGCCGTGAGCTTAGCCGCTTTGCGCGCCCCCGGGGGTCCGGCGGCGCGATCGCCGCGGCGATGTGTTACCAACGAGCGCGAGGATCGCGATGGCCACCCACCAGCGTTTTCTGACCACCCACATCGGCAGCCTCCCGCGCAGCGAGGAGCTGATCCAGATCATGTTCGCCCGCGAGGACGGCATCCCGCTCGACCGCGCCGCGCTGGAGGCCCGGATCGTCGAGGCCGTCGACGCGGTGGTCGCCCGCCAGCTGGAGGCCGGCATCGACGTCATCAACGACGGCGAGATGTCCAAGCCGAGCTACGCGACCTACGTCAAGGACCGGCTGAACGGCTTCGGCGGCACCGGCAACAGCTTCCTGTTCGCCGACCTCGAAGCGTACCCGCACACCAAGGCGCGCGTGTTCGCCGACCCCGGCCGCAAGCACCGCAGGACGCCGGCGTGCAACGGCCCGGTCAGCATGCGCGACGTCGACGCGCCGCGCCGCGATGCCCAGCGCCTGCAGCAGGCGCTGCACGGCAAGCAGCCGGCCGGGCTGTTCCTGAGCTCGGCGTCCCCGGGCGTGACGTCGTTCTTCTTCCGCAACGACTACTACCCGAGCCACGAGGAATACGTGTTCGCGATCGCCGAGGCGCTGCGCCACGAGTACGAGGCGATCGTGAGCGCCGGCGCGACGCTGCAGGTCGATTGCCCGGACCTCGCGATGGGCCGGCACACCCAGTTCGCCCAGCTCGACATCAAGAGCTTCCGCGAGAAGATGGAGCTCCACATCGAGGCGCTCAACCGGGCGCTCGTCAACATCCCCGCCGACCGGGTCCGGATGCACCTGTGCTGGGGCAACTACCCCGGCCCGCATCACTGCGACGTGCCGCTCGCCGACATCATCGATATCGTGTGGAGGGCCAAGCCGCACGCGATCCTGTTCGAGGCCGCCAATCCGCGCCACGCCCACGAGTGGGCGGTGTTCGAGCACGTCAAGGTGCCCGACGGCAAGCTGCTGATCCCGGGCGTCATCGAGTGCCAGTCGAACTACATCGAGCACCCCGAGCTGGTGGCGCAGCGGATCAGCCGCTACGCCCACCTGGTCGGCCGCGATCGGCTGATGGCCGCGGTCGACTGCGGCTTCAGCATCCACGTCGGCTCCGGCGGCGTCGATCCCGACGTGGTCTGGGCCAAGCTCGCGTCGCTGGCACACGGCGCGGCGATCGCCAGCAAGAAGTTCTGGCCCTGACCGCCCCGTGATGGCGGCGCGCCAGGCTCGATCGGCGGGCGCGATGGTGGCAACGTGTCGGGTATGCCCAGCCAGCTCAGCGTCGATCGAGACGGCGACATCACCGTCGTGTCCCTGCTCGCGGCGACCCTGCCGCCGGCGCTGTTCGCCGAGCTCGGCGAGGTGTTCGCCGGCCTGTCGCGCGACCCCGCGCTGCGCGCGGTGATCCTGCGCGGCGGCGGCAAGGTGTTCAGCTACGGGCTCGATCTGCCGGCGGCGTTCGCCACCTGGGGGACGGCGTTCTCCGGCCAGGGGCTCGCGGCGGCGCGCACCGAGCTGTGGAACCTGGTCCGCAACCTCCAGGCGACGATCACGGCGGTGGCGAGCTGCCCGGCACCGGTGATCGCGGCGGTCCACGGCTGGTGTGTGGGCGGCGGCGTCGATCTGATCACGGCGTGCGACCTGCGGATCTGCAGCGCCGACGCGCGGTTCTCGGTGCGCGAGACCAAGGTCGCGATGGTCGCGGACCTCGGCAGCCTGCAGCGGCTGCCGCTGGTGATCGGCGACGCCGCGACGCGTGAGCTGGCACTGACCGGCAAGGACATCGATGCGACGCGCGCGCTCGCGCTCGGTCTGGTCAGCCAGGTCGCGACCGACCGCGTCGCCCTCGATGCGGCCGCGCGGGCGCTCGCGGCGGAGATCGCCAGCAACCCACCGCTGGTCGTGCGCGGCGTGAAGCAGATCCTCGACGACGCAACGCGCCGCGGCGTCGCCGAGGGGCTGGACCGGGTCGCGGTGTGGAACTCAGCGTTCCTGCCGTCGGAGGACCTCGCCGAGGCCGCGAGCGCGTTCGTGGCCCGGCGCACGCCGGTGTGGAAGGGGCGCTGAGCCCACCGCGGCGGACGTCCTGCGAGGCCTGCCCACGACGTGTGCAATCGCGGTGCGCGAGAACGCCGCCGCGGAAGATCGGGAGTCGCGTTAGACTACGGTCTTCATGTCGCTCGACGATCCGGACGACTCGGTGGAGGATTCGATCCGGATCGATCGGCGGAAGGAACGGCACGATCACGCCTGGGAGCTGTTCCAGCTCCTGGAGCAGGTGCCGGTCGGCGTGTTCGTCGCGACCGGCGAGGGCCGGCCGTACTACGCGAACGCGCGCGCGCGCGCGCTGCTCGGCATGGGCGCGGTGCCCGACCACGTCGATCGGTTCAGTGAGGTCTACCAGGCGTTCGAGATCGGGACCGACCGGCTGTATCCGATCGAGCGCCTGCCGCTGCACCGCGCACTGGCCGGCGAGCGCTGCGAGATCAGCGACATCGAGCTCCGCCACCACGGCGACCCGATCCCGCTGCACGTCAGCGGCGCGCCGATCAAGCGCGGCGCCGAGATCGCGTTCGCGATCATGGCGCTGCAGGACGTCCGCGAGCTGCGCCGGCTCGCGACCCAGGACGCGCTCACCGGGCTGCCCAACCGCATGGCGATCCAGGAGGCGTTCGCCCGCGAGCGGCTGCGCGCCGAGCGCGGCAGGCACCCGATCGCGATCGCGCTGATCGACTTCGACCGCTTCAAGTCGATCAACGACGATTTCGGCCACGCCGTTGGCGACGGGGTGCTGCGGCGGAGCTCGGCGGCGATCGCCGAGGCGCTGCGGCCGACCGACATCGTCGGCCGGTGGGGCGGTGAGGAGCTGCTGGTCGTGCTGCCCAACACGCGCCTCGAGCCGGCGCGCCAGGCGATCGAGCGCGCGCTCACCGCGGTCCGCGCGCTCCACATGCCGCTGAAAGACACCCGCGTGCGCACCACGTTCTCGGCCGGTGTCGTCGAGATGGCCGGCAACGAGTCGCTGGACGAGCTGGTGGCGCGCGCCGACGTCGCGCTCTACGAGGCCAAGCGCGCGGGCCGCGATCGCGTGGTCGCGTCGGCCGGTCGCTAGCGCGGCGCCGGATCCGGCGGCCACCGCCTGCCGCTCGTGCGCTGCGATGCGTTACACTCGCGGAATGCGTTACCTCCTGCTGCTCTCACTCACCGCCTGCGGTCCGACCCGGGTCGTCTTGAAGTGGTGGAGCACCGGCGCCGGCACCAACGAGCGCATCGAGATCAAGAGCAGCGGCCACGGCAACTACACCAGCACCAACAACGGCGTGGTCGAGAAGGACGAGCTGGTGATCCTGACCGGCGACCAGATCCACGAGCTCGACGAGCTGTTCCTCGGCCAGGGAGCCTGTCAGCTCCACCACGACCCCGAGTACCAGCCGCGGTCCGACGAGGGCCAGACCACGCTCGAGCTGGCGTTCTCCGACCAGACCTGCAAGGTCGTGCTGTGGACCACCGAGTGGAACCGCGGACGCGCCCAGCCGATCGGCGAGACGATGCGATCGATGCGACCGCTGCGGCTGAAAGCCACCGGGCGGCAGCGTTAGCCCGCGCTCAGCTCACCGCCAAGCACCGGGCGTGCCATGCGCGGTCACGCCCGGCGAGCCCGGTCCGAGCGGGCTATCGGCCGTTCGCCCGGACAAACAGCCCCGGGCGAATGTTCCCACCGGTGCGAGCGGAGATGTCCAGGATATCGATCTCGATCGCGACATCGGGGTTGCGCGGCGGGCCGCCGAGCTTCGCGACGGCCTGCGTCAGAGCGTCCTGCACGGCCTGCTCCAGCGAGAACGTCGCCGAGAAGCCGGTGACCTCGATCGGCCCGTGCGGCCGGACCGGCACCGGCGGCTCCACATCGCCGGGCTGCAACGGGGGCGGTGGGGCAGTGCCGACCGGGACCTCCAGCCGCGCCGGAGCGTCGATCCCCTGCGTGTACACGATCACGCTCCTGGGCGTGAGGTCCGACGCGAACGTCGTCGAGATCCGGCGCTTCACCTGCAGCTGCGGATGGATCCCGGGATCGGTGGTCCCGACGACCAGGAACTCCCGCGCCGGCGGCATCGCGATCGGATTGGGACAGATCTGCGCATGATCCGCCGTCGGGTTCTGGAACACGTCGGCCACGATCACGACGTGCTTGTCCGCCGCGACGTAGTACGCAACCACCTTGTCCACATGAAACAATCTTCCACACGTACTCATCCTCACCCTCCTTGTTTCCCCTGAAGTTTCGAACCTAGCGCCATCCCTGCCGGGCGGTAGGGCAAAAGACTGCAAACTGCGCGCGCGGCGCCCACGGGCCCACCCCGGGGACCGATCGGCCCAAAGCGACCACCGCGATGGTCCGTTGCGCGGCGGTCGATTGTTCGGTGCGCGGCTTTGGGACTAGAGTCGCGGCATGGTCGAGCCGCCGCGGCTGCCCGAAGGACTGGTCGCCATCGTGAAGCGCGACTGTCCGACGTGCGGACTGGTCGCCCCGGTGCTCGGCGAGCTCGCGGCACGCGGCCGGTCGGTCACGGTGTACACGCAGGACGATCCCGAGTTCCCGCCGACGGTGGCGCCCCGCGTCGACGACCGCGAGCTGACCGTGTCGTGGCACCACCGGATCGAGACCGTACCGACGCTGCTCCGGATCGAGAACGGCGTCGAGGTCGCGCGGACCGAGGGCTGGTCGCGCAGCGCGTGGGAGGCGCTGGCCGGGGTGAGCCCGCTCGGCGCCAGCCTGCCCGCGCACCGCCCGGGCTGCGGCTCGCTGTCGGTCGACCCGGTGCGCGCCGATCAGCTGCGGGTCCGCTTCGAGGGCGACCGGCTCGCGGCGCGACGGGTCGAGATCGGGGAGATCGAGGACGAGCAGGAGGCGGCCTACGATCGGGGGTGGACCGATGGCCTGCCGGTCGTGCCGCCGACCCCGGCCCGGGTGCTGCGCATGCTCGACGGCACGCGGCGCGCTCCCGCCGAGGTCGTCGCCGTGGTCCCGCCCGATCTGGTGCCCGCGACCGTCGAGAAGGTCGCGATCAACGCCGTGATGGCCGGCTGCAAGCCGGAGCACCTGCCGGTGGTCCTCGCCGCGGTCCAGGCGGCGTGCACCGACCGGTTCAACATGCACGGTCTTCTGTGCACGACGTATTTTTCCGGCCCGGTGGTCGTCGTCAATGGTCCGATCGCTGCACAGCTCCGCATGAACAGCGGCGTCAACTGCCTCGGTCAGGGCAACCGGGCCAACGCGACGATCGGACGGGCCCTGCAGCTCGTGGTCCGCAACGTCGGCGGCGGGCTGCCCGGCGACATCGACCGGGCCACCTTCGGTGGGCCGGGCAAGTACACGTTCTGCTTCGCGGAGGACGAGGCCGGCTCGCCGTGGGAGCCGCTCTCGGTCGAGCAGGGCTTCGCCCCGGGGACCTCGACGGTCTCGCTGTTCCCCGGCCACGGTCCCTCCGCGATCGTGGACCAGATCTCACGGACGCCCGAGTCGCTGGCGCGGAGCTTCGCGGCCAAGCTGCGGGCCACGGCCCACCCCAAGCTCGTGATGGGCATGGGCGCGATGCTGATCGTGTCGCCCGAGCACGCCCGGGTGTTCGCCGCCGCCGGCTGGACCAAGTCCCGGCTGCGCGCCGCGCTCGATGAGCTGCTGATGATCCCGGGCGAGGAGCTGGCGCGTGGCGCCGGCGAGATCGAGGAAGGCATGCCGGCTGCGCTCGTGGCCGGCCGGCGGCTGCCCAAGTTCCGCCCCGGCGACCTCGCGATCGTCCATGCCGGTGGCAGTGCGGGTATGTTCTCTGCCATCCTCGAGGGTTGGGTGTCGGGAGAACGCGGCAGCCAGCTCACGACCCAGGAGGTGATCCCATGACCGTCACCCTGCTCGATCCGACCGGTGAGCGCGGTTCCGTCGAACGGCCCAGAGCGCCTCGGCCCGCGGCGCTCGACGGGCAGGTCGTCGGCCTGCTCAACATCTCCAAGCCGCGCGGCGACGTGTTCCTCGACCAGCTCGCAGCGCGGCTCGCCGCCCGCGGCGCGACCGTCCGGCGCTACGCCAAGCCCACGTTCACCAAGCCGGCGCCGCCCGACCTGCGGCGGCGGATCGCCGAGGAGTGCGATGCCGTCATCGAGGCGCTCGCCGATTGAGGGAGCTGCACGTCGTGCAGTGTGCACGACATCACCGACCTCGAGGGCGCCGGTCTGCCCGGCGTGTGCGTGGCCTCGACCGAGTTCGTCGCCGCCGCGGCGGCCCAGGCCCGGGCGCTCGGCTTCGACGCAGCGCGTGTGTTCGTGCCGCACCCGATCCAGGATCGGACCGATGACGAGATGCGCGCGCTCGCCGACGCCGCGGTCGACGAGGTCGTGGCGCGCCTGCTCGCACGGTAGACCGCGCGCGTCCGCCCGCCCCGATTGGCCACTTGCCAGATCGGAAATTGGACTACCTGAAGGTGGCTCGTACGCGGCCACACGATCCTGACTCGGTGCGCCGCGACCGCCGCCGGCTCTCTCACCGCCACGCACCCACAAAAATCTGTCGTCCTGCGAATCGATCACGTGAGAAATGGAAGGCGGACCGAACGGTCGGACTTGTATCGACCGCAGGTCGACCTCTATTTCCCGGATTTTCCGGATCTTCCGGATCTTCCGGCCGGCACTCGTCGGCAAATGTGTGTGCTTCGCCCATGACCGTGGCGGAAGCTCGGCCAAATACGAGACGGCCTGACTCACCGTCTTCAAGATCTCCCGGGAACGTGGTATTCCGCCCCTAGTAATTCCCCCGAAGACGCACCTGGAAAAATACACAATAGCGGTCTGACGTAAAAAAGACCTCGCCTCGCCAGGAGGACGCCCCAATGACCAAGACCGAGGAATCCGCTCCGTCGACCCAGAACGAGGGATCGAGCTCGTCCGCGAAGAAAGCGGAGGTGGCCAGCTCGATCGAGGTGGAGGTTGCGCGCGCCCGCCTGAAGTCCGGGCGCTGGTGGCAGCTGATCTTCGGCGTCATCTGCATGGCCATGATCGCGAACCTCCAGTACAGCTGGACGCTGTTCGCGACGCCGATCGCCACCAAGTACCACTGGCAACTGGAACTGGTTCAGACCGCGTTCACCATCTTCGTTCTCCTGGAGACCTGGCTGGTTCCGGTCGAGGGCTGGCTGGCCGATCGGTTCGGCCCGCGCGCGGTCGTGGCCGTGGGCGGCGTGATCGCCGGGCTGGGCTGGGTACTGAGCGCGTTCGCCAGCTCGCTGCCCCTCCTCTACATCGCCTACGGCATCGCCGGGATCGGCGCCGGTGCGGTGTACGGCACGTGCGTCGGCAACGCCCTCAAGTGGTTCCCCGAGCGGCGCGGTCTGGCCGCTGGCATCACCGCCGCTGGGTTCGGCGCCGGCGCGGCCGCGACGGTGCTCCCGCTGGGGTGGATGATCGACACGCACGGCTACGAGGCAACGTTCCTGTGGTTCGGGATCGGCCAGGCCGTGGTGATCGTGATCTTCGGCCTGCTGCTCGCCCAGCCCGACGCCAAGGCAGTGGCGGCGCTGCCCAAGCTGCCTGCCACCCGCACCAACCGCCCCCAGTTCGACTGGCGCCAGATGATCCGGACGCCGGTGTTCTGGGTCATGTACCTCATGTTCGTCCTGATGGGCGCCGGTGGGCTGTTCGTGACCGCGAACCTCAAGCAGATCGCCGTGGCCTTCAAGGTGGCCGACACGCCGATCTCGTTCGGGTTCACGATGAAGGCGGTCCTGTTCGCACTGTTCCTCGACAAGATCATGAACGGCGCGACCCGGCCATTCTTCGGCTGGGTGTCCGATCGAATCGGGCGCGAGAACACGATGTTCATCGCGTTCGGACTCGAGGCGATCGGCATCGTGGCGCTCAGCGTGCTCGGCACCGATCCGGTGCTGTTCGTCGTGCTGAGCGGCCTGGTGTTCTTCGCCTGGGGCGAGATCTACAGCCTGTTCCCATCGACCTGCGCGGACACCTACGGCTGGAAGTGGGCCTCCACCAACGCGGGCGTGCTGTACACCGCCAAGGGCACCGCGGCGCTGTTCGTGCCGCTCGCCGTCCTCCTGTCGAAGTGGGCGAGCTGGCACACCGTGTTCATGGTCGCCGCGGCGATGAACGGCCTGGCGGCGGTGCTGGCGCTCGCCGTGCTCAAGCCGTTGCGCGCCCGGATGATGGCCAGAGACTCGTCGGCCGTCCAGAGCGCGGACGACGTGGCAGAGGGGGTGGCCGAGCCCCTGCCGCAGATGATCGCGCAGCCCAAGTGAGCTGCGCCGGGCGGCCGGGCCGGGGGCGCCCCGGGGGGGATGACGCCGGACCTATGACGCCGGCGCCGACGCGCGGTTGCGCGTGAGGCGCTGATCGACGAGGGCGACGGTCTGGTCCAGGGTGTCGAGCGTCATCCCGCGCTGGGCAGCGATCCGCCGGACCAGGCAATCGACGCGCTCGATCTGCGCGGCGCCTCCGAACAGCGCGCGCGCCGCCGACGACGGCTTGCCGAGCCCCTCGGCGGCCTTGGCGTACTTGTCGAACGGGACCAGGTCCTCGGCGTCGGCGCCCAGCCCGGCGCACAGCTTCGCGACCCAGTCGTAGATCTCGCGCGAGCGGCCGAGGTCGCCGTGCACGGCCTCCTGGATCGAGATCATGCGGTCGGCCAGGATGCAGCGATAGTTGCCGGTGATCAGCATCGGCCACTTGGCGAGCGGCACGAACAGCGAGTCGTGGACCTTGAGCTTGACCGGGATCTCGATCGGAGCCTCCCCCGGCCGATCTCCCGGATCGAACCGCGCCGCCTCGATCCCGGCCTCCAGCTGGCGCAGCAGCTGGGTCGGCGCATCGCCGGCGAACCGCGCCGCCTTGAAGTTGGTCGGCAGGCCGACCTGCAGTACGTTCTTGGGCTGATCAGGGGGACGGAACGCCTGCGGATCGGGGCTGGCGAGCGTCACCAGGTCCGGATCGAAGCCCTCCCACACGCTCGGATCGGCATAACAGCCCTCGACCGCCCGGGGTTCGAGGCCCGGGATCCGCCGCAGGTAGGGCAGCGGCGGCATGTTCATGATCGCCAGGCAGGGCGTGCGCGCCCGGGCGACGCGGGCCATCAGCTCGCGCACGCCGGACGCGCCGTACTGCGCCTCCTGCATGCCGAGCACCACGAGGTCGAACGCGGCGGGATCGACGTCGTCGGGCGCGCTGGCCGACAGCTGCCCCGGCAGCTTGCGCGACGGCACGTCGAGCAACCCGGTGCGGCCCTTGACCGTGAACTTCACGATCGTGCCGTCGCGGTCGATCAGCTCGGCGGTCGACCGCGTGCAGACCAGCGCGACGGTCTGGCCGGCCATCAGCAGCTTGGTGCCGAACAGCGAGCCGTAGGACGCTCCGAGGATGAGGATGCGGGCCATGGCTAGATCGCACCTTGCTTGCGCGCGGCCTCGACCTCGGCCTCGCTGAACCCGAGCACGTTGCGCAGCACGTCCTCGGTATGCTCGCCGAGCAGCGGCGATCGCCGGACCTCCGCAGGCGAATCCGACAGCTTGATCGGGTTGCCGACCGTGAGGTACTTGCCGCGCGTGGGGTGATCGACCTCGACCACCGTGCCGGTCTCGCGCAGCGCCGGCTCCTCGGCGATCTCCTTCATCGACAGCACCGGACCGCACGGCACGTTGAGCGGGTTGAGCACGTCCATGACCTCGAGCTTGGTCAGGGTCATGGTCCACTTCTCGATCTCCGCAAACACGTGGTCGAGCCGGGGCAGCCGGGCCTCGGGCGTGCTGAAGTCCGGGTGGTCCACCCAGTCGGCGTGACCGCACGCCCTGGCGAGCGCGGGGAACGCCTGGGCCTGCGTGATCACGTAGATGTACGCGTCGGGATCGGTCTCCCAGCCCTTGCACTTGACGATCCAGCCCGGGTGGCCGCCGCCCGAGCTGTTCCCGGCGCGCGGCACCGCGACCCCGAACTTGCCGTTGGGGTACTGCGGATACTCCTTGAGCGGACCGTGCTTGAGCCGCTGCTGGTCGCGCAGCTTGACCCGGCACAGGTTGAGCACGGCGTCCTGCATCGCGCACTCGACGCGCTGGCCGCGGCCGGTCTTCTCGCGCTGGTAGAGCGCGGCCAGCACGCCGGCCACGAGGTGGATGCCGGTGCCGGAGTCGCCGATCTGGGCGCCGGTCACCAGCGGAACGCTGTCGATCTCGCCGGTGGTCGACGCCGCGCCGCCGGTGCACTGCGCCACGTTCTCGTAGACCTTGCAGTCCGCGTACGGGCCGGGACCGAAGCCCTTGACCGAGGCGTAGATCATCCGCGGGTTGAGCTCCTGGATCTTCTTCCACGGGAAGCCCATGCGGTCGATCGCCCCCGGCCCGAAGTTCTCGACCATCACGTCGCACGTCTCGATCAGGCGCGTGAAGATCCGCTTGCCCGCCTCGGTCTTGGGGTTCAGGGTCAGGCTGCGCTTGTTGCCGTTCAGCATCGTGAAGTACAGGCTGTCGGCGCCCGGAACATCGCGCAGCTGACCGCGCGTGGGATCGCCCTCGCCCGGCTTCTCGATCTTGATGACGTCCGCTCCGAAGAACGCCAGAATCTGCGTGGCCGTGGGCCCGGACTGCACGTGAGTCATGTCCAGGATGCGCACGCCTTCGAGAGCCTTACTCATCTTCTGCGCTCCTTACTGTGTTCGTTGCTCTGCGGTTCGTCGGGCCGCGAGGGTCCGGACGCGCCGCGGCACTGTACCCGAGGCCGCGGCGCGGTGGCGCACAACCGAGCCAGAACGCGAGCCAGAACGGTGTTTTCGGCCGGGCCGGCGGATGGGGCCGACGACGCCGAGGCGTCGGGAATCCGTCGCGCGTCGCCAAACAGGCGACATCAGACCTGTCGGAGTTCCAAACAGCAGAGTCCGCGATCGCGGAACCACCCCCGGTAGCATGCTATAGACCGCGCCGACGTGATCGCGTTCAGCTCGGTCAGCAAGCAGTACGGCGGGCAGATCCTGTTCGTCGACGCCTCGTTACAGATCAACCCGGGCGAGAAGGTCGGGCTGGTCGGCCCCAACGGCGCCGGCAAGACCACCGTGTTCCGGCTGATCACCGGCGAGGACCAGCCCGACGACGGCGCGATCGAGAAGCCGAGGAAGCTGACCCTGGGCTACTTCCGGCAGGACGTCGGTGACCTGCGCGGGCGGTCGATCCTGGCCGAGACCTGCGCCGGGGCGGGCGAGGTCGCGCGGCTCGGCGAGGAGCTCGCGGCGCTGACCGTGGAGCTCGAGGCCGCCGGCGACGAACTCGAGCGCAGCGAGACGGGGGGTGGGGACCCCGACGGCTCCGCCGGCGGGGCGGGGGGCAGAGCCCCCCGTGGGATCGACGACGTCGTCGCGCGGTTCGGCGAGGTCCAGGCCCGCTACCAGGACCTCGGCGGCTACGAGCTCGAGGCCCGGGCCCAGGAGATCCTGCACGGCCTGGGGTTCACCGACGACCAGATGCCGCACGACGTCGGCACGCTGTCCGGCGGCTGGAAGATGCGGGTCGCGCTGGCGCAGATCCTGCTCGCCCGCCCCGAGCTGCTGCTGCTCGACGAGCCGACCAACTACCTCGACCTCGAGTCGATCCTGTGGCTCGAGGGCTTCCTGCGCGACTACGCCGGCACGGTCGTGATGACCTGCCACGACCGCGAGATCATGAACCGCGTGGTCGGCAAGATCGTCGAGATCGACGGCGGCGAGCTGCGCTCGTACACCGGCAACTACGACTTCTACGAGAAGATGCGCGAGATCGAGGCGCAGCGCCGCGAGGCGGAGTACGCGCGCCAGCAGGCGCGGCT
>JBGQCL010000190.1:0-20852 GCA_041495365.1 Kofleriaceae bacterium | reverse complement strand
GACCTCACCACGATCGCCGGGGTCCGCGACAACCACCTGACCGGGTTCGGCCTGGTGGTCGGACTCGATGGCACCGGCGATGACGCGCGGCAGCCGACCGTGGCCTCCGCGCTGACCAAGATGCTCAAGCGGCTCGGCCTGACGATCGATCCGACCCAGCTCAAGGGCAAGAACGTCGCCGCGGTGATGCTGACCGCCGAGCTACCGGCGTTCGCCAAGCCCGGCATGACGTTCGATGTCACGATCTCGTCGATCGGCAACGCCAAGAGCCTGGCCGGGGGCACGCTGCTCGCCGCGCCGCTCAAGGGCCCCGACGACCGGACCTGGGCGATCGCGCAGGGCGCGCTGTCGGTCGGCGGGTTCGTCGCCGAGGGCGCCAGCGGGTCGAGCAGCAAGAAGAACCACCCGACGGTCGGCCGGCTGCCCGGCGGCGCCATCGTCGAGGCCACCGCCCCGACGGTGATGCCCGACCGCGAGGTCGTCCTCGTGCTCAACCAGCCCGACTTCACCACCGCGACCCGGATGCGCGACGCGATCGCCGGCGAGCTCGGCACCGATCTCGCCCAGGTCAAGGACGCCGCGACCGTGGTCGTCGCGATCCCGTCGGGCTCCACCGGCCACGTACCGCAGCTGATCGCCCGGCTCGAGTCGATCCAGGTCGACCCCGACGTCCGCGCCCGGGTCGTGATCGACGAGAAGACCGGCACGATCGTGATCGGCGAGGCGGTGTCGCTGCGCACCGCCGCGATCACGTTCGGCGCGCTCACCATCGAGGTCGACGAGACGCCGGTCGCGTCGCAGCCCGCGCCGCTGGCCAAGGCCGGCGCGACCAAGATCGTCCCGCACAGCGCGGTGAAGGTCGAGGAGGCCAGCAGCCCGATGCGGCTGGTCAAGAAGGCCGCGACGGTCGGCGACGTCGCCGCCGCGCTCGCCGCGCTCGGCGCCAAGCCGCGCGATCTGGTCTCGATCCTGCGCGCACTCAAGGCCGCCGGCGCGCTGCGCGCCGACCTGGAGACGATGTGAAGGCCGACACGATCGCCGGCCCCGCTGCGCCACCGCGCGACGACACCCGGGCCCACCAGGTCCAGGTCGCCGCCCGGCAGCTCGAGGCATTCTTCCTGCGCCGGCTGCTCACCGAGGCACGCCCCCAGGGCGGCGGCATGCTCGCCGGCGGGTTCGCCGGCGACACGTTCAAGACGATGCTCGACGAGGCGATCGCCGACAAGATGACGGCGGCCGGCGGCGTCGGGATGGCCTCGCTGTTCGCCCGGCAGCTCGACCCGACCGGCGAGGCCGCCGGCCACGCGGCGCCCCCCGGCCACGCCGCGCCCGCGATCACCGCCCTCGCGCCGGCGAGCGCCGCCGGCCATGCCGCGCCCGCGATCCCGGCGGCCCTGCACGCCAGCGCCCCCGCGGTGCGCCCGCGCGATGCCCCGCTGTCCGCGGGGTCCCCGGCGCTGCCCAGCCCCGGGCTGCCGGCCGCCCCCGGTGCCCCTCGGTTCCTCGTACCGGTCGCCGGTCGGCCGAGCTCCGGATACGGCCTGCGAGCCGACCCGATCCACGGCGGCACGGTCAACCACCCCGGCTTCGACCTCGCCGCGGCGACTGGCACCGAAGTTGCTGCAGCGGCTCGGGGCACCGTGGTCCACGCCGGACCCGCCGGGACCTACGGAAATCTCGTCACGCTGCGTCACGACAACGGATTCGAGACCCGTTACGCACACTTGAGTGAGGTCGACGTCAAGGTCGGGGACGTGGTGGAGGCCGGAGCCGAGCTCGGCAAGGTCGGCAGCACCGGCTATTCCACGGGCCCGCACCTGCACTTCGAGGTCCGCCGCGATGGCCAGCCGATCGATCCCGCACCGCTTCTGCCGCTAAACAGTTCGGCCTCCCGGACGACCCGGTGAGCAAGAGGAACCCAGGCCATGCGGATCGACCCCAAAGTCGCGATTTCCCCTGTCACCCGTGACGTGCGCGAGGCGCCGTCGGCCACCAGCAAGACCGGCGCCGTCGCGACCGGCGCGGCGGTCGTCAAGCTGTCGGCGGCGGGCATCACGGCGTCCGAGTCGGGCGCCGCGTCGGCCACGACGACCACCCGGCTGCAGACCATCCGCGCGATGCTCGACAAGGGCAACTACCCTGTCGATCTCGACCTGCTCGCGTCGCGCATCGTCGATGACGATGTCCTGCGCGCGGGGCGGCCGTGACCGCAGACGCCCGGTGGCTCGAACGGCTGCGCGAGCTCGGCGAGGAACTCCGCGCGACCTTCGCCGACGAGCGCCGCGCGATCGGCGCGCTCGATCATGCGCGGCTGACCTACCTCGCCGTCCACAAGCAGCACCTCGCCGAGCGCCTCGCCGAGGCCCGCGACACCGCGCCCGTGGTCGACGCCCCCGCGATGCGCGAGCTGTTCGCCGCGCTGCGCGTCGAGGCCCACGCCAACGCGATGCTCGCGACCGTCGCGACCGAGGCGGTGCGCGCGATGCTCGGCCACGAGTCGACCGGCGGCTACGATCGCAGCGCCCGGCGGACCACGACGCATCCGATGCAGATGCTGAGGATGACCTACTGATGTCCGATCTGCTGTCACTGCTCTCGGTCGGCGCGTCCGCGATCTCCGCGCAGAACGCCGGCGTCGCGATCGCGGCCAACAACATCGCGAACGCGAACACCGACGGCTACTCACAGCAGCGCGTCGACTTCGAGTCGCTCCCGGCCGCCCCGCTGATCGGCGGCGTGCGCACGGGCAGCCCGACCCGCGCGCAGGACAACCTGCTCGCAAAGCAGATCCAGACCGCCACCGGCTCGCTCGCGATGTCGCAGCAGTTCTCCAGCGCGGTGGCCCAGCTCGAGACCGCGGTGTCCGGCGGCGGCCCCACGATCGACGAACAGCTCGGCACGCTGTTCTCGTCGCTCAGCGCGGCGTCCGCGAGCCCGACCAACTCCGCCCTGCGCGGCTCGGTGGTCACCGCCGCGGGCGACCTCGCCGCCGGCATCCAGCGCCGCGCCGCCGACGTCGCGGCGACCCGCAGCGATGCAGACCTGCGGATCCGCGCCGCCACGGTCAGCGCGACCGCGCTCGCGACCCAGCTCGCCGCCGCCAACCTCGCGATCGCAAAGTCCGGCGATCCGGCGCAGCTCGACCGCCGCGATCAGATCGCCAAGCAGCTGGGCGAGTTGGTCGGCGGCCAGGCCCGGGTCGACGGCGACGGCCAGATGCGCTACGTGCTCGACGGTGGCGCCGTCCTGGTCGACGGCAGCCACGCCGCCCGCCTCGCCGCGACCCCGGATCCCACCACGGGGTTCGCCGCTCTCGCGGTCGTCAACGGCAACGCGAGCCGCGACGTCACGGCCGCGATCGGCAGCGGCTCGATCGGCGCGGACCTCAAGCTTCGCGACCAGACCGGGGCGCAGGCCGCCGGCCAGCTCGACCAGGTCGCGTACGACCTCGCGACCAGCATGAACGCGGTGCACACCGCGAACGCCGGGCTCGATGGCGTGAGCGGCCGCCCGATGTTCACGCCCCCCACCCAGGTCGCCGGTGCGGCCTCCACGCTCGCGGTCGATCCCGCGCTCGCCGCGAGCTCGCAGCTGCTCGCGCTCGCCGCGCCGTCGACCGGCCCGGGCAACAACACCGGAGCGCTCGCGCTGTTCGCGCTCGGCACCCGGACCGTGGCCTCGGGCGGCACCCGCACGCTCGGCGACGCCGCGATCGACGTCGTCGCGAACGTGGCGAACGCCAGCGCCGAGGCCAAGGACGACGCGACGCGCGACGGCCTGGTTTCCGAGAACCTCGCCGGGCTGCGCGACTCGCTCGCCGGCGTCGACACCCAGGAACAGCTCACCGACCTCGCCCGCTTCGAGCATGCCTCGTCCGCGATGGCGAAGGTGGTGTCCACGATCAACGATATGCTGGGGTCGCTGATCTTGAATCTGTAAGTTGCTTCCCGGCGCGAGGGTGCCATGCGCATCACTGGAAACCGTCTGATCGATCTCACCTCCTCCGCCACCACCAAGAACCAATCCACCGTGGGCACCGTGTCCGGCCAGCTGTCGTCCGGGCTGCGCGTCACCACGCCGTCGGACGACCCGGCCGCCTGGGTCGCGGCCCAGCGCACCAAGCTGCGGCAGGTGATGAGCCAGGGCGCCGGAGCGGCGGTTGCGACCAGCCGCGACGCGCTCCAGATGACCGACAGCTCGCTCGCGTCGATCGCCAGCGCCGTGTCCCAGGTCCGGACCCTCGCGGTGCAAGGCGCGTCCGACACGTACAGCGCGGCCGACCGCGCCGGCCTCGGCGACGAGGTCCACGGCCTGTTCCTCGCGGCGCTGGCGAGCGCCAACGCGCAGGGCAGCGATGGCGAGTACCTGCTCGCCGGCGCCGCCTCGTTGACCGCGCCGTTCGACGCCGGCGGCGTGTACCAGGGCGACGCCGGGGTGCGCGCGGTGCCGAGCACCGACACCGGGCTGACCGCCGGCACGACGATCGCCGGCTCGAACCTGACCGCGGCGAACGGCGTCGACGTGCTGCCACTGCTCGATCGCGTCGCGGCCGCGCTGTCCAGCAACGACCTGCCCACGCTGCGCGCCGCGCTCCCCGATCTCGACACCGCGATCCGGCAGATCTCGCTGTCGCGCAGCCAGACCGGCGCCGCGATGAGCTCGCTCGATCAGACCACCGCGGCACGCTCGGCGCTCGAACAGGACATGCAGCAGGCGATCTCGAGGTACGTCGAGGTCGACACCGTGACGGCCGCGACCCACCTCGCCAAGGCCTCGCAGGCGCTGCTGGTCTCGCAGCAAGTGACGTCGCACATCATCCAGCTGCTCGCGCCGTCGACCTGATCCGGAGTTGTTCGAGGGCTATCACGGCCCACGAACCGGGCGAACCAGGGCAGTGAGACCCAAAAGGTCTGAATCTCCAGAGAATCTCAGCACGGAACCGCAGGAGTCGCCGCCATGATCTCGCTTCTCAACAACACCACTTCGCTCCAGGCGCAACACAACCTCAGCAAGACGCAGGACGCGCTTGCCGGATCGATCGGTCGCCTGTCCTCGGGCATGCGGATCAACAGCGCATCCGACGACGCCGCGGGCCTGGGCATCAGCCAGAACCTGTCGGCCAACATCGCCAGCATGGCGCAGGCCCAGCGCAACGCGAACGATGGCATCTCGATGTCGCAGGTCGCGGAAGGCAGCATGAACGACATGCAGGGCATCGTGTCCCGCATGCGCGAGCTCTCGGTCCAGTCGGCCAACGCCACGCTCGGCGACACCGAGCGCGGCTACATCCAGACCGAGTTCAAGCAGCTGTCCCAGGAGATCAACCGGATCAGCGCGGTGACCAGCTTCAACGGTCAGGCCCTGCTCGACGGCAGCGCGTCGACCGGCCTGTCGTTCCAGATCGGCATCCACAACACCGCGAACGACCGGATCGCGATGAGCATCACCAAGCTCACGGCCTCGACGCTCGGCTTCGACGCCACCGCCGGCACCCTGGCGATCTCGACGGTCAGCCTGTCGACCGCGACCAACGCGCAGGCGGCGATCGGCACGTTCGACAAGGCGATCCAGCAGCTGTCGCAGGCCCGCGCCAAGCTCGGCGCGACCCAGAACCGGATGGTCGTCACGGTCTCGAACCTGTCCAGCGCGCAGACCAACCTGACCGCCGCCAACTCGCGGATCACCGACGTCGACGTCGCCTCGGAGACCGCCAACCTCACCAAGGCGCAGATCCTGAGCCAGGCCGGTCTCGCGGTGCTCGCCCAGGCGAACTCGCTGCCCCAGGCCGCGCTCAAGCTGCTCCAGTGACCAGCGACCCGGATAGGAGCCGACCATGAGCGCGATCACCTTCTCAGGCCTGTCCAGCGGTCTCGACACGTCGTCGCTCATCAGCTCCCTGGTGGCCGCCGAGCGCGCGCCGGTCACGGCGCTCACCGGCCGGCAATCGGATCTCAACGCCCAGAAGAGCATCGTCGGCAGCCTGTCGTCGGCGGTCGCCGCGCTCGGCACGGTCATGCAGGGCATGAACCTGGCGACCGAGCTCCAGCCCCGCACGGCCAGCGCGAGCGATTCCCACGTCACCGTGGCGGCCTCCGCGGGGGCGGCCGCGACGGTGCACGATGTCCGCGTCCAGCAGCTCGCGCGCGGCCAGATCACCCCGTCGCGCACGTTCACCTCGGCCACCGCCGGGGTGCTCGGCGTCGGCAGCGTGACGATCACGACCGGCGCCGCGAGCAAGCAGATCGACTACTCGAGCACCGACTCGCTCGCCAGCATCGCGTCGAAGATCAACGACGCGGGTGTCGGCGCCTCGGCATCGGTGCTGTTCGACGGCACGTCGTACCGGCTCATGGTCGCCGCCACGGCGACCGGCACGGCCAACGCCCCGCAGTTCGCCGAGACCGGCGACGGGCTCGGGCTCTCGAACCCGGCCAACGGCCAGATCGCCGCGCAGGACGCGAAGGTCACGATCGACGGCGTCAAGGACATCACGCGAAGCAGCAACGTGATCAGCGACGCCGTCTCCGGCATCACGCTCACGCTGGTGTCCCCGCAGGCCACGCTGGACCCATCGACCCAGGTCACCGTCGGGCTCGACACCGGCGCGCTCACGACCCAGCTCAAGTCGCTGGTCTCGGCGTACAACGCGGTCAACTCCGCGCTGCACCTCCAGCTCGACTACACCGGCACGGCCAAGGGCACGAGCACGCTGTTCGGCGACTCGACGCTGCGCCAGCTGCAGGGCGCGCTCGGCGCGGTCATGACCAGCGCGTACGGCGCGACCACGGCCGGCGCGAACAGCCTCGGCGCGATCGGCCTGACGGTGGCCAAGGACGGCTCGCTCACGCTCGACAGCAGCAAGCTGTCCAGCGCGCTCGCGGCCAACCCCAGCGCGGTCAGCGACCTGTTCGTGGCCGGCGGGTTCGCCGGCGTGATGACCAAGCTGACCGACGCGTACACCGCCCCGGTCGATGGCTTCCTCGCGAGCAAGACGACGTCGCTGAACGCCCGGATCAGCAGCCTGCAGACCCAGGCCGATCAGGTCAACGCCCGCGCCGATGCGCTCCAGACCCAGCTGCAGAACCAGTTCAACGCACTCGAGACCCTGATGAGCTCGCTGAAGAGCCAGAGCTCCTACCTGACCAGCGTCTTCGGCTAAGGAGACCCATGCTAGCTCGTGCCGCCAACGTCTATCGCCGGGTCGACCTCGAGTCGGCGCCCAAGACCCAGATCCTCGAGCGTCTGTTCGACCGCTGCGTACGCGACATCGCAGCCGCGCGGACGGCCATCGAGGCGCGCGACATCCACGCCAAGGCCGCGGCGCTCGACCACGCGCTGCGGATCGTCGTCGAGCTCAAGGCCTCGCTCGACATCACGGCCGCACCGGAGCTGTGCGCCAACCTCGGCGCGCTCTACGACTTCGTCTGGGAGCAGCTGATCGACGCCAACACGCGGCTGGTGGTGCCGCCGCTCGACAAGGCGACGCGGATCATCAGCGAGCTCGGCGACGCGTTCCGCAAGGCCCACGCGAGATGACGGGCAGCGAGCTCGTCACCCGGCTGCTCGACGTCACGCCCGCGCCCACGCCCGGCGCGGCGGTCGACGAGCTGCTGTCGGTGTTCGAGGCGGTCATCGCACAGCGCGCCGAGGTCCTCGCCGCGGTCGCCGCGCCGCTACCCCTGAGTGATCCGGATCGCCCACTGCTGGTCGAGCTCCGCCGCCGCCAGGACGCGTGGCAGGACGCGCTCGCCGCCGCCAGGCGCTGGGTTGGCGAACAGCGCTGCGGTGCGGCTCAGCTCCGCGCCTACGCGGGCCGGCCCTGACGCCGCCGCCGCCGTCAGCCCCGCCGACGGCCGCCGCGCAACACGCGGTACTTGCAGCCGCGCGGCTGGCCCGGGCTTCGCACAAGCCCCGCTTGCATGACCCACTTGCCCTACGGGCGGCAGACCATCGACGACGATGACCTCGCCGCGGTCGTCGAGGCACTGCGCGCCCCCCTGCTCACCTGCGGCCCGCTGGTCGCGCGGTTCGAGGCCGAGCTCGCCGGCTGGCTCGGCGCGCCGCACGCGACGGTCTGTGCCAGCGGCACCGCTGCGCTCCACCTGGCCTACGCCGCGCTCGGGATCGGCGCGGGTGACGAGATCATCACCACGCCGATCACGTTCTCGGCGACCGCCGCGGCGGCGTACTACGTGGGTGCCACCGTCCGGATCGCGGACGTCGAGCCCCGCACCGGCAACCTGTCGCCGGCCTCGGTCGAGCCGCTGATCAACCGGAGGACGCGCGCGATCGTGCCGGTCCACCTCGGTGGCCTGCCCACCGACATGGCCGAGCTGGCCGAGCTCGCGCGCCGCCACGGCCTGCGCATCATCGAGGACGCCTGTCACGCGCTCGGCGCCCGCTACCGCTGCCTCCGGGTCGGCGCCGGCCCGAGCGACGCGGTGGTGTTCAGCTTCCACCCGGTCAAGCACATCACCACCGGCGAGGGCGGCGCCGTGATCACGCGCGATCCGGACGTCCACCGCAGGCTCGAGCGGCTGCGCCAGCACGGCATCGAGCGCGACCCCGCGCGGCTCGAGGCGCCCGCCGGCCCGTGGGCCTACGAGGTCCAGGAGCTGGGCTGGAACTACCGGCTCAGCGACCTCGCCTGCGCGCTCGGCCTGGCCCAGCTCGCCAAGCTCGATCGCTTCCTCGCCGACCGGCGCCGGCTCGCGGCGCACTACCGCGGCGAGCTCGTCCGCGCGTTCGGCGCCGGCAACGGAGTCGTGCCGCCCGCCGAGCTGCCCGATCGCGAGTCCGCCTACCACCTGTTCGCCGTCGCGATCGACTTCGAGCGGTTCGCGACCACCCGCGCGCGGGTGATGACCGAGCTGACCGCCGCCGGGATCGGGACCCAGGTCCACTACATCCCGCTGCTCCACCACCCGCTGCACGCCCGGCGCTGCCCCGACGAGCTCGGCCGCGCCCGCCCGGGGGCAGCCCGCTACTACGCGCGCACGCTGTCGCTGCCGCTCTACCCCGCGCTGACTCCCGCCGACGCGACCCGCGTCGTCGCGGAGCTCCACCGCGTGCTCGGAGGATCGCCATGACCCCGCCCTCGCTCACCGCCGCCGCCTCGACCTCGATCCTCGACGGCAAGTCCGTGCTGATCACCGGCGGCACCGGCTCGTTCGGCCGCGCGTTCGTCGAGCGCGCGCTGACCTCGCGCGCCCGCAAGGTGATCGTGTTCTCGCGCGACGAGCAGAAGCACTACGCGCTCGAGCGCCAGCTCACCGACCGCCGGATGCGCTACTTCGTCGGCGACATCCGCGACCGCGACCGCCTCGAGGTCGCGCTGCGCGACGTCGACATCGTGATCCACGCGGCGGCGATGAAGCACGTGCCGATCTGCGAGTACAACCCGATCGAGGCGGTCCAGACCAACGTCCAGGGCGCCCGCCACGTGATCGAGGCCGCGATGAGCTGCGGCGTCGAGCGCGTCGTCGCGCTGTCGACCGACAAGGCGGTGTCGCCCGCCAACCTGTACGGCGCGACCAAGCTGTGCATGGAGAAGCTGTTGATCGCCGCCAACGCCTACGCCGGCGACCGCACCACGCGGTTCTCGGTCGTGCGCTACGGCAACGTCATGGGCTCGGCGGGCAGCGTGATCCCGCTGTTCCGCGCCCAGCGCAAGCGCGGTGAGCTGACGATCACCGACGCGCGGATGACCCGGTTCTGGATCGAGATGCCCGACGCGATCGCCCTCGTGCTGCGCAGCCTGGCGCTGATGACCGGCGGCGAGATCTTCGTCCCCAAGCTGCCGACCACCGACATCGAGACCCTGGCCGAGGCGGTCGCGCCGGGCGTGCCGCGCACCACCGTCGGGATCCGGCCGGGCGAGAAGCTGCACGAGACCCTGATCTCGGGCGAGGAGGTCCGCCGGACCAGCGACCTCGGCGACGTGCTCGTGATCTGGCCCGAATTCCAGTTCCACAGCACGCTGTCCGGCGTCCGGCCCGGCACGCCGGTGCCCGACGACTTCGTGTACTCCAGCGACCGCGCCCAGCCCCGGCTCGATCTCGCGGCGACCCGGGAGATGATCGAGCGCGTGGCATGACCCGCCCGGCGATCCTGCTGCGCGCCGACGCCTCGCACGCCCTCGGGCTGGGCCACGTCGCGCGGCTGTCCGCGCTGCGCGAGGAGATCGATCCGAGCGTCGCCGAGCCGATCGCGCTGTTCGGCGGCGACGACGCCGTCGCCGCGTGGTCGCGAGCCCAGCGCATCACCGCCGAGATCCGGCCGTGGACCACCGCCGAGGTCATCACCACCGCGACCCGCCGCGGCGTCCGCGCCGTGGTCGTCGACGGTCCCGCGCTCGCCGCCGCGCTGTTGCCGCCGCTCGCCGCCGCCGGCATCCGCACCGTGCTGATCGACGACGCCGGTCACGTGGCGCTGCCGGTCGACACCGTCGTCAACCACAACTTCCACGCCCCGGCGCTCGCGGCGAGCTATCCGACCGCACGGCGCCGCCTGCTCGGCCGCAGCTACCTGCTGGTGCGCCGCGCGATCCGGCGGTTCCCCCGCGGCGCGTGCCGGCCGCGCGACGGCGCCCGGCTGCGCGTCGTGATCAGCTTCGGCGGCAGCGATCCGGCCGGCGCGACCGCGCGCGTCGTCGGCCTGGTCCCGCCCGGCCGCCCGCTCGACCTCGTCGTGATCACCGGCCCGGGCTACCGCGACCAGCCCGCCCTCCACCGCGCCGGCAAGGCGGCGGTCGCCGCCGGCCACTCGCTGGAGGTTCGCCACAACCCCGGCGACCCCGGCGAGCTGTTCGTCACCGCCGACGCCGCGATCTGCTCGGCCGGCGGCACGCTCGGCGAGCTCGCCTACCTTGGCTGCCCCGCGCTCGGCTTCGCCATCGTCCCCGATCAGGTCGCGCCCGCCCACAGCCAGGCGCGCAGCGGTCTGATCGCCGGCGGCCGCAGCCTGGCCGAGATCGACGACGAGGCCGTGCGCGCCGAGCTCCACGCGTTCCTGGCCGGCGACCACCGCCGCCGCGAGCAGCGCGAGCACGCGCTCGCCACCGCCGACGGCCAGGGCGCCCGGCGCGTCGTGGCCGACGCGCTCGGCTAGCCCGAGGTTCGCTGAGCGCCGCCGGCTTGCCCGGGATCAGTGCTTGCCGGTCGCGAGCGAGAGCTCGCCGATCAGGCCGTCCGCCTCGTCGTTGATGCCGGCGGTGAAGTACAGATCCTCGGGGTCGGCCCCGGTGAACACCCCGAACATCAGCGACCACAGCCCGTTGATCACGATCGGCTGGCCGGTCCGGCCGCGCACGGCGCCCAGGAAGTTGCCGCTGTTGTCGAACGCGTTGATCTTGCCGTCGCCGAAGTTACCGATCAGGAGCGCGCCGCCGAACTTGCCGAAGCCGAGCGGTGCGCGGGTCATGCCCCACGGCGAGTTGAGCGCGCCGCGGGTCACGAGCCGCCGGACCAGCTCGCCGCTGGTGGTGAACACGTCGACGAAGCCGTTCCCGGCACCGGCCACGTCGTCCTTCCTGTCCGCGTCCTGCTTGGCGAAGCTCACGAACAGCTCGCTGCCGATGTTCTGGATGCCGAACGGCGCAAAGCCAGTCGGCATGTTGCGATCGACGAACCGGAGCTTGGGGAGCGGCGTGAAGCTGGTGTCGAACGCCTCGACCGTCCCGGCGTGGAAGTTGGTGGCGACGATGAAGTTGCCATCCGCGTTGGTGGCGATCGCCAGGCCCTTGTAGATCGCCCTGGGCGTGGTGACGACCGTGTTCGCGATCGAGCTGTCCGCGTTGCCCGCCGGGTTCCACGCAACGATCCGCCCGTCCTCGCTGGCGAAGATGAACACCGCGCCCACCTTGGTCTGCTTGTCGCCCTGGAACGTGAACTGGTTGGGGTTGGGGTTCTGCACCAGCCCGGTCGGCGTCCACGCGGTCGGGTGGTCCTGCGCCGCCAGCTTCACCACCAGGCCCTGGATCTGGGGGACATCGTTCTGCAGCGTGTACACGGTGGATGCCGCACCGCCGTTGTTCGCGACCCAGAGCGGACCGCCCAGCGCCGACGCCATCCCCCAGGGGTTCTTGACGTGGGGATCGGTGACGCTGGCGCGGACGTCCGAGCGGTTCGACACCAGGTTGGTCTGCACAAACGCGTTCTGCCGGTCCGTGCTGCGCTCGTCATCGCCGTGCGCGACACCGACCACCACTGCTCCACCGATCAGAGCCGCGGCGCTGGCCGCGGCGAGAATTCCGAGTTGCTTCCTCATGACATGCCTCTCCTTCGTTCCGGTTACCTGATTCACGATCTGCTTCGTGACCATGAACGCCCCGCCCCGAGATGGCGTGTCCGACACGGCCGTGCTCCATCGCAGTCCGGGTCGCCGTGCGCCACGCTGATCTGCGCGACGCTCGGCAGGATCCCTGTTCACCGTCGCCGCCGCCGCCTCCGCCGCCTCGATGATGTGGTTCGTTCTCTGCGGAACACGTCTACCACGCTCGCACGCGTCGAAAAGGCAATCATCGCAACACGCGACTTCACGCTGCGCGCGGCGTAAGCGACCCGACGCGCCGCCGGCCGGGCGTGCGCGTGCGCGCGGCCGCGAGGCTGTCAAGTGATGGTGCGTTACCGGCCCCTGCCGGCCACCGCGGCGAGCTTGCCGAACAGGCCGTCCGCCTCGTCGTGGATCCCGGCGGCCGGCTCAGCCCTCGGCGGCCGCGGCGTCGCGCTGGACCCACAGCGGCTGGGTGTGCTCCGCCGCGGTGCGCTCGGCGCCGCGCAGCTGCTCGAGATCGGTGCCCAGCACGATCCGGGCGAGCTGGCGAAACACCGGCGCGTCATCGTCGATGGCCAGCGTGCCGGCTCCCGCGCGCAGGCCGCCCGCCAGCCCGGGTGAGCGCTGGATCGCGGCCACCAGCGGCGCGCGGACCGCGAGGTGATCGTGGAACAGCGGCGACATCCGCGACAGCGCGGCGGTGTCGGCCGGCGTCTCGACCAGGTTGGCGACGATCGCGACCCCGAACCGGGCCAGGGTGTCGGCGATCCGGTCGGCGAGCACTGCATCGAGCGGGCGCAGCACGCCGAGCAGCTGGACGATGGTGCGCGCGCGGCCGTCGTGGCCGAGCGCGGCGTCGACCAGGCGCTGCTCGATGTCGTCGAGCGCGAGCCGGCGGACCACGCGGTGGACGCACGCCTTGACCAGCGCGTAGGCGTTGTGCAGCGACGGCAGCTGCGGGGTCATCACCAGCAGCTTGTGATCGGCGGCGGCCACGAAATCGACCACGTTGAACGACGACCCCGCGCCGACGTCGAGCACCACGCAGTCGGCGTCGAGGTGCGCGATCGCGCCGAGCAGCCGCAGCTTGTCGCGCTTGACCAGGTTGGCGGCGCCCGGCTGCGAGGTCCCGGACACCAGCGACAGCGTCGGGACCAGGACCGGCGCCTTGAGCGCGTCGAGCGTATCGACCCGGTGGTCGAGGAAGTCGCCCAGCCCGGTGATCGGGTTGACCACGCCGAGCATGGTGTGCAGGTTGGCGGCGCCGAGGTCGGCGTCGACCAGGGTGACCCGGTGGCCGAGCCGGGCGAGCGCGAGCGCGAGGTTGACCGCGATCATGCTCTTGCCGACGCCGCCCTTGCCGCCGCCGACCGCGACGATCCGCGGCACCGCGGGTTTATGCCGCACGGCCGCGCGCCCTCCGCGGGCCGAGCCGGAGCAGGGCGACCCGCAGCGCCGGCTCGATCTGGTCGATCACGTCGATCACGGTGTCGAACAGCTGCGCCGATGCGGCCAGGTAGTCGGCCTCGGCGCCCGGACGCCGCGCGGTGTCGTGGGCGCGGTCGAGCTCGCGCTGGGCGAGCAGCGACACGAAGCTGAGCGGCGCGAGCGCGTCGGCGAGGCCGCGCTCGACGGCGGCGAGCCGGGGCCCGGTGTTGCCGCGCTCGATCAGGCGGCGCGCGACGCGGGCGAGCCGGCGGCTGCGGCGCAGGCCGCGCAGGTAACCGGTGACGTGGTCGATGATCCGATCAGCGCGGCCGCCGTCCTGGGTCATCGCCGCCGCGTCGAGCTCGCCTGCGACGTCGATCTCGCGCGCGAACCGGGGCAGCACCTCGGCGAATGGCCGGTGGTCCATGCCTGGGATGTACGCGCCGCCCTCGGTGCAGTTGAACACGGTGACGCCGGCCACGTCGCGCAGCCTCTCGACAAACCAGCGATGGAACATGCTGAACATGAAGCTCGATGGCACCACCCCGCCGCCCCAGCCCGGCAGTTCCAGCGTGCGCTCACCCACCGCAGAGGGGCCGCCGGCGGCCTTCATCGCGCGGAACCCCTCGCTCCAGCCCACCACCCGCATCACGCCGCGGTCATCGACCTCGGCGCGGGCCTCGCCATCCGTCGAGGTCGACACGTAGTAGGCGCCGCCGGGAAACGACAGGTCGAGCCCGAGGAACACGATCGGATCGCAGCCCCAGGCGAGCGCCAGCGACAGCGCCGAGGTCGCGACCGAGCCGCCGCCCGCGATCACCGCGTCGTCGCCGACCGCCTCGAAGATCCAGTCGTCGATCGCGCTGTTGGCCGACAGCGTGAGGAACCGCTGCGCCGGCAGCTCGAACAGCGTCGGGTGCACGGTCGCCGCGTTGACCAGGCAGGTCCGCGCCAGATCGCTGCCCGCGAAGTGATAGCGCACGTCCTGGGGATCGACGGTGATGACCAGATCGGGCTCGACCCCGGCGGCGAGCACCGCCTTGAGCGAGTGGCTGAACGCGGCGATGATCGCGCGGCCGCGCGCGCCGCGCAGCTGGTCGACGTTGCGGGCGAGCGACGGGCCAGGCGCGACGATGATCATCGGCAGCCCTGCGAACCGCTCGCCGACCGCGGCGACCGACGGCCAGCGCGCGATCGCCGGCAGGTTGGACAGGCCCTGCTCGACCCAGGTTCGCGAGAACACGCGGACGGTGTTGCGGTGGACCCGCAGGTCGCCGAGCACGCCGCGCAGCTTCTCGACCAGGTCCTCGACGGAGCCTCGCTCGGTGCCGAGCGCGGCGCGCACCGCCATGCGGGTCGCCGGAACCGGGATCATCGTCCGCACGGCGAGCGCAGCCTCGTCGCCCGAGGTCACGGCGATCGCCTCGCCTGGAAGCGGGCCGGCGCCGTCGAGGATCACGATCCGCCGCTGGCCGAGCGCGGAGAGAACCTCGGCGACCGGCTCGAGCCCGGCGCCGACCAGGACCACGACGTCGGCCTCGAAGTCCCACACCACGGGCAGGAGCATGTCGGCGAGCACCGCGACGCCGAGCGGCGTCGACAGCAGGCGCGCGTCGCCCGGCACCGGCCGCTCGAGCCAGCGCTGCATCGCCATCTCCGCGGTCCGCGCGCCGACCGTCAGCGCCGAGACCTCGGCGATCGCGGCGATCTCGGCGGGGTTGCCGCGCAGCCGGACCGGGGCCTCGACCCGCGCGATCGCCGCGCGCGTCCGGCGGAGCTGCATCATCGCGGCGATCGCACCGAGCACGTCGCCACCGGTGATCGCGTTGCACAGCGCGCCGCCGAGCTCACCGATCTCGACGAGCAGGGTGCGCCAGCTCTCGAGCACTTCAAGCGACATCGCGCACCTGCCATGGCTTCTGGTGGACGTGCGCGTTGCCCGCCGCCAGCGCGGGCCGCGCCCGCACGGCGGCGACCACGTCGCGGTATGGCCGCACGACCCCGCCGAGATCGAGCGCGGCGTACAGCCCGCAGACCATCGCGAGGTCGTCCGCGGTGTCGACCGTCCACCGCAGGTCGGAGTCATCGGTCTCGGCGTCGATCTGGGCGATCCGGAACAGCGCCGGCTGCTCCATCACGAACGCGGTGACGTGCTCGCGCGCGGCGGGCGAGGTGCCGAGCCGCGCGATCCGATCGAGCGTGTCGCGATGCAGCGCCTCGGCGTCGAGCCCGCGCGGGAAGCAGCGGTCGTGGGTATTGGACGCATAGTCGACCTCGTCGGTCAGCGCGCCGACCACCTGGTCGACGACCTCGGGGTCGAGCAGCGGGCAGTCCGCGGTGATCCGGACGATCGCGTCGGCGCGATACGCCCGCGCCGCGCCGACGAACCGGCCGAGCACGTCGAACGGCGAGCCGCGGTGCATGCCGGTGTCGAGCCGGCTGGCCTCGCGCGCGACCGCGTCGTCGTCGTCGTCGGTCGAGGTCGCGACGACGATCTCGTCGATCCGGCGCGCGGCGCGCAGGCGGCGCACGACCTGGGCGAGCATGGTGTCGCCGTCGAGCTCGGCCAGCACCTTGCCGGGCAGCCGGGTCGAGCCCATCCGGGCCTGGATGATCGCGACGGTGCGCGTGGTCATGGCTCCCCCGCCTTCTCGAACAGGTGCGCGGTGCAGGCGTGGTAGCCGAGCCCGCTGCCGAGCTCCAGCCGGCGGATCGACCGGAGGTCGGAGTAGCGCGCCCTCCACGCCACGCCGTGATCGCGCTTCCACAGCGCGCCGGTGCGGCCGCGATACACCACCTCCTGCTCGGCCGGCGCGTCGTACTCGATCGCCGCGATCCAGCGCCGCGACACCCGGTAGATCTCGTCGAGCGCGGCGCCGAGCGACGCGGGCGAGATGTGGATCAGCACGCCGCTGGTGAACACCAGATCGCAGCTCGCATCGCGCACCGGCAACGCGAAGGCGGTGCCCGGCACGACGTGGAAGTCCGGCCGCCGCGCACGCACCCGACCGACCGCATCGAGCTGAGGCTCGATGCCGTACAGCTCGTCGATCCCGAGCCGGTCGAGGTAGACCAGGTTCCAGGCGACGTTGCAGCCGACCTCGAGCACCCGGTGCGGGGCGATCCCGGCCAGCAGGTGCCGCCACGCTTCGACCCGCTCGGGCCGGTCGTGGTCGTTGCGCTCGGTGTAGGCGCGGCCGAACTCGGAGCGCCACAGCGCGAGCTCGGGGGTATCGGTCTGCATCAGGCCTCCGGATCCCAGTGGTAGAAGACGATCCCGTCGCAGCTGGCGATCGCGCGAAACCCGCAGGCCTCGAAGCACGCCTGGCTCGCGGCGTTGTCGGCGAAGATCTCGGCGACGATCGGCCGGCGCCATGCGCGGCACGCCGCGGCGATCGCGACCCGACCGACCCCGCGGCCGCGTGCGAACCCGGCGAGCGCGATCGAGATCCGCGCCCGTCCGTGGACCGGCGGCCCACGGTCCGGCGGCCCACGGTCCGGCGGATCGATCCGCACCACGCCGACCCCGTGGCAGTACTCCTCGATCACCCAGATCGGCGCCCAGCTCGGCGAGCCGACGTCGGCGAGCCGGCGCGCGAACCACCGCGCGTGCTCGAGGAACACCACGGCCTCGGCGCGCCGCGACTGCGCGCGGACCTCGGGCGCGAAGTTCCAGCGATAGATCGACTCGCAGTCCTCCCGCCGCGCCGGCCGCAGCGTCACCGGCTCGGCCGGCTCCAGCGCGACCGACGTCATTCGATCATCTCCCACGCCAGCGCGGTGCCGCGCGCGATCGCGATCCGGGCGCAGCGGCCGAGCACGGCCGGCAGCTCGCGCGGGGCCAGGCCGAAGCCGGGGCGGATCGAGCGCACGTTGCCGCGGGTCAGCGCCTCGCCGCGGGCGATGTCGTCGACCGCGTACAGCGAGCGCCGGAACCGCCGCGAGCCGGCCTCGGCCGCCGGCCGCCGCGCGCTGCCGTCGCCGAGCGCGCTCCATGCGAGCCGCGCACCGCGCACGACCTCGGCCATCTCGGTGGGCTCCAGCGAGAACCCCGCGTCGGGGCCGCCGTCGGCGCGCGCCAGCGTCAGGTGCTTCTCGACGATCGCCGCGCCGCGCGCGACCGCCGCGATCGGCACGACCGCGCCCGGCGAGTGATCCGAGATCCCGATCACGGTGTCGTGGCGGGCGAGCGCGTCGAGCCGGCGCAGGTTGGTCTGCTCGATCGGCGCCGGGTAGCCCGACACGCAGTGCAGCAGCGCGATCCCGCCGGCGCCGTGACCGCGCGCCGTGTCGACTGCCTCGACGACCTCGTCGTCCGACGCCATCCCGGTCGACAGGATCACCGGCTTGCCGGTCCGCGCCGCGCACGCGATCAGCTCGAGATCGACCAGCTCGAACGACGCGATCTTGAACGCCGGGGCGCCGAGCCGATCGAGCCGCGCGACCGCATCCTCGTCGAACGGCGTCGAGAACACGACCACCCCGCGCGCCGCGCCGTGCGCGAACAGCGGCGGGTGCCAGTCCCATGGCGTGTGGGCCTCGTCGTACAGGTCCCACAGCGAGCGACCCTGCCACGGGCCGTCCGCGATGTGGAAGTCGCCGTCCGTCGCCGCCAGCGTCATCGCCGACGGCGTGAACGTCTGGAGCTTGACCGCGTCGCACCCCGCCGCCGCCGCCGCGTCGATGATCGCGTGCGCGCGGTCCAGGCTGCCCAGGTGGTTGGCCGACAGCTCGGCGATCACGAACGGCGGGTGGTCCGCTCCGATCGGCCGGCCGACGATGATGCTCGGCGCCGTCACTGGACCACGAAGTCCTGGAAGAACATCCGGTGGATCTTGTCCGGACCGACCAGCTTGCCGATCTTGGCGATCAGATCCTGGCGGATCTTGTCCTTGGCCTCGGCGCCCAGCGTGTCCTTGAGGTGGAGTCCGGACAGGTAGCTGAGCACGGTGTCGCGCACGAGCTCCTTGCTCCTGGCCAGCGCATCCTCGGACCTGGGCGCGAGCTCGAGCTGCAGCGTGCACTTGAGGTAACGCGACGTGCCGGGCTCGTCGAGGTTGACCACGAACGGGTCGAGCGCGACGATCGGTCCGACGACCTCTGCGGTGGGCGCTGGTGCGGCCAGGTGCGCGGCCGGCGCCGCCGCGGCGGCCGCCGGGTGCGCGGTCAGCAGCTTGAAGGCCACGAAGCCGGTGCCGGCGAGGTTGAGCACCAGCAGCCCCAGCATCGCCTTGCTCGGCTTGGCGGCAGGCGCCGCGGACGGGGTCAGCGGAGGTTCGTCGCTCATGTCCTGTCTTGCAGCAACCGGCGTGCCGGGTGAACCGCCGCCGTCCCGGCCAGTTGACGCGCGCTGCGAGCGCCCCGCACGTCAACTCTGGCGGTCGTCACGCCGCGTACTTGCGCAGCTTCTCGACCAGCGTCGTCCGGTTGAGCCCGAGCAGCGCCGCCGCCTCGGTCCGGTTGCCGCCGGCCTTCTGCAGCGCGCGGTCGATCAGCTGGCGCTCCAGCGACTCGAGCGCCGAGCGCAGATCGAGCGACGTGTCGCCGAGCTCCCGGGCCAGCGCGGTCATCTGCACCGGCCCCGAGTCCTCGGCGCTACGCGCAAACCGCGCACGGATGTTGGGCAGCGGGATGTCGCCGTGCGACAGCACCGGCCGCCGGGCGAGCAGCACCGAGCGCTCGATCACGTGCGACAGCTCGCGCACGTTGCCCGGCCAGTGATACGCCGTCAGCGCGGTGCGCGCGCTCGCATCGAGCCCCTCGACGTTGCGGCCGAGCCGCTCGCGGGCCCGCGCGACGAGCAGGTTGGCGATCGTCAGGATGTCGTCGGGGCGATCGCGCAGCGACGGCAGGTGGATCGGCACCACGACCAGCCGGAAGTACAGGTCGGCGCGGAACTTGCCCTGATCGACCATCTCGGCCAGGTTGCGGTGGGTCGCGGCGATGATCCGCACGTCGACCGGGACGTCGCAGTCCGACCCCACCGGCGACACCGCCTTCTCCTCGAGCACGCGCAGCAGCTTGGCCTGCGCCGACAGCGGCAGGTCGCCGATCTCGTCGAGGAAGATCGTCCCCTCGTGCGCCGACAGGAACCGCCCGGCCCGCGCGCTGGTCGCGCCGGTGAACGCGCCCTTGACGTGCCCGAACAGCTCGGTCTCCAGCAGGCTCTCCGGGATCGCCGCACAGTTCACCGGGATCAGCGGCCGGCCGCGACGCGGCGACGCGCGATGCGCCGCGCGGGCGAACAGCTCCTTGCCGGTTCCGGTCTCGCCGGTGATCAGGATGCTGCAGTCGGTCGCGGCGACCTGGCGAATGGTCTCGAGCGCGTCCACGATCTCCGGGGACTCTCCGATGATCTCGTGGGCGAACTGCGTGCGCCAGCTGGACAAATCGGCCTGGGGGGTCACGCCTCGACGAGACTGCGTGCCCCGTGCCACGTCCCGTCGGGTAGCGGCGGGTTACCTGTGAAATCAAGACCTTAACGATGGGCATAGATGGACGAACCGGGGGCAACGCGCCCGGGTGAGCCGCGCCCCACGCAGGGTGATCGAGTACCCATTGAACGATCGCGATCCGGGTCGATGCGACGGGATCGAACCCCGCGCGCGATGGCGGTCGCAAGGCGCGACGGTGGGCGGCGCGCCGACCGCTTGCGCGGCGCACCCCGATCACCGCCGGTGCGCGCGATAGCTGTCGGACTGGATCTCGTGGCGCTTGAGCAGGCGGCGCAGGTTGGTGCGATCGATCCCGGCGAACCGGGCGGCCTCGGACACCGAGCCTCGCGCGCGCTCCAGCACCTTCATCAGATAGCTGCGCTCGAACGTCGCATTGATCTGGCGCTTGGCCTCGCTCAGCGGCAGCAGGTGCGTCGGATCGCCGTCCGCTGCGTCGGCCACCCCGTCCGGGCGGCCGCGCGCGTGAAGCTGGGGCGGCAGCGACTCGACGCCGATCACGTCGCCGTGACGGAACGCGATCGCGTGGAGCAGCGCGTTCTCGAGCTCGCGCACGTTGCCCGGCCACGGATCCATGACCAGCAGATCGAGCGCTTCGGGCGTCAGTGTCGGTGCCGCGGCGCCGCAGTGCTTGCGCAGGAAATGTGCGGCGAGCAGCGGGACGTCGTCGCGCCGCTCGCGCAGCGGCGGCACGCGCAG
>JBGQCL010000189.1:0-20905 GCA_041495365.1 Kofleriaceae bacterium | reverse complement strand
GTGGAGCCTGTTGCGCGACCGCGCGCGCCAGTCGCTGTCCTCCGCGCTGGCGGTCGCCACCCTGGTCCACTACGGCGTCACGTCGGTGACCGACGCGATGGTGGCGGACCTGATCGCGCGCGGCCAGGACGCCGCGCTGCACGCCCTGCTGGCCGACGGCGTCCGCGATGTCCCGCGCGACGCCTGGGAGCGCTTCGTGCGGGCGCAGCCGTCGTAGCCGGCATGTGGCTCTCAATTCCGATGTCGGTGAGTGACGAACATGAAGATGGAATGTATGAAGACGATGAGATCCAAGACCGCACCGCGACCCGATCTGTTGCCGGCGAGGATGCGAGGCCCGGCGGCGCAGCCAAAGACGGAGCATCCGACTGGTGAAACATCGCGTCGGGCCCTCCGGCCGGAGCGTGGGCGCGAGGCCGAAGCGGACCCAATGGGCCGGAGAGTTGCGGCTCCCGGAGCTTTGTGGTCGACCGCCGCGGCGCTCGGGTCGAGAGCAGGTGTGATACAGCCGATGAACGTCCAAGCAGACTATCCAAAAGGGCAAAGCTGGGAAAAGCAGATGCCGCTGAATCGACGATATGGATTTTCTCGTGAGGACGAGAAATGGTTGAAGATTGCATTTCATCTAGGTTTGTCATGTCCCAATTTCGGACACGCCAGTCGCAACAGCAAAGGTTCTGGCAACAAGGCGAACGATGCCAAATCTCGTTTTGTCTCGTTCATGAAGAAACACTGCGCCACAGAATACGGGGATGGATCTGACGAGATGCCGCTGGACAAGGCATGGTCCAAGGCCGGCGCCCGCGCCCAGAACGTGCGGCTACCGGGATGAGTCGCGGCACAGAGCGCGACGTGCCGGCGTCGCTCGCCAGGCCAACGCGACGTCCGCCGAGCTGGGTGCGGTAGACGGCGTCTGCCTTCCACGTTATGCTCCAGGCCGCTCGGTCCCGGAATGCGTCCCATGACTACCTCCTTTGCCCTGGAGCGAGTGCTGTGAGCACGCCGGCGGGTCGCGGGCTCATCATCCAGGCTAGCTTCGCCGTCGCTGCGTCCTCGGTCGCTGCGAGTGCGCCGCCGGGTGCCGCCGGACGCGGCGGAGTGGCGTCGCCGGCCTCGATGCTGCGCGGGCCGCGGCCCGACTTGCTACCGCCAGCGCGCAGCGCGGTTGGCCCGGTGCCCGGCGGTCCGAGTGTACAGCCTCGTGCCGCGACCGGCCGGCCGGCGAGCGCGACCAGCGCCCTGGACGCGATGCGGGCCCGGGCACCGCGCCCCGAGCTGCTGCCGGCGCCCCCCGCCGCCGTCCAGCGCGCCGTCGGTGCCGCCCGCCCCGCTACCGCGCGTGCAGCGGTGACGCCGCTACCGCCGCAGACCCTGCAGCTCTCGCCCGCCGGTCAGCCGCTGCCCGGTGCGGTGCGCCAGCGCATGGAGGGCTTGCTCGGCGCCGATCTGTCCGAGGTCCGGATCCATCAGGGCGCGCAACCGGCGGCGATCGGTGCCTTGGCATTCACCGCGGGCTCCCACATCTACTTCGCCCCCGGCCAGTACCGGCCCACCGAGCCGGCCGGCCAGCGCCTGCTCGCCCGGCAGCTCGCCTACGTATTGCAGCAGCGCGCCGGGCTGGCCGGAAGCCCTCACGGCCGCGGCATGGTGCTGGTGCGCGATCCGGCGCTCGACACGCAGGCCGAGCAGCTCGGCGAGCTCGCGAGCCGGCCGGGCGTGATGCAAGCCAAGCTGCTGCCGGCCGCGCGCGGGCTGTTCCAGGTCAAGACGTCGGTGGCCGGCCCCGGCCGCCAGCACCTCGAGCTCTACGAGCGCGGCCGCGCAGTCGGCGCCGCCGACATGGTAGTCGAGGGTCCGCGCGCCAAGCTCTACAACCTGCGCGTCGAGGACGAGCACCGCGGTCGCGGCGGCGGCGAGGAGCTGGTGCGCGCGGCCGCCATCGCCGGCGAGCGCATCGGCAAGCGCACGCTCGCGCTCGAGGCCGACGATGACGGCAGCGGCAAGCTCGTCCGCTGGTACCAGAGCCAGGGCTTTCGCCCGGCGGGCGAGACCCAGGACGGCAAGCCGGCGTTCGAGGCGCCCGTGCACGCGCTGAAGAAGCCCTGAGGCGAGCGCGATCGCTTGTCCGGTGATGCGAAGCGGCCGGACAACCGGGCACTCCTGCGCTGCCTGTCGGGCTATGGCTCGTGTCTATGGCGGCTCGAACGCCGCGACGAGGCCGCGCGCGTGTTCGAGTGGATGCTGCGGCTCGATCCGGCCGACCGCCAGGGCGTGCGTCCGCTGCTCTCCACGATGCGCGCCGGAGCGCCGTGGAGCGACCGGGAGCGCTCGTGACACCGGACACGCGCGCGATCGATCGGATCGCTCAGGTGCTCGCGAGCACCGGGGCGCCGGGGACGTTCGCGACGCGGCGGACCGCGAGCGTCGATGAGCTCCACCTCCACGTGGTCGGCGCCGGACCGATCTCGCTGCCGCTGTCCCAGGCGTGCGCGCGCCGCCTGTGCGAGATCGCGCATCCCGCCCGGTATGGCTTGCGAGACCAGACGCTGCTCGACCGGAGCGTGCGCGACGCCTGGGAGATCGGCAAGCGCCAGGTGAAGATCGACGCGAGGCGCTGGCGGCGCACGCTCGATCCAGCGCTCGAGCGCATCGCACGCGATCTCGGCCTGCCGGAGGGCTGCACGCTGCGCGCCGAGCTCCACAACCTGCTCGTGTACGGACCTGGTCAGTTCTTCTCGGCTCACCAGGACTCCGAGAAGGCCGACGGCATGATCGGCACACTCGTGGTCCTGTTGCCGTCGGCGTCGAAGGGCGGCGCACTCGTGATCGAGCACCACGACCAGAAGGTCAGCTATCGCGGCTCGGCAGACCGGCTCGTGCTCGTCGCATTCTACGCCGACTGCCACCACGCGGTTCGCCCGGTGACGGCGGGCTATCGCGGTGTCGGGATCCTCGTCGATGCGCCGGAGCAGCGCGAACATCACCTCGAAGGCCTCGCGCACCGGGCGGCGTTGAGGGTTCATCTTCACCTGCGCCACGACGGCAGGATGCCGCGAGGATCGGTCCGGGCACTACGACCAGCTGCCGATCCAGCCGTTCTTCACCGTCAACATCGGCTGGGAACAGCGCCTGTGATGCGTTCGTCGTGCAACCTGTGGAGCCAAGTGACCTGTGCGGTCGTAGTCGTCGCGAACCACGACGCTCCAGCGACGACAGCGGTGTACGCCGGCGGCACGTCCGGCGGCTGCGACGCAGGCCTCGCCGACGATCACGGCGGCACCGGCGGCGAGCCCTCGACAGCGGTCGCCAGTGCACGCAGAAGGCCGCCCAGCGCCGTGGCCGCCGAGCGCGGGAGCTCGAGCGCGACGCGGCCGCCGTCGAGCTGGCGGACCTGGATTCCGGACATCACCGAGCCCAGATCGCCCAGGTCGAGGGTCGCGTGGGCGGTCGTCACCTCCGCGGCCGCCGCGGCGACGGGAGCCGGCAGCGCCTCGACCTCGTCGGGATCGAGGCTGTCTTCCGGGCGATCCACGGCATCGTCCGCGGCTTCGAGCTCGGCGTCGATGGGGGGCAACTCCGGGCGGATGAGCTCGTGCATGCGGGTCATGAACGAGCCTGCGGAGTCGAACGAGACCTCGTCGCTGCTGCCGTCGAACAGACCGACGAACAGGGCGCGCTTGTCGCCCACCAGGCCGGCGATCCGGTCCTCGATCCCGCCGGCCGCGACCAGGTTGTAGATGTCGACCGGCTGGCTCTGGCCGAAGCGGAAGATCCGGCCGATGCGCTGCTCGAGGACCGCCGGGTTCCACGGCAGCTCGAGGTTGATGCAGCAGCTGGCGGCGCGCTGCAGGTTGAGGCCGACGCCACCCGCGTCCGTCGAGAACAGCACGCGCGTGTCGGGATCGTCGTGGAACGCAACGAGGTTCTCGGTGCGCCGCCGCTGGGTCTCCTCGCCGGTGAAGAACGCCGCGCGCAGACCGGCGCGGGCGAGCACGTCGGCGGTCACCCATGCGGCCAGCCGCAGCATGCGGCGCCACTGGCTGAACACGACGACCTTGCGCTGCTGGGTGACGACCAGATCGGTGATGCGATCGCGGAACTCGACGAGCTTCGGGCTATCGAGCCGGGCGAGCAGGCGGTCGGATCGCCGCCCGGCGCGCTCGAGGGTCGGCCACACCTCGACGAAATCGCGCAGCGCCATGCCGTTGCAGATCAGGCGCTGCTGGGTCAGCAGCTGCATGAGCCGCAGGAACTCGGGCTGGGTGAGCGGCCTGCGCCGTGCGTGGGCCAGGAGCCGGGCGATCGGCAGATCCAGCTCGGCGTGGGCGGCGATCTGCGCGTCGGTCAGCGCCACCGAGATCCGGAGATCGCGCCGGGGCGGGAGCTGGGTCAGCACGTCGCCGCGCACGCGACGCAGCATGTGGGGAGCGAGGCGCTGGCGCAGGGTGTCGAGGTTGCGCGCGCCGACGACCTCGCGGCTTCCGTCGACGCGCACGGTATGCCAGCTCGGCAGCCGCCATCTCGGCTCGAGCGCATGCTCGTCGACCCACTCCATGATCGAGGCGAGCTCCTCGACACGGTTCTCCATCGGCGTGCCTGTGAGCACGAGCCGCCACGCGGGCTCCAGCTGCTTGACCACGGCTGCCGTCTTGGTCTCCCAGTTCTTGATCCGCTGGGCCTCGTCGAGGATGACGAGGTCCGGGTCGTAGGCGCGGACCAGCGCGAGGTCGCGCAGCAGCTGCTCGTAGTTGACCAGCAGCACCCCGTCGCCGCGCCGGCGGTAGATGCTGGCTCGCTCGTCGGGGTGACCATCGACGACGACCAGCGGGAGATCGGTGAATGCTCGCCATTCGCGCGCCCACTGCGGCTTGAGGGCGGCCGGCGCCACGACGACGGCTCGCCGGGCCTTGCCGGCCGCGAACAGCGCATGGCACGACGCGATCGCCTGCGCCGTCTTGCCCAGGCCCATGTCGTCGGCGAGCAGCAAGCGCCCGGCGCGCAGGAAGCGATCGACCCCCTCGCACTGGTAGGGGAACAATCGCTGCTTCAGCCCGCGAAGCAGCCGGTCGAGCTCGCGCCCGCGGATCGGCCATCGCCGGGCGAGCGCCGCGCGCTCGCGCTCCAGCTGCGGCAAGACCGCGGGCTCGGTGAGGACCGGATCGCGAACGCATGCCGCGAGCAGGAGCTCCACCGTCGCGGCGCGCCGCGGCTCGGCAATCCATGTCGGATCGATCGGCCGGCCCGCCGAGGTCGCCTGGAACATCGCCGCCAGCGAGCGCGGCAGCGGCACCCGCGGGTCGTGCCAGAGCCGCGATAGCCAGTCGCCCGGCCCGGTCAGGGGACGCACCGGATCCCAGCGCAGCGCCCGCGGCGCACCCCGAGGGCTGCGACCGACGCGGCGAGGTGCCGCCAGCGCGGCGAGCACGTGCTTGCACATCCCCAGCGCGGCCTTGGCGAAGTCCGGGCAGCTGCAGCTCGCCTCGCCGGCATCATCGAGCCACACATCGTAGGCACGCAGCGAACGCTTGCCGCGGCCGCGACGACCCACGCGCAGCCCGTGCGGGGCTGGCCTCACGACCAGCTCGTCATCCCGCGACGAGTCCAGCCGCCGCAGCAAGGCGTCGAGTGCGTCGCGCGCGACGGCGAACTCCGCGCCGCGGGTCACCCGGAGCGCACGCGCCGCGAGGACAGGCGCAAGCTCGTCGGCGCGCCGCCGCGCGGCGTGCTCGGTGAGCTCGCGCAGCGCCTCGGACTCGGTCGACGGCGCGGTGCCGGCCGACACAGCCACAGCGAGGGGCTCCGATCTGATGAGGCTCTGATCCACGCCGTGACCCTGACACGAGGGGCTGACATCCAGTCGTCAGGCCCCGCCCGAGCGCCTGGTCTACCTGCTCGATTACCTGCTCGATCACGAGTACACGCAGAAGGGCTCGCGTGGGACCGTCTTCGAGACCCCGTTCGGCATGGAGCTGCTCGCGACGGTGCACTGGGTCGCGGTGCACGACGGAGCCCGCACGGTCGACGAAGCCGTCGATGCCGTCTACCAGTGGAACGATCGCAAGCGGGTGTTCGAGCCGCGTCAGATCCAGCTTGCGTGGGACGTCCTCGACGCCGGCGGCTGGCTTCGCACGGAGTGTGCTGCGGCGCGAATGCTGCCCTGAAGTCAATCGGCGACGGCCGATCGCAACACGCGCCGTCGAGACTCGCTCGGTAGCGCGTCGTGTTCGCGCGCTCGACCGCACTTTGCGCTCGCCCGCGAACATCGAAGGGCTTCGCAAAGAGCACCAAGGCCGAAACCCAGCCTGGGAAACGGGCTCGACACATGGAACGCGCTCGGGCCCGGGGCGAACGTCCCCTACCGATCGTGGTGATGGGTCTCGGGCCGGATCTCGAGCACCGAGATCGAATACGGCGCCAGCGCGAGATCGAAGGTCGGCGCGACCCCCGTCAGCGTGCTTGTCCGGGGCACGACCCGGGTCGGATCGGTCATCGTGTTGGTGTCCTGCGGGCTCCCCGACGCCAGCACGATGGCCGTGGCGCGCGAGGACACCGCTCTCAGCCCGGTCAGGCTGATGTGGACCGGCTGTGGCGCCCCCGCGGCGTTGACGAGCTTCAGGAAGATCGTCCCGGACACGCTGTCCTGGGTGACGCTCTGGGACAGCTGCGAGCCGCCGGACGTGGTCAAGGTCGCCGGCAGCACCACATTGCCCGCGTGGCGCGCGAACATCGACTGCATGTAGTACGACGGTGAGCCATAGCTATGCAGCGCGTCGTAACCGATGAGGTTATCCGGCCACTGACTCGCTCCCGGATTGACATTGACGAGTATGGGTGCGTACGCCACCATGACCACGAGGTCGGAGTTGCGCTCGAGCCCGGTGAGCCACGCCGCGTCGCCCAGGGCGGCGTTGAGGTCGGGCGTGGGGCGGCCCTCGATCGACGCGTACTCGCCCACGAAGATCCTGGGGCCTGTGCGATCGAAGCTGTCGTAGCGCGTCGCCATGTGCTGGAACGCCCGCGGCGTGGAGTAGAAGTGCTCGTCGAGGACGTCGGGCTTCCGGCTCGTGACCGGTGCGGTGGCGATCACCTGCAGCTCCGGATGCGCAGCCTTGATCGCGTCGAAGAACTGGGCGAAGCGCGCATCGTAGCTGCCGGACCCGTCGAAGAAGTCCTCGTTGCCGACCTCGACGAACTCGAAGGGGAACCGGTCTGGATGGCCATCCGCCGCGCGCCGCGCGCCCCAGACCGTGGTCGCGTCGCCGGTGAGGTAGTCGATCTCGTCCAGGGCATCCTGCACGTGGGGCTGCAGGTCGGCGCCGGCGCGGTCGCGCTGTCCTTGAACACCCGGTTCTGGACCAGCTCGCCGTACAGGCCGCCGTCGAGCGAATGATTGATCTCCTCGATCATCAGGCCGTGGAACGTCGGACTCACCGCATGGCCGGGGTGCGCGGCGTCGATCTGGAGCGTGGCCGGCGCGACCGGCAGAGGTCCGGTCAGCGCAGGATTGCCGGATGCGACGAGGAGTTCGAGGTCGGGGCTCGACGGCGGCGGTCTGAACCGACGCCGGGGCGCCACGCAGCCGAGAATCCCTCTGTAGCCACCATGGGGTGGGACTGTCGCCAGCGCTTCGCGGGTCCCGAGCCCGGCATCTTGCGCAACATCACGGGGTTGTCCGCGGCACGCCAGTTGCTTTTGCTGACATCGTGAAGCAGCAATGGGTCGTCAGCGTGGCCGCGGTCGGTGTCTGCGTGGCCCTTGCCGGATGCACCACGATCGGCGACGCGCCCCCGCTCCGCATCGAGCCGCCCGCCGTCGACGTCGATGTCTCGCTCGGCGAGCCGCTCCCGGCGGTCTCGCTGCGGGTTGTTGCCATCGACACCGACGTGACCGCGAGCGCGAAGCTGTCACTCGACGATCCCGCGCTCGGCACACTCGCCGGTGCGACGTTCACGCCCGACGGCCACCGCGGCGGCGCGGCGACGATCCTGGTCGAGGCCGAGGGCACGTCGGTCCAGGTGGCGGTCGCGGTGCGGATCCACGGCGTGCGCTTCGCCGGCGGGGTCCCCGCGAGCGCATCGACGTGGCTCGCTCCCGGCAACGACGTGGCGACCGCCCACCCGGTCGAGCCTGGCGACGGCGCGGTGCTGCCGCCCGGGCTGGGCAAGCTCGAAGTCGATTTTGCCGCCGATGACGCCGATGACGTCCACGAGGTCTCGCTGACCTCGGCGTACGCCGACATCCACGTGTACGCACCGGGCGCGCGCGGACCGCGCCACATCGAGCTCACCGCGGACGAGTGGCAGGTCGTCGCGAGCACGAACCGCGGTGGTGCCGCCGCGCTCGAGGTGCGCAGCACGACCCGCGGAGGCGGCGCCCCGGTCCACGTGACGTCCGCGCACCTCGAGCTCGCCGACGTCGACCCGAGCTCGCTCGTGTTCGGCGGCGCCGCTGCCGATGCGACCGGCGCGTTGACCAGTACGCCCCAGCTGTATCGCTACGACATGCCGCGCGCGGCGGTCGACCCGTTCGTGGTCGAGCCCGCGGATGGCACCGGGTGCATCGGCTGCCACATCGCGGTGTCGCCCGACGGCAAGCGGATCGCCGGCGCCGGCAAGGCCACCGCCGCGGGCGGCATCGTCGGCATGATCATCGACACCGGCACACGCTCGGTGACCGCCGTCGCCGATACGCCGCCGTGGAACACCGGGGTCTACGATCCGGGCGGGCGCCTGGTCACCTCGTACACGGCGACCGGCGAGTTCGCGCTGCGCGACGGCGCGACCGCCGCCGTGATCGCGACGCTCGCGCTCGGCGAGCCGGCCGCCGGCCCGGCGATCTCCCCGGATGGTCACGCCCTGGCATACGCCGCGATGGCCGCGCCAGAGGCCAACAACCCCGCCGGCTCGGCGTTGCGCGTGCGCCCGTGGAACGCGGCCACCGCGACGGTCGGCCCGGCGATCACGGTCGCGACCGCCGCGGGCATTCTTGCGCCCGAGTTCTCGTCGGATGGCGCGTGGCTGATCTACACGCGCTCGACGGAGCCGACCGAGCGAGGGATCGTCGGCGGCGCCGTGGTCCGCGCCGACGGCAGCGCCCCGCCGGTCGAGCTCACGACCGGCGCGACCGACCAGATTCCGCGCTGGGCCTCGCCGCTCGGCCCGGCGCGCGCCGGCGGCCGCGATCCCGAGCCGTTCGCATGGATCGTGTTCGGCTCCGCACGCGCGGTCGGCGCGAGCCCGATGCCGGGGACGGTGAAGTCGCTGTGGCTCGCCGCGTTCTACCCGGCGCGCGGCGCGCTCGGCCGGCCGATCCACCTGCCCGGCCAGAGCCTCGCGCTCAGCGCGCTGCACTCTCCCTACGCGTACCCCTAGAGCCGACGCAGAATGATGCAATTGAACGGAACCGCGCACTCGTCCTTCTCCACTGCGAAGCGGTGTTGCGCGGCCCACTCGGCGATGTTGCGGGCGTGCCATTGCTCCACATAGGGCTCGGTCACGACGAACGGCGTGCTCTCGGCGAGCCCGTGGACGAGCTTGATCCCCGGGAAATCCCGCGCAGCGATCCTGAGCTGGTAGGGGCTCGCGTCGATTCCCCAGACGTCCGGCACCCCCGCGGCCGCGATCGCGCCACTGAGTTTTCCAGAGCCACACCCGATGTCGAGCACCGAGTGGCAATCTCGCAGCTGCTGCGCGATCCACGTCCGGACACGCGCGACCTGGCCGACCATCGCGCGTTCGAAGCCGCGCTCGTAGCCCCTGGCCAGCATGTGCGAGTAGTAGCCATTGGGCATGCGGTGGAATTCCCGCAGGAGGTATTCGGGAAGCACCTGACCGCCGGGCAGGCCGGACGGCAGCACCACCCTTCGCCCGCCGAACAGCAGCGTTCGAACAAAGCGAAGAAACGCACCGAGCCGACGAAAGATGTGATCCGGCCACGCCTCCGGCAGCTCGAGATCGGACGGCGTGACGATGGCCGGATCCCTGGGGACCGCGTAGAACCTGGCCGAACCAGCTCGAGCGCTCATCGGCGACGCCTCTGTCGAAACCCAGCGTTCATCGTCGTGTAGGATCACATACGGCCACGCCGGCCCTGACCTTCCGGGCGGCGGACACCACCCGAAATCTAGATCCACTCGTCGCCTCCTGCCTAGATCTTGTCGGGGCGGTCCTGGGGGAGCTGGCGCGCGGACTCACGCAGCCAGTGTTCGAGCCTGCGCTTCACGCTGGCACCGAGGCTCGACCAGCCATCGCTGATGCCCCACTTGAGGAGGTGCGAGAGCTCGGACAGCTTCGCCTTGACCTTGTCGCAGGCCTCGGCCGCCTCGAGGCGCCTGTCCGCCCGGAGCTCGCGCAGCCGCACGAACAGCTCCGCGCGCCGGAGCCGGATGCGCGACTCGAGATCCGGCTCGGAGCTCGCATGCGAGTCCACGAGCGCCGGCTGGAGCTTGCTCGTGATCGTCGGCTCGATCGCCGGGTCGGAGGGGGCCTCGGGCAGCGGATCCTTCGTCGTGCGAGTCGTCATGCCCTCGGGATTGCAAGTCACGGGCCGGGATCCTGGTACTCGCCGACGTCCAGCAACAGGATCTCGGAGTCCTCGCGCGCCGTCAGCGAGACCGAGCGTTCGGCGGTGACACCCGCGCCATCGCCGGTGATCAGGACGAGATCGCCGAACTTGACCTCGCCCTGCACGATGTGCAACCACGCGCCGCGTCCAGGCGTGAGCGTGTGAACCACGTGCTGTCCGGGTCCGAGCAGGGCCGAGTACATCCGGGTATCGTGATGCAGGTGCAGTGAGCTGCTCCGGGCGTCGGGCGAGGCAACGAGCCAGAGGCCGCCGCGTCGTTCCGCGACGCTGAACCGCTGCTGTTCTCGCCCGGGCTCGAGCGCGGCCGCAGAGCGACGCAGCCGGATCTGGAACACGTGCGCCCAGTCGGCCCGCGACGCGTTGGCCTCGCTGTGGCGGGCGCCCAGCGCCGCGATGATGCGCTGGAACTCGCCCGCGTGGATCGCGCCCGAGTGGACCATCGCGTCCTCGTACACGATCGTGCCCTCGCGGACGTAGGTGACGATCTCGGCCTGCTCGGCGGCGTAGCCCGGGACATCGCCGCGCGGCGGAATGCGATTCTCGTCGAGCGCCTCGATCGTTCCAAAGCCATCGGCGAGGCGATCGGCTCGATCTCGCGGATCGAACGTCCGCCAGACCTTCCTCCGACGGTGGGGGTCGTGGTGGCGCGCTTCAGCTCGGCGGAGGCTGATCATGGGTCGACGAGGAGCAGAGCAGCTCCCGGACCGTCGAATCACCACACAAATTCAGCTATTTACTATTTGGGCGGCATCACGATGCAATCAGGTTGATGACCCCCGCCCATCAATTCGAATGGAATGGGCGGACGCTCTGCAGAGAACGCGTCACCGGTGGGATCGATCGCGAGTTTTTTGCAGGATCCGGACCGCATCCATCGTCGAGTAACTTCAGATATCTGCCACATGAGACGGGCGACTCGTTCAGGATGAAGTATCCTGTCCATCATTTTGAAGGAGGTGGAACGGTGCGCGCGGACGAGTTGGACCACAAGGAGCTCCTGGAGCTCGACCCCGACGGCGGGGTGATTCGCTTCGCGGGTCAGCGCGCGCTGCTGCTCGACGCCGTCGCGATGGGGCTGCTGCGCAAGTATCTCGTGGAGAACTTCGGCATCACCGCCGCGCGCACCGTGCTCACCCAGTTCGGCTTCGCCCACGGCTGGCGAATGGCCGAGGCCATGCGCGCCGAGTTCCCATGGGAGAGCGACGACGAATGGCGAAGCGCCGGCACGCGCATTCACGCCCTCGAGGGCCTGTTTCGCGTCGCGCCCGGTGGCAGCGGGCCGCTGTCCAGGACCGGAGCGATGATCGTCGCCTCGTACGAGGCCGAGCAGCACCTGCTCCACTTCGGGCGCTCCGACGTGCCGGTGTGCTGGACCATCTGCGGCCTCACGAGCGGCTATCTGAGCCGGATCGCGGACAAGCACATGTACGTGCTCGAGAATGGCTGCGCCAGCCAGGGCGCCGCCGCCTGCCACCTGTTCGCGCGCTCGCGCGACGAGTGGGGCAGCGAGCACGCCGAGGAGCTGCACTTCTTCGAGCCGAGCCGGCTCGAGGAGTGCCTGGATGTCTCGCTCCAGCGCGTGACGAGGACCCTGGTGGCAGCCGAGCGCAAGCTCCACCGACACCGGCGAGCGCTGGTCCAGGTGGCGCGCGACGTCGACGAGCCGTTCGGCATCGTCACCCGGAGCGTCGCGATGCGGCAGCTCGTCGAGCTGGCCCGCCGCGTGGCCAAGGTCGACTCCACCGTGCTCATCACCGGGGAGAGCGGCTCGGGCAAGGAGCGGATCGCGCGACTGCTCCACGACGCTTCGACCCGCGCGACCGGCCCCTTCATTGCGGTCAACTGCGGCGCCATCACCGAGACCCTGCTCGAGAGCGAGCTGTTCGGACATGCGCGCGGTGCGTTCACCGGCGCGACGCAGGATCGACCGGGGCTGTTCGAGGCCGCCAGCAACGGGACGCTGCTGCTCGACGAGGTCGGCGAGGTGTCGCCCGCGATGCAGGTCAAGCTGCTGCGCGCGCTCCAGGAGCGCGAGATCAGACGCGTCGGCGAGAACCGGAGCCGGCATGTCGACGTGCGCGTCGTGGCTGCGACGAACCGCGATCTCGCACACGGCGTCGCCGGGGGCGGGTTCCGCCAGGACCTGTACTATCGGCTCAAGGTCGTCGAGCTACACGTGCCGCCGCTTCGCGAGCGCAGAGACGACATCCTCCCGCTCGCGCGCGTGCTGCTCGCCGATGCGTCGCTGCGGATGAAGCGCAAGATCACGGGTCTGGTGTCCAATGCGGCCGATCAGCTGCTGCGCTATGGCTGGCCCGGTAACGTGCGCGAGCTCGAAAACGCGATGGAGCGCGCGGTCGCGCTGGCGAGCGGAAGTCGGGTCGAGCTCGAGGATCTGCCCGAGGAGATCCGCCACACGCTTCCCGTGGGGACCATCGGCGGGGTCGTCCGCCCGCTCGACGAGGTCGAGAAGGAGTACATCATCGCGGTGCTCGAGCTGAACGAAGGCAATCAGACCCGCACCGCCAAGCAGCTCCACATCGGATCTGCGACGCTGTACCGCAAGCTGAAGAGCTATGGCCTGCTCGGCAAGACCCGGACGCCGAACGCCCGTCCGCGCGGCGAATCGATGTGATGCGGGCGGGTCAGCTGCCGGCGGGCGTGGTCGCGGCGGGAAGCAGCGGCAAGGACGACCAGCAGCGAATGCACCGCGTCGCCGCCCGCATTCCGATCTCGCCGCAGGTCGGGCACGTCCGCAGCTCGGGGGGTGGCCCGAGCGCCAGCACATCGACGATCTCGGCCCAGGCGGCGCGCAGCTCCTCGGACGGTGGCATGGTCGCGAACTGACGTTCGATCGCCGTGACCAGGGAACGCAGCGTGGCAACGGATCGGTCTCCATAGCTGATCGACATGGCGATTCCGGTTGCGGTGCACGCGGCGCGCCACGGCTGTGATCGCTTGATCTGTCTCCCATGTCGCGCCCACGCGCGCGGCGCGCCCGGTCGAACTGATGGGCAGGTACTTCATTTTGACTGGACCGGCCCGTTCGATGTCCTGCGGTCCCGAGATCGGAGCTGATCGCGGCAGTCGGCGAGCTCACAGCGGATCTGCGCCTCGCGACAACCGAGGTCCGGGCGCGGTCGACGGCCGGACGAACCTTGGTGACACCGGTGAAGCGCCAGCACTGGCTCGCTGAATCCCCAACGTGCGATGCACGACCTGCCCGCCAGGACGGGAAATCGGGTGATCCGTCACTTCATGACCGGATCAGCGTCGTCCTGACGGTGATCTTCTTCGTCATTTCCGCAGGCCACCCATGGCGTTGTTGGCTCTTGCCGCGTACTTGGGTGACGCGCCGGTGTGGGAGCACGAGCCACACGATTCGCCCCCCCTGACGGGTGCGCGGCGCCCATCAATGCGCTACCTTGCACCGATCGTCAGCAAGACATCCGGCCGCGGCGCGCGGCCGTTACAGATTCCCCGCTCGCGGCCCGTGGCGTCTGAACATCTCCAGCCGCCGAGAGCGAGTGACCGATGTCGAACCGTTTGTATGTGGGCAACCTTCCATTCCATGCCACGGACGATCTGATCAGCCAGCGCATGGCGCAATGCGGGGAGGTGCGCGGCGTCGATCTCATCCTCGATCGCGTCAGCGGCCGTCCGCGCGGCTTCGCGTTCGTCGAGATGGCGACCGCCGAGGGCATGCACAAGGCGATCGCCGAGCTCGACGGCAAGGACTTCGAGGGGCGGCCGTTGACCGTCAAGGTCGCCGAGGAGCGCGGCGGTGGTGGTGGTGATGGTGGTGGTGGCCCACGCGGCAACGGTGGCCCGCACCGCGGAGGCGATCGTGGCTGGGGCCGTGGCCGGTAGCGCCGATCCATCGCGCGATGCGCTCGCGGATCGCGCGTCCCAGATCGGCGAGGCGTGGGCCCGCGACTACGTGCGCGAGCTGCGCGAGCAGGCGCGCGCGCCGGTGGGTGCGTGGCCGGGCACGATGCGCGAGGCGCGCATGCGCGTGAGGTCACGGCTTGCCGTCGTGCTCGAGCGCGATCGGCTCGACGAGCTCGCGCGCGTTGCGAACTTCGCCGCGCGTCGCGGCTGGCGCGAGGTGTGCGAGCCCGACCTCGAGCCCTAGCGAGGGGATCCGCGGGCACTCCCGACGTCGCGCAGCGCGACGTGTTCGTCCCAGCGGGCCGGAGGGGACGGTGTACGTGATCGCCCTCGCGCAACACGCATCAGCGAACTCGGCGCGGTTCATGGCGAGCGCGTCGTCGCGCGACGCCGCCTGACGCGTCGTCCGTTCAGCCGGGTGTTCGCGCGGTGGCCGTGAACCACGCCAGCGCGCTGGTCGGCGACCGGTCGCCGAGCATCTTCACGTCGACCGGTGTATCGCTCTCCGCCAGAAACCGCTGGAGCTCGTCTGCGGTGCCTGCCGGAACCGTGCTGGAGATCGCGACGACCCGGTGATGGACCGCTGAACCGCCGAGGTGTGCGATGGCATCGAGCGGCGCGGCCACTTCGACCACGCGACAGCCGGCTCTGCGCAGCAGCGCGGCGAACGGACCACGACGTTGCGCGTTCGGGTCCACGAGCAGGACATGCGGGAGGGCCGCACCCTCCAGCGCCGAGACCAGCTCGGCTTGCACGACGTCGGCGAAATCGAGCGGTACGCTCGTGAAGCTGACCGCGACCTCGCCCCGGTCGGAGCGCACGACCTCACCACGGAACCGTAGCCACGTGGCTCCCGTGCGATCGAGGTGCAGCTCGATCTCGACCGGTTCTCCGGACCCGCAGCCGCGCTCACGCTCGCCCAGTCGCACGAGCATGCCGCCGCTCGAGATATTCGAAACGCGACCCCGCGTGGTCTCGTGACCGTGCACGATCACGCTGCCGTTGGCGATCACCCGTACTTGCTGGCGGCGGTCGATCTCGACGGTCTCGCCGGACATGTCGTGTGCTTTCCCCACGAAGCAGCGTGGCCGTTGCGCGACGCTCGGGCAAGGCCCACCGCGTCACGTTCCCATCACGCGCGGTGTTGTGCGCTGTGGTCTTCCCCAAATTTTCATGGCGGGTGAAACCCTGCGCGAATCTCCGAGGGCCAACGGTCTCTGCCGCGGATCGTCATGCCGATCTCGCACAACTCCCCATCGTCCGCTTCGGAGAGGCTTGTAAGCTCGGTGGAGTGAGACGTCGCGCCGTGCCGTTCGCCGCGCTGTTCCGGCGCCTCGCGGCCCGGTCACGCGCGCCGGCGACACAGCGCCTCGAGGCGCGCGCGCAGCTCGGGCTCGATCTCGTCCTCCGCTGCGAGCGCGAGCAAGTTCCGATCGTTGCGCGCCTCGCGGCGGAACAGGAACGCGAGGCGCGTCGCGGCGGCCCGCGGTCGCTCCCCGCCGGCATCGCCGGGCGGCGGCGGGCCGAGCTGCGCGAGCAGCGTGCACACCTCCTCGATGAGCTCGGGCTCGAACGGTGTCGCCGTGCGCGGCCCCGTCCGGCATCCGCGCGACCGTCCGCTGGCCAGGCTGCACTCGTCGCCGAGGAGCTGACAGAGCATGTGCCCACAACGGATCATGGCGGTTCGTGTACACCCGATCGCGCCGCCGGATCCACGTCGCGCCCGCGGCGCGCCCTCCGCGTGCGACGCGTCTGCTGACCCCGCCGGCCAGACGAAACGCCGCGTGTGCCGCGCTTCGCGGGTGCGTCTCGCCGTACAGTGCGCGCGAGGTCCCATGCTCGCTCCTGGCAACGTTCCTGCTCCCCACCCCGGACCGTCTCGGGGCCGCGCCCTGCCGCCGATCCGGCGCGATCGCAGCCGGCCATCGCCGCGCGGCGCCAGACGCGGGTCGCAGGGACCTGGCGCGAGGTGGTGGTGGCTGCTCGCCCTGAGCGCGGCGTGCGCGGTGCGCCCGGCACCGTCGACGCCTGCGGTCAGCGGGCTGCAAGCCCTGGTCGATCGCGAGTGGGCGTGGCGACTGCAGGAGTTCCCGCTGCTCGCGAGCCGGGCCGGCGTGCAGGAGGCCGATGATCGGCTCGATCACGTCGACGCCGCGACCCAGCAGCGCCACCTCGCGCACTGGCGGGCGACCGCCGCCGAGCTCGCGGCGCTGCGGCCCGACGGGCTGCCCGCCGCCGACCGGGTGACCGCGGCGGTGCTGGCCGAGCAGATCCACGAGCGGATCTCGGTGATCGAGCACCGCATGTACCTCATGCCGGTCAACGGCGATTCGGGCTTCTACGTCGGCATTGCCAACCTGCCGCGCGCGCGCGAGCTGCGCACTGCCGTCGATGCCGAGCGATACATCGCGCGGCTGCGCGACGTGCCGCGCTACTTCGACGAGAACATCGCGCTCATGCGCGAGGGCCTCGCCCAGGGCCTCACGGTCCCCGCGGTCATCCTCGCCGGGCGCGACGGTGCGGCGCGCGTCCATGGCGACGTCACCGACGCGACCCGGAGCGTGTTCTACGCGCCGTTCACGAAGCTGCCGGGCACGATCCCCGCCGCGACGGCCGACCGGCTGCGCGCCGCGGGCCGCGCGGCGATCGAGCAGGCGGTGATCCCGGCCTACGCGAAGGTCGCGCGGTTCCTCGCCGAGACCTACATCCCCGGCGCGCGCAAGACGCTCGGCGCGAGCGAGCTCCCCGACGGGCGCGCGCTGTACCGCGCCGCCATCCGCGACCACCTCACCAGGGACATGTCCCCCGAGGAGGTTCGCGATCTCGGCCTGCGCGAGGTCGCGCGCATCACCCAGGAGATGGAGGCCATCCGGCGCGAGGTCGGATTCGCCGGCAGCCTCCCCGAGATGTTCGCACACCTCCGCAAGGCGCCCGAGTTCTACGCGACGACGCCCGAGGCGCTGCTGATGCGCGCCGCGTGGATCGCCAAGCGGATCGACGCCCAGCTGCCGCGCTGGTTCGCGACGCTGCCGCGGCAGACCTACGGCGTCGAGCCGGTGCCCGACGCGATCGCACCGTTCTACACCGGCGGCCGCTACGTCTCCGCCGGGGAGGGTAGCGGCCGCGCAGGCACCTACTGGGTCAATACCTATGATCTGCCGAGCCGGCCGCTCTACGTGCTGCCCGCGCTCACGCTGCACGAGGCGGTGCCCGGCCACCACCTGCAGGCGGCCGTCGCCGCCGAGCAGCACGACCTGCCGGTGTTCCGCCGCTACGCCTACTTCGACGTCACCGGGGAGGGTTGGGGCCTGTACTCCGAGAAGCTCGGCGAGGAGATGGGGATCTACACCACGCCCTACGAGCGGTTCGGCCGGCTCACCTACGAGATGTGGCGGGCGTGCCGGCTGGTCGTCGATACCGGCATCCATGCGTTCGGCTGGTCGCGCGAGCAGGCGCGGGCCTACCTGCGCGATCACACCGCGCTGTCCGAGCACGAGATCGAGACCGAGGTCGACCGCTACATCGGCTGGCCGGGACAGGCGCTCGCCTACAAGGTCGGCGAGCTCGCGATCCTCGCGCTGCGCGCACGCGCCGAGCGCGAGCTCGGGCCGCGGTTCGACATCCGCCGGTTCCACGACGTCATCCTCGCCGGCGGTTCGCTGCCGCTCGGCGTGCTCGAGGACGAGATCGCGCGGTTCATCGCCGCCGAGAAGGCCGCACCGGATCGCCCGTCCGCGGCGCCGTGACGGCGCGCCCGCCGGCGCCCCGGGGCTTCACTGCGCCGGCTCGATGCCGTGCGCGCCGAGCTGGCCCGGCACCAGCTCGCCGAGATCGCGCAGTGTTTGCAACGCGGTCAGGCTCGCCAGCGGCAGCGCCGCCGCGTGCTCCCAGTCGAGGCCGGGCGGCTTGCGCGCCGGCTCGTCGGGCAGCACCTCGACCCGCTCGCCGCACGCCCCCGCCGTCCACGCCTGGATCATGCCGAACACCGCATCGCCCGCGGCGAGGCCGGTCACGCCGCGCCTGAGCTCGGCGATCTCCCCCGCCCAGTCGTACCCGACGCGCCTGGGGAACCGCCTGCCGGCGAACCACCGGAGCTTGCCGGTCCGGGTCAGCACATCCTTGGGGTTGAGCGCCGCCGCGCGCACGCGGACCACCACGCGGCCCGGCCGTGCCACCGGATCCGGCCGCTCGCGCACGACCAGCACCGAGGGATCCCCGTAGCGGTCATACTCGACGACCTTCATACCGGCATCCTGCCTGCGTGCAGGCGCCTGCGCGCCCCGCGCTCGATCAGGCCGGTGCGCCGCGGCCGAGCAGGCCGAGCTCGGCGGCGTGGGGGCGCAGGGCGTCGACCAGGAACCCGAGGTGGTCGTCGAGCGCCACGCCGAGCAGCTCGGCACCCGCCGTGACCTCGGCGCGGTCCACGATGGCGGCGAACCGCTTGTCCTTGAGACGCTTCTTCACCGAGGCCGTCTCCAGGCTGGCGATCCCGTCCGGGCGGACCAGGCAGCACGCCATCACGAAGCCGGTCGGCTCGTCGCACGCGAGCAGGGCCCGGTCGAGCCGGCTGTCGTAGGGCACGCCCCAGCGGGTGTAGTGGGCCGACACCGCGTGGGCGATCGCGCCCTCGCCGCGCTCGCGCAGCCACGCGACGATCCGGTGCGGGTGCTCGTCGGGCCACGCCTCGTAGTCGGCGTCGTGCAGCATCCCGGCGATGCCCCATGCCTCGACGTCGTCACCGGGCTCGCCATAGCGCGACACGGCCGCGCGCATCACCAGCTCGACGGCGCGGGCGTGGCGGCGCAGCGAGTCACCGCGGGTCCAGTCGCAGAGCAGGGTCCAGGCCTCGTCACGGGTCAGCGCCATCGCGCCGAGGATATCAGCCGCGCGCATCGGGGGGCAGCGCGAAGCTGCCGTCGTCGCGACACGGGAACGGCACGACGCGGATCACGGCATCGATCGCGAGCGGGCGCGGGCCATGGATGTGCGGAAACAGCTCGCCGGTCCGGCGGTCCGGGGCCCCGCCGATCACCGCGGGCGGCTCGTAGCGCAGCTCGCCGGCGACGCGGGACTCGTCGATGCACAGCAGCACGAGGTCGCCGCGGCCACGGAAGTAGCGGTCGGCGCTGCCGACCACCTGCGCGGCGGTCGAGCAATGAATGAAGCCCTCGGTCTGGAGCGACGCGGGCCGGTAGGCGCCGGCGGCGCAGGCGGCCTCCCAGTCGGCCCGGCTCGCGATGTGCAGGATGATCGGCATGTCGGCGTTCGCGACCGGGTGCGCTGGATTGTACACGACGGTGGTCACTTCGCGCGCTGCGGCTGGGTGCTGCGCACGAACGTCGGTGGGTGCTCCGCGCGGAGCGGCGCCCCGGTCGCTGCCCCTCACAATGGTGACATGACGATGCCGGCAGCCTTCTCGGGGACGATTCCCGATCACTGCGAGCGCCACCTGGTCCCTGTGCTGTTCGAGCGTACGCGCAGGACCTGGTCGCGCGCATCGCGCCGCGAACGGTTCACCGATCCGGCAGGTGCTCGCCGAGCGTGGCACCGCGCCGGAGGCCTTCGTTCGCGAGCTGACACCGCGGCTGGTCGCGCTCGGCGGCGACGCGCCGTTCATGCCCGGGCTCGCCGCGATCGGGATCTCGGCAGTCCGGTAACATGGCGGGCTCCGGCTCAGCGGCGCTCGGCGGCGTAGACGCCGAACCCGGTCGGGGTCTCCTGCACCCACACCGCGAACGCGCGCCCCGACGGGAACATCGAGGCGTCGTGGTTGAACACGATCGCGTCGTCGGTCGCGAGGGTGTGCGGGCCGTCGACGGCGCCGGCGGCGTCGATCCGGGTGAACTCGAGCTTCACCGCGGCCAGCGGGAGCGGCGAGCGCCAGGTCGCGATCGAGGCGTGGTTGTCGGTGGTCGCCACGGCGGGCGCCTCGCCCGACGTGCCGAGCGCGTTCATCCGCAGGAAGCTGCCGAAGCTGTGCAGGCCGAGATCGAAGCGCGACGCGTAGACCGCGAACTCGCCGAGGATGTCGGACTCCTGGAGCCACGCGGCGGTCATCCACAGGTCGGGCTGCGAGACGATCACCGGCGAGCGCGCGTGGCCGGCCGAGTGCTCGAGGTCCGCCGCGGCCAGCCAGAACGTCGCCGGGGTGAACGCCACGGCGAGCGCTGGACGGCGGCGCATCGCAGCGCGTGCCTGGCGCGCGAGCGCAACCAGATCACCGCCGAGCACCACCAGCGCAACCTCGGCTGCCTCGCGCGCACGCAGGTCGCGCTCGACACCCTGCTCGACGTGCTGTCGCGCGTCGATCGCGAGCGGCTCGCCGACGCCGCAGGTGCCGCCGGTACGCTCCCCGACGCGGGCGAATGCCTCGACAGCACGCGCGACGTCGCGATCGCCGCGCCGCCGCCCGAGCGCGCCGCCGAGGTCG
>JBGQCL010000188.1:0-20938 GCA_041495365.1 Kofleriaceae bacterium | reverse complement strand
CGCTCGGTGCGGCGTGGCAGGCCGTGCTCGATCGGCTGCGGCCGCGCCTGGTGGTGTTCGGCGCCGAGGCGCCGTCGGCCCCCGAGCTCGGGCCGCGCACCGCGGCGCGGATCGGAGCCCGGCTGCTGCTGCGCGCACGCGCGCTCGGCAGCGACGACGTCGAGCTGCGCGACAGCGACGGCAGCTACGTGCGGGCCACCGACGCCGGCGCGGCGGTCGCGCTGATCGGTGCCGCTCCCAGGCTGCCGGTGCACAGCGAGGACGACATCGACGTGATGCTGCTCGCGGCGCCGGGCGGCGCCGATCCGCGGATCGAGCTGGTCAGCACCGCGCCGGCCGAGCTCGTCCACACCGTCGGCGCCGTGGTCGCGATCAGCGACGAGGCCGCGGTCGAGCCCGACATCGCACGCGCCGCCCAGCGGCTCGCCCGGGCGCTCGGCGCCCACCTCGTCGGCGGCGCTCACGCCGCGAGCGCCGGTGCGATCGGCGCCGGGGCGGTGATCGCGACGGACGCTGCGCTGGCCCCCGCGCTGTGCGTCGCGATCGGCAGCGACGACATCGACGTCGCGGGCGCCGCGAGCCTGGTCCGCGTCGGGGCGGCCGGCGACAAGGGCGTCGACGGCGCGCTGGCCGGCTCGATCGGCCCCAACCTCGCCGAGCTGGCCCGCGCGCTGGAGGGCCGGTGAGCGCGGTCGCGCCGATCGTCGCGGTCTGGCTCGGCAGCGCGGCGCCGGTGCGCTCGATCCGCTGGCTCGACGGCACGCTCAAGGCCGCGGGGAAGTTCGGCGGCGCGACCGCGGTCGCGGCCGGCGCGTCGCCCTGGCTCGATCTCGCCGCCGATCGCGCGCTGCGACTCGGGCTCGCCGCGGTCGGCGTGCTGACCGACCTGCAGCTCGACTACCTGGGCTGGGCCCAGATCATGGCCGGCGTCGCGCGCCAGCTCGGCGCGACCACGATCCTGGTCGACGAGGCGAGCCGGCCGGAGCGGGTCGCCGAGGTCGCCGCGCTCGCCGAGCTGTGCGACGCCGCCCAGCTCACCCGCGTGGTCGCGCTCGCGCCCGACGCCACCGCGATCCACGCCAGCCGGATCGCCGGGGCGCAGCTGCAGACCGTGCGGATCCACGGGCCCGCGGTGATCGGCATCCGGATCGCCGGCGCGCCGATCGACGAGTACCCGACGCCGATGCCGTCGGCGTCGATGCGCCGGCTCGACCTCGGCGCGCTCGGCCTCGATCCGGCCGTGCTCGCCCACCGCGCCCTGCCGCCGCGCGCCGCCCAGGACCCGCGGCGCAGCGTGGAGCGAGTCGCCGAGCACATCGCACTGTACGCCGCGCCGCGCCGCGACCCGGCCGAGGACCCGGACGCCAGAGACGGCAGGGACTCGCGGCCCCCGCGCGGCGCGAAGCCGACGAAGACCGCCAAGGGCGCCAAGGGCACCAAGGGTGCCCAGGGTGCCCAGGGTGAATGATGGCCCAGGCCCGACCGATCGCGAGCGCTCCGGCCGCCACCCGCGTGCAGATCATCGCGCCTGCCCACCTCGGCGCCACCGCCGTCGCCGCGCTCGCGGCGCGCGGCGTCGCCGCGCGGATCGCCGAGCCGCCGCTGCCGCCGCGCGGGACCCGGCCGGCCAACGACGCGCTCCCCGATCGCGCGCCGGAGTGGATCGAGCGCAGCGAGATGGGGGGTGGGGGCCCTGCCGGCTCTGCCGGCGGGACGGGGGGCAAAGCCCCCCGTGGGATCGACGCCGCGCTTGCCAGCGACGCGATCGCGTGGGCGCTCGACGCCGCGCCCGGCGCGGCCCTGGCGGTCGAGCTCGCCGAGGTGTGCGCGCGCGCCGCCGCCGCGGGACGGCCGGTGTGCCTGCTCGCGCCGCCGCCGCACGGCACCGGGCGCCCCGTGATCGAGCGCAGCGCCGCGCTCGCTTACCTGCGCGCCCACGGCGCCGCGGTCACCCACGACGTCGATGCCTGGCTCGAGGCCGTCGTGCTGCTGGTGCGGTTCGGGCTGCCCGCCGGCCCGCGCGCCGCGGTGATCGCGCCGCCCGGCTCGTGGCTCGAGGCCCAGGCGATCGCGATCGCCGCCGACGCCGAGCTCGGCGGGACGCGCTCGCCCCTGGCCGCGGCCGATGATCCCACCGACGTCGTGCTCTACGAACCGGGGCTCGGACCGCCGCCCGCCGGCACCCCCGCGCTGCACGTCCCGGTCGCCGCGCGCGGCGAGCTCGCAGGCGACGCCGCGGTGCTGCACGGCGCGCGCGCCGCGCTGACCGCGGTCGCCATGCTCGGCCGCGCCGCCGAGCGGATCGCCGTCGGCCTGGGCCCGGCGCCCGCGGCGGCGTCCGCCGAGCTCGCGATCGACGCCGACCGGCTCGCCCGCCAGCTCGCCAAGCTCGCCAGCGATCAGCGCCGGGTCGGCGACCACGAGACCAAGGTGCTGCTCGCGGCCTACGGCGTGCCGATCACGCGCCAGGCGGTCGCGACCACGCCGTCGGCCGCGGTCAAGCTCGCCCGCCGCGCCGGCTACCCGGTCGAGGTCAAGCCGTTCGGCCACGACCTGCCGAGCGAGCCGGCCGGCTGCCCGGTCGAGCGCAACGTCACCAGCGATGCGATGGTGCGCGCCGCGTTCTCCACCGTGCTCGCCGCTGCCGGCCGCCCGCAGGGCGACGCCTCCGGCGTGATCATCCGCGAGACCCCGCCGTCCGGCCGCGAGCTGGCGGTGTCGTTCCTCGAGCTGCCGGCGATCGGCTGGACCGTCGTGCTCGAGAGCCCGGGCGGCGGCGCCGGCGGCCCGGGCGCTCCGCTCGCCGCCGCCCCCGCTCCGCTCCGGCTGATCGACGCCCAGGCGCTCGCCGCCCAGGTCGCCGCCTCGCGCACCGGCGACCCCGAGCCCGATCGCACCGGCCTGGCCAACCTGCTGCGCCGCGCATCGCACCTGGTCGTCGACCTCGGCGACCGGATCGTCCGGCTCGATCTGCCGCGCGTGGTGATCGGCGGCCGCGGCGCCCGCACCCTGGTCGTCGACGCCGCCGTCGAGCTGCGCTGAGCGCGCGCACATTCGCGTTCCGATCCACCGTCGCCACGCCGGGTCTGCACGGGCATCGCTCGCCGATCGCGCCGGTCAGCGGCCGGGCCTCGGGATCGCCTGACGGAGCTTGGCGATCGCAGCGTCGCGCCTGGCGAGCTCGGGCTCCCACGGCAGCTCGAGCTTGAGGATCCGGGCGATGTAGACGGCAGCGAAGTCCTTCACGCGGTACCTGCGCTGCGCCATCTCGGTGGCTTCCTCGCTCCCCAGATAGGTGTCGCGCGGAGTCGCGTCGTCGAGGAGCGCCTCCAGGGCTGGAAGCGCTGGCCGCCCGATCCGGACGAGCACCTGGCCGAGGTAACCCACCGGCTCCGGGGATGCCCAGAGCCGACCCCACGGGTACGCGTAGCCGGCGAGGTTGTCTTGCAACGCTCTGGCGAACACGTCCGCGACGGCGCGCGGCTCGATCCGGGACAGCCGCTCGCGCCGATTCGCGAACAGCACCACGGCAGCCCCGAAGCGAACCGGGCGCGCGCGGTGGCCATCGGCGACCAGCGACGCGTAGAGGTCGGGGTCCGGGAACTCCTTCCAGAGCTCACTGACGTGCGGATCATCGCCCAGCCCCGTGGCCATCTCGGCCACCGGGCTCGACGCCAGCCGGGCGGCCAGGGTGTCGAGGTTCGAGGACGCATGGCTGTGTGTCATGGAGGAGCAACTTGCCCAGAGGAAGCCGATCACAGCATAGAGCGGAAGGCGCATCGTGGCGACCAGCGCACCGGAGGGGCGCATCGCGATCTTAGCTCTCCTGCTTGAGGAGCGTCTGGTCGACATAGCCGGTCTTGCCGGTATCGGGGCCGTCGACCAGCTTCATGCCGTACGAGCCGTAGATGGTGCAGGTGTCCCACGGCTCCATGCGACTGCCGGCCCGGAGATCCTTCACCTTGGTCTTCATCTGCGGATCGCTGTAGAGCGGCGCCGCCGCCGGATTGGTGAACACCATCGGGATGGGCAGCTTGGCCGTCTCGCCGCCGTCGCCGGCATCCTTCATGTCGAGCGTCAGGATGTAGTACTGCTTGCCGGTCCCGGTCCCGCTGGCATCGAGCGTCTCGACCTGGACGGCGGGCTTGCCGCCGATCGTGACGGTATCATCGAGCTGACGGCACTTGGTTCCCTTGGCGACATCCTCGCTGGTCATGTCGAGCTTCTTGGCCTTCGCCGGATTGGCCGTGACCTCCAGCGTCCCACGCGTCTTGGTGTTGTTCCACAGCTTGGCGCCGGCGAGGTAGTTCTGGCTCGGCACGCCCATCGAGACCAGCTCGATGTCCTTGGGCTCGACGTCGCCGGGCTTCTTCTCGTAGCCCCACTTCACGCTGCCGAAATACTGGCCGGCGTCGCGTCCCTCCAGGCCGAGCGCGGTGGTCTCGAACATGTTGGCGCTGCCCTGCGGACGGTCAAACAGCGCCGCCTCCTTCTTCTTCTTGGCCCCGCCCTCGGTGAACGCGAACCCGAGCTGGTAGGTGGCATTCCCGCCGTCGGCCGCCGGGCCCACCTTGGTGGGATCCCCCGACGTGTTGTTGTCGGCGGCGGTCTTGTCGGTGCCGTCGCCGGCGCCGAGCGAGTCGGCGCCGTAGATCGGATTGTTCCGGCTGGAGATGCGATCGAGGACGTAGTCCTGGCCGCCGCCCGACTTCACGCGCCGGCCTTCCTTGGTGGGATCGATCCCGGTGTGGGCGCCGTTGTCGTAGGTGATCTTGGCGGTCTGCGACAGGCCGATCTTCTTGGCGTCGATGATGTTCTCGTCGGGATGGAACTCAAGAACGCAGCTGACGCCGACGGTCCCGACCTTGTCGAACTTGGTGGTCTTGAACTTGCCGTAGTGCGTCGGGACCTCGGCGTTGCGCTGGATCACCTTGCGCTGCGTCGCCCCGGCGATGGCGTTGCCGAGCGCGCCACCCGACACGCCGGCCGGCTCGCCCCGCGCGGCGCGCGCGCCGGCCTCGTCGGCCTCGTGCTCGAGCGACGAGTCGTCGTTGAGGTCGACGCCCTTGGCCTGCGTGGTCGCGGCCACGCGGCCTTGCGATTGCTGCACCACGTGCGCGAGCTCGTGGCCGATCAGCTGCTGCCCGCTCTGGCTCGAAGGCTGGTACTGGCCGGGGGCGAAGTGAATGTCGGTGCCCTGCGTGTACGCGAGCGCGCCCATCGCGGTGGCGTGGTCGCCTTCGTGGACCCGGACCGACGAGAAATCGGTGCCGAACGAGCGGCCCATCCTGGCCTGCAGGTCGCCGGGCAGCGCACCGCCGCCGCCGGACGGCGCCGGGACCGGCTCGCTGGCTGCTGCCTCGGCGCCCGGCTTCAGCTGGACCGGAAGCGCCATCGTCAGCGTGCACTTGCCGGGGCCAAGGGCTGGGTCGCCGGAGCTCCGCCCCGGTTCCCGGCCTTGCCCGTGCTCTCGCCCCTGCCGGCCGTAGCTCATGTTCCTTCTACTGTACGCGGCCCCACAACCTTCCCGGTCGGGACCGACCCGGCTACGGGCCCGGCACGCCGTCGCGGCCGTCCTTGACCTGCATCGACGACGCTTCGATCTCGGCCTTGGTCAGCGGCAGGTAGCTGCCGCCGAGGTGCACCGACAGGAACGCCTCGGCCGCGCCGAAGAACGCGATGTTGTTCTCCGGTCGGGCGAAGCCGTGGCCCTCGTCGGGGAACACGATGTAGGTCACCGGCAGGTGGTGCGCCTTCATCGCCGCGACGATCTGCTCGGACTCGGCCTGCTTGACCCGCGAGTCGTTGGCGCCCTGGCCGATCAGCAGTGGCCGCCGGATGTCCGCAGCGTGGGTCAGCGGCGACGCCGCGATCAGCAGCGCCTTGCCCTCGGGGGTCTCCGGGTTGGCGTCGGCCTCGGCGATCGGGCGGCGGGGCCGGCGGGTGACGGCGGGCGACGGCGGGCGACGGCGGGCGGGAGCGGGGACGGCGGGCGGGAGCGGGGGCGGTGGGCGGGCGGCCGGATCGGTGAGCACGCGGTCGAGCCGCGCGGCGAGCAGCCGGAAGGACGTTGAGCCCGCACGCGATCTCGTCACCGGCCGGGAACGACACGAAACCGCTTGCGCCCACCGATCCGGTAGGTCTCGAAGTCATCGTTGTCCACCGTGAGGATGGTCGTGAGCGACTCGCGTTCGGCGAGCAAGACGAGTGTGGCATCGGCGAGGTCCATCGGCCGGTCGTGATAGCGATCCATCAACCGCTCGAGCGTACCGAGATCTTCGTCGCCAATCGCCCCGATCGTTACGGCCCCGGCGCGAATGAAGTGCCAGGCGGCAGCGATGTCCCGGCGACTCGAGCCGACCAGGTGGAAGAGCTCCGTCAGGACGGCAGTCGAGGTCAAGAGCGGGAGCTCGAGCGATTCGAACGCGTTGACACAACGCGCGTGCCACGGATCCTGGCGATCGAGGATCGCCAGCAGGGCACCGATGTCAACGAGAGCGGTCATCGCCACGCTTCGCCCTCAACCGTTCACGGACAAGCTCACGGACCTGCTTCGAGCGGGGTGCTCCGCCACCCGAGATCGATCCGATCCAGCGCCGCGCGGCCGTCCGGATGCGGTCTTGCGCATCGTCGGTGTGCATGCGCCTCGACAGGAACTCTTGCGCGATCTGGTCGAGCATCTCTGCCAGCTTGACGCTGCGACGGCGCGCCTCGTCTTCGAGCGATCGCTTCACTTCAGGTGACAACCGCCACGAATAGACCTCGGTCTTCGCCATGCACGACACCGTAGTGCATGGGCGCGAGCTCGTCAAACACGAGCGCTCGGCGCGATCGTCAGCTCACGGCGCTCTACCGGGCGAGCTCGAGCTCCAGCCCGCGCGCCGCGGCGATCAGCGCGTCCGGGGTGTTGAGCGCCGGATCGGCGAGCACGCGGTCGAGCAGCGCGGCGAGCAGCCGGCCGACCAGCGGGCCCGGCGGCATGTCGAGCGCGGTCATCAGGTCCTTGCCGGTCACCGCGAGCTCGCCGACCGCGAGCGCGTCGCCGCGCGCCACGATCGCGGCCGCGCGGTCCGCGAGCTCGGCCGCGCCGTCGGCGCGCCACAGCGCGATCGCGCCGGCGGCGTGGCCGCGGGTGACGTCGGCGAGCAGCCGGTGGATCTCGGGGTCGGTCCAGCCGCCGGCGAGCACGGCCGCCGCCGCGCCGACCGCGACCGCGGCCGCGGCGCACTCGTCGTTGGAGAACTTGAGCCGGCGCAGCACCCCCTCGACGGCGCGCTGCGATCCACGGTCCAGCCGGCGCGCCGGATCGGGATCGGCGAGCTCGGCGAGCAGCGCGGCCAGCCGCGCCGGGCCGGCGGCGTCGACCCGGGCCAGCCAGCGCGCGAGCTGCGCGTCGCGGCTGACCGCGCGGGCGGCGGCCCACGCGGCGACCCCCGCCCCGTGCTCGGGCAGGATCAGCGCGAGGATCCCGGTGCGCTCGGCGATCGCCAGCGCACGCGACGGCCGCGGCGCTGCGAGGATCTTGCGCAGCTCGTCGCAGATCCGCTCCTTGCTGACCCGGGCGAGCGACGGCAGCGCCGGGGCGATCCCGCGCTCGGTCTCGGGATCGAGCTCGAACTCGAGCGCGGCGGCGAACCGCACCGCGCGCATCACCCGCAGGCCGTCCTCGGTGAACCGCGCCACGGCGTCGTCGTAGACCCGCCCGGTCGGGCCGACCGCGCGCAGCCGGCGCTCGGCGATGTCGATCTGCCCGCCGTACGGATCGATCAGCGCGTCGGTCCGGGGGTCGTAGGCGATCGCGTTGACGCGGAGATCGCGGCGCGCGAGGTCGTCGACCAGCGGCACGCCGAACGTGACGTGATCGGGCCGCCGCGCATCGGTGTAGGCGCCCTCGCCGCGGAACGTGGTGACCTCGACGTGCGAGCTCGCGCCGCGGCCGGTCACCACGGTCACGGTGCCGTGCTGGAGCCCGGTCGGCACGGTGTGCGGGAACAGCGCGATCACCTGGTCGGGGTGCGCGCTGGTCGCGACGTCCCAGTCGCCGGGCTCGCGGCCGAGGATCGCGTCGCGCACCGCGCCGCCGACCGCGACCGCCTGGTGACCTGCCGACGCCAGCGTCCGGCACACCGCGCGGACGTTCGCCGGCACGGCCGCCGCCAGCCGCTGCCGCGCGAGTGCATCCGTCGCTGCCTCCGGGACCGCCTCTGGCATGGCGCTACTCCGTCGCGGTCGCGGTGGCCGCCGCGCCGCGCAGCCGGTTGAAGATGTCGGCGGCGCGGTGGCGGAGCTTGAGCGCATCCGCCGACAGGCCGGCGCGGTCCTTGACCCCGGCGAGCCCCTGGTAGGCGCGGGCGAGCTCGACCTCGTGCTTGACCGCGGCGAGGATGTCGATCGCGCGCCGGAAGTCCTCCTCGGCCTGCGCGGCGTCGCCGAGCGCGGCGGCGACCTCGGCCTTGACCCGGTAGCCGCAGCCGATGTGGACCCGCAGGCCGACCGCCTCGCTGACCGCGACCGCGGCGCGAGCCTCGACGTCGGCCGCCGCGAGGTCGCCGAGCTCGAGCTGGACGTGGGCGAGCCGCTGGTGCGCGGTGGCGAGCGCGCCGCGATCGCCCAGCCCCGACGCCAGCTGCTTGGCGTCGGTCAGGTCCTTGACCGCCTCGTGGCCGCGGCCCATCGCCGCCTTGACCTCGCCGGCGCGCGACAGGACATCGGCGAGCGCGAGCTTGTCGCCGATGTCCTGCGCCATCGTGCGGGCCTCGCCGAGCAGCTCGAGCGCGAGCTCGTGATTACCGTCCTCGGCGTGGACCCCGCCGAGGTCGCACAGCGACTGGACGATGCCGACCAGGTCGCCGATGTCGCGCCGCAGGTCGAGCGCCTCGCGGAACTGGTTGATCGCGGCCTTGAAGTTGCCGGTGTCGTGGTGGACCCGGCCGATGTTGGCCAGCGACAGCGCGATCGAGCGCCGGTCGCCGAGCGCGCGCCGGATGGTCAGCGCCTGGCGGTGGAACTCCAGCGCCTGGCCGAACCCGCCGCGCAGCCAGTTGACCCGGCCCATGTCGTCGAGCGTCGACGCGATGCCGCGGTCGTCGCGCGAGCGCTCGAACAGCTCGTGGGCGCGCCGCAGGTGCTCCATCGCGAGATCGTACTTGCCGAACCGGCGATAGCCGCGCGCCAGCCGGCTGTACGCCGCGCCGGCCTTGGCGAAGTTGTCGTAGCGCCACGCGAGCTGCAGCATCTCGACGAAGTAGCGCATCGCCTCCTCGGTGCGGCCGCTCTGCTCGAGCATGTCGCCGAGGTTGTGCAGGGCGTCGAGCCGGGCCGGCGCGTCGACCTCGCCGAGCATCTGCAGGCCCTTGTCGTACAGCGTGCGGGCCTCGTCGGGCGCGTACCGCGCGCGCGCGCGATCGCCGCCCTGCAGGTAGCAGTGCGCGGAGCGCAGCTTGTCGCCGCCCTTCTCGTACAGCCCGGCGAGGAACTCGAGCTGCTCGTCGCTGCGCTGCACGGTCTTGGCCTCGAGCCACTGCGCCGCCGACAGGTAGTAGCGCGCGCGCCGGCTGATCTCGGTCGATCGCACGACCAGCTCGCGCTCGAGGTTGTGCTTGAACACGACCTCGGCCTCGCCCTGGATGCTGGAGTCGTCGACGTCGAGCGGCAACACGTAGTCGCGCTCGGCGAGCGACGCCACCAGATCGGACACCTGCCGCCGCACCTCCTCGCCGTCGCCCCACTCGATCTCGAGCGGTTCGGGCTGGACCACCGGCGGCCCGGTCTCGAGCCGGGTCATCGCGATCACCGCCGATACCCAGAACACGTTGCCGAACACCGCCGCCTTCTCGAGCAGATCGCGCTCGTCGTTCTCGAGCGCTGCGATCCGCGCCTCGATCGCCTCCTCGATCGAGATCGGCAGCTCGGTCGCCGCCGCGCGATCGGGATCGAGCCGCCACACCGGGCCGCGGGTGTCGATCGTGCCGTTGTCGAAGAACAGCCGGACCAGGTGCTCGAGGAACGCCGGGTTGCCGCCGGTCATCTCGACCGCGGCCTGGGCGGTGTCCTCGGGGATGTTCGGCACCCGCGCCAGCAGGTTGCGGAACATCTGCTCGGCGTCATCGGGCTCGAGGTTGCGCAGGTCGATGCGCTCGTGATCGACCGCGCCCTCGCCCCAGCCCGACGCGTGGACCAGCATGTCGGGCCGCGCCGCGGTGAGCAGCACGACGGGCGAGCCGCCCAGCCCGGTGACGAGCTCGCTGACCAGGCCGAGCGTGTCGGCGTCGGCCCACTGCATGTCGTCGAGCACCAGCACCAGCGGCGCCTGCGCCGCGTCGAGCTCGATGAACCGGCGCAGCGCGGTGCGCGCCAGCTCGGTGTACTGCCTGGGGTTCTCGGCCACCGCGCGCAGGAACGGCGTCGCCGCGTACGGAAGGCCGAGGAAGTCGCCGACGAAGTGCAGCATCTCGGCGACCTGGTCCGAGCCCATCACGGTCCTGACCTCGTGCGCGAACCGCAGCCGCGACGTCTCGTCGGGCACCGGCAGGAGCTCGAAGCGATCGCGCAGCAGCGAGGTCAGCGCGGCGTGGCGGACCGGCTTGCCCTCCGCGTCGCGCTCGGCCACGCCGTGAAACACCCGGCACGGCGGATCGCGGTTCGCCAGCAGCGGGGTCAGCTCGTTGATCAGCCGGGTCTTGCCGGTCCCCTGGTTGCCGACCACGGTCACCAGCTGGGGCGCCTGGAAGTCGATCGCGCGTGCGACGACATCCGACAGCGTCGCCAGCTGCTCCGCGCGCCCCACCAGCGGGCTGCGAACCGTTCGCACCGGCCCCGAGCCGCCGTCCGGCCTCCCGGGGCTCCGGATCCCCGGGATCGGCGGCGGTGATGGCTTCGACCCTGGTGGTGGAGGCGCCGCCGCCGCTGGTCGGCTCGGGGGACGGGACGCTCCTGTCGACACTGCGATCGAGGTTACACCAACCGCGGTGATCCGTCCGGACCGTGGCGGGGGTGAGCGGTTCGGGTGTATGTTTCCTGCGGATGGGATCCCGGACATCGGTCGTTGCGGGCGGCCTGGCCCGCCTCGGCGTCGGAGTCGGTCGTTGCCTCGGGCTGGGCCTCGGCCTGGGCCTCGGCCTGGGGCTCCTGGGGGGCTGTCCCACCGTCGACCTCGGCGATACGCCGACCGACATCGGCCTGTGCAACCCGGCGGGCGGCGTCTCGTACTTCCAGGATCAGATCTGGCCCAGGTACGTCGTCCGCACCGACCCCAAGCTGCAGTGCAACCAGGCCAATTGCCACGTCGCCGGCGGCAACGGCCTGGACTTTCCCAACCCGGTCGATTACCCGACCGCCTACAAGCGCGTGCAGATCTACCTCAACTGCGGCATGCCGTCCGCCAGCCCGTTCCTGACCAAGCCGCTGGCCGGGATCGATGCGCACACCGACGGCGACCTCTTCGCGAACCTGTCCGATCCGGCGGTGCAGGTCTTCCTCGACTGGTTCCAGTGAGCGCCCGCAGCCTCCTGCTCGTCGCGACGCTCGGTCTGACCGCGGCGCTCGCGCTGGTCCCGGCGCAGGCCAGCGCCGAGGCCTACCTGCGGGTGATCGCGCAGCGCGCGCCGGTCCACTCCGGGCCCAACGCGAGCTACCGCGAGGTGTACTACGCCGAGCGCGGCCAGGTCTTCCAGGTGCTGGAGCGCGGCACCCGCGACTACTGGTTCAAGATCGAGCTCGACGATGGCACCACCGGCTGGATCGTCGGCGACATGGCGTTCCCGTTCGAGGTCGGGCCGCCCGGCGACGAAGGCGTGTTCGTCCGCATGGGCCAGGCGATCAAGGGCGCGATCCTCGGCCCGTCGCCGGTCGGCTACGCCAGCGTCGGCCTGTCGTTCTCGGCCGGGTTGCTCGACGGCGAGGGCATGTTCCTGCTCCGGCCATCGTGGCTGATCGATCCGTACTGGGCGCTCGAGGGCTTCGCCGGGCTGTCGCCGCGCGCCGAGAAGGACATCTTCCTGGGCGGCCTGGGCTTCGTGCTCCGCCTGGTGCCCGGCGCGGTGATCGGCCCGTACGCCAGCATCTCGACCGGCGCCGCCCACATCCGGCCCAAGGTCGACAACTTCATCGACAAGAACGAGACCCTGATGGCGCTCGGCACAGGCGGTGGCTTCGAGATCACGTTCAAGAAGCAGATCACGCTCCGGCTCGACGCCCGCAACTGGTCGCTGTTCAACGAGAACCACGCCAGCAACGGCCAGGAGTACTCCGGCGGCCTGGCGATCTTCTTCTGACGGAGCTCCCCATGCGTGCAATCCTCGTCGCGATCGGACTGGCAGCGTCGGCCCTGGCGGGCACCGGCTGCGGCAAGCAGGCGGTGCGCGCGGCGGAGAAGGAGTTCCTCGCCGACCAGGTGATGGTGTTCGACGACGATCTCCACGAGGCCGCGTCCGACGACCACATCCGCAGCAACCGCGAGGGCGCCGCCGGCGGGCACGGGGCCGGAGGCGGCGGATGCGGCTGCAACTAGCAGCGCTCGCCGCGGCCGGCGCGGTCGCAGCGCTCGGGGCGCTCGGGGCGCACGGCCCGGCGCGCGCCGACGACCGCGCCGAGGTCTCGACCTCGCTGTTCGCCGAGCAGCGCGACGGCGGCAAGGGCGGGCTGACCGTGATCCACCCGCAGGCCGACCTCGGCGTCGACCTCGGCCGGTTCGTCACGCTCGACGTGTCGTACGCGGCCGACGCCGTGTCGGGCGCGACGTCGGTCATCTACCAGGCCGACGCGGTCAGCTCGGCGACCAAGTTCTCCGACACCCGCCACGAGGGCACGATCGGCTTCGGGTTCCATGGCAAGCGCTCGCAGATCCACTTCAGCGCCACGGTCGGCACCGAGCGCGACTACCTGTCGCGCCAGCTCGGCGGCAGCGCCTCGATCGACCTGCCCGGCCGCAACACCACCGTCGCCCTCGCCTACAGCCACAGCTTCGACCTGGTGTGCGACAAGGACAACGGCACGGCGACGCCGCAGGAGGCCAAGGCGCTGACCGGCGCCGATCCGTGCGACAAGTCGGGCGGCATCTTCGGCAAGGACCGCCCGGGGATCACGCTGTGGCGCGGGCTGTCGATCGACACTGCCCAGACCACGGTGACCCAGAACCTGACACCGACGATGAACCTCCAGATCGCGCTGTTCGGCCAGGTCCTGGAGGGCTTCCAGTCCAACCCCTACCGCCGGGTGCGGATCGGCCAGAACTCGCCGCAGGAGCACATCCCCGACATCCGCGATCGCTGGTCGCTGTCGGCGCGGCTCAACCGCTTCCTGCCGCGCTTGCACTCCGCGGTCCACTTCGACGCGCGGTTCTACGACGACACGTGGGGCGTGATCGCCGGCGACGCCGAGCTCGGCTACTCGCAGTACATCGGCAAGAGCCTGCTGCTCAGGGTCCACGCCCGGGTCTACCAGCAGCGCGCCGCGAGGTTCTTCAAGGACGCGTTCTATTACGAGACCGAGTCGACCGCCGGCGCCTACTTCACCGGCGATCGCGAGCTGTCGCCGGTCCGCAACGCGACGTTCGGCGGCAAGCTCACCCTGATCACGCTCGGCGGCGACCACCCGGTGTGGGGCCTGTTCGACAAGCTGCAGTTCAACGTCAAGGCCGACGTCCTGATGCTCGACGTCCTGCCCGCCGACGACCTCGCCAGCAACCCGATGGGGATCAACAAGCAGTTCATCTACGGCAACAGCCTGATCGACGCCGTGATCCTCCAGCTGGGTCTCACCGGGAATTATTGAGGCGGCGGCTGTCCCGGGGGCGCTGAACTGCGGCCGTCGTGTGAAAAGTCAGTCCATGACGGCGGGAGTGCTATGCTGCAGGATATGTACCGCTTTGGCGACGGGACTCCGTTCCCGCTCGATGAGAACTTCATCGAGACCCTGACGACGGCGGTGGAGGCGTGTACCAACGCGTTCGTCCCGCTGACCGATCTCGACGCGCGCCGCGAGAAGGCCCGCGACGTCCGGCGCGAAGCGGACAAGGAGCTCGGGCGGCTGTCCGATCTCGAGGCCACGGTGGTCGGCTCGCTGCTGGCGTTCGCCCCCTCCGACGGCAAGAAGCCGAGCCTGACCCAGCAGGTCTCGCAGAAGATCGCCGCGGGCGTGAAGTCCGCCGTCTCCGAGGCGCGGCGTCAGGTCGAGGGCCGGGTCACCGCAACCGACGCGCTGGCCGCGCCCAGGACCGCCGCCGACGCGGTGCTCAAGGCGCTGCGGCCGTTCTTCGAGGACCAGCAGCTGCCCAACGCGGCCTGGATCATGTCGTGGGACGTGCGCGGCCTGGAGCCCTCGGCCAACGCGGTGGCGACCGGAGGCCGGATCTCGGCCAGCTTCAGCCTGGCGCCCGACCCCTACCGCGCGCCGATCCGGGTCGACCAGCTGAGCGACGGCGTGGTCGTCCACATGATGAAGAAGGGCGTGTTCGGCAAGGCCAAGCCGGCGCCGATCGACCTCGGCAAGTACGTCGTGGTCGCGTTCGAGAAGAACACCCGCGAGGCGATCGTCACGCTCAAGGAGAACCCCAACAAGTCGGCTCAGGGCCTCCGGTTCGCGGTCACCGACGCCGGGGCGACCTGGGTCTCGATCACCGCCGCCGGCGACGCCGACGGCGATCCCAACCCGCTCGACATCGAGGACGTCGCCCCGGTGCGGCTGCTCGCCGAGAAGGCCAACGCCGCGCTCCGGGACCTGATCACCCGGCGCACGCTGGTCGAGCTGTCGCTCGGCAACACGCCGCTGGCCGAGCTCGAGGAGCCGCGGATCATCCCGCTCGAGCTGCTCGCCCAGCTCACGCCGCTCGCTCGCACGATCCGCGAGAAGAGCCGGATGACCGGCGAGCTGATCATGAAGCGCGACATAGGCGACGGCCGGCGCGAGGAGCTGTTCGTTCCGCGCGCCACGCTCGCCGCCCGGTTCGCCCGGCTGCCCAACGAGTACCGCCGGCCGTTCGAGGACATGGGGATCACCAACGAGGAGACCTCGCCGGCGATCCAGCTGCCGCCGCGGCCGCCCGCCCCGCCGCGCCCCAGCGCCAACTCGCCCACGATCAAGATCGACAACGACTGAGGCGGGCCGCGCGCGCTCGGCCATGGTCCGCCGGGATGCGTGACCGGCTGCCGTGGTTCGCGTGGGCGTCACTGGCCTCGGTGTCGTCGATCGTGGTCGGCATGTACCGGGACATCTCGTGACACATGTCGATCGGCCGCGACTCGTTCTGGACCCCGGCGCACATCGCGATCCAGGCCGGCGGGATCATCGCCGGGCCGTCCGGCGCGCTGCTCATCCTCACGACGACGCTGCGCCGGGGCTCCGAGCTCCGGCCCGCCGCGATCGGCGTGTGGGGCTTCCAGGGTCCGTTCGGCGCGTTCCTCGGGGTGTGGGGTGCCGCGACGATGGTCGTGTCGGCCCCGTTCGACAACTGGTGGCACAGCGCGTATGGCCTGGACGTCAAGATCCTGAGCCCGCCGCACATGGTGCTGACGCTCGGGATCCTGGCGGTCGCAGCCGCCGGCGTGCTGCTCGTGCTCGCGGCGATGAACCGCGCGTCCGGGCCGGCCCAGGCGCGGCTCGGCCTCGCGATGTTCGTGATCGGCGGCGAGGTCCTCGTGCTCGCGATGACCGCGATCCTCGAGCACACGCTGCGCGCCAACCAGCACCGCGCCGACGCGTATCGCGCGATGGCGCTGGTCGTGCCGGTCGTCCTGCTCGCGCTGGCCCGGGCCGCGAACCGGCCGTGGGGCGCGACGACGCTCGCGGCGTTCTACACCGCGTTCATGGTCGCGATGCTGTGGCTGTTTCAGCGCTTCCCCGCCGAGCCCAAGCTCGGCCCCGTCTACCAGTCGATCACGCACTTCATCCCGCTCGAGTTCCCACCGCTGATCCTCGTGCCGGCGATCGCGATCGACCTCGTGCGCCAGCGGCTCGCGGCCTGGCCGCGCGGGCGGCTCGCGCTGGTGCTCGGCGCGGTGTTCCTCGCGACGCTGGTCGCCGCGCAGTGGCCGTTCGCGGAGTTCCTGCAGTCGCACCGATCCGCAGTTCTTCACCGCCAGCCTGTGGCTGATGGAGCGCGGCTCGCTGCAGGTCCGGATCGCGGTCGACGGCGCGCGCGGCCGCGGGACGCTCGGCGTGCCAGTGCCCGCGATCGCGCAGCGCACGCTCGCGATGACGCGCGGGCTGGGCGGCCTGCTGATCGCGCTGATGCTCACGCTCGCGCTCTCGCTGGTCAGCATCCTCGCCGGTGCGGCGCGCGCGGCCACGCTGGAGCCGGGGGCGGCCGTCCCCGAGCGCCACCGCCGGCGCGCGCGGCGCGCCGCGATCGGCGTCGCCGCGGTGGTCGTCGCGCTGCTCGCCGCCGGCAACGCGTGGTGGAACGCCGAGGCGTCGAGCTACGCGCAGCTCGTGACCCGGCCGTGGCAGCTCGCGTCGTCGCGCGACGGCTGCCGGCTCACGATCGCCGCCGGGCCCGAGCGGCTGCTGCCCGATCACGGCCACGACATGCACCTGTTCGTCGCGCGTCTGGCCGGGCTCGACGCGATCGCCCACCTCCACCCGGTGCGCGATACGGCCGGATCGTTCACGCAGGCGCTGCCGAGCCTGCCGGTCGGCCGCTACCGGCTGTTCGCGGACATCGTGCTCGCCACCGGGTTCCCGATCACCGGCACCGGCGATCTTGAGCTGCCCGAGCTCGCGTGCCCGCCGCCCGGCGGCGACGACGTCGCGTGGCAGGGCCATGCCGATCCGGCGCGCTCCGCGCTCGGCGATGGCGCCACGCTGGTCTGGGATCGCCCGGCGCATCTGCGCGCCGGCGAGCCGCTCGCGCTGCGGTTCCGCGCGGTCGACGAGGCCGGCGCCCCGGTCGCGCTGGAGCCGTACCTGGGGATGGCCGGTCACACCCTGGTCCTGCGCGACGATGCGACGGTGTTCGCGCACCTGCACCCGAGCGGCTCGGTCGCGATGCCCGCGCTCGAGCTCGCGCGCGGGACGCTGGAGACGAACATGGCGATGCCCGGCATGGACATGGCCGCCATGCACGCCGCGCCGGTGCGACCCGAGGATCTCGCGTTCCCCTATGGCTTCCCGCGGCCCGGGAGCTACCGGCTGTTCGTCCAGGTCCGGCATGCCGGCCGGATCGTCACCGGCGCGTTCGACGCCCGGGTCGAGTGAAGCGCCGGCGGCGCAGGTCACGCACGGGAGGCGACGATCAAGATCCTCGACTGACGCAGAGCGTCAGTTCCCGCCGTCGAATACATCCTCGACCGACGTGGCGATGACGGCCTTCTGTATCCACCGCTTCAGTTGCTCCTCGTCCTTCTGGGCCAGGATCCGATCGCGCGCCGCGTCGGGTACGGCGATGCCTCGGGCGTCAAGCATGACGAGCAAGGCTTGTGCACCGCCTTCTGCTCGTCCTTCTGCTCGTCCTTCTGCTTTTCGTTCTTCCCAGTTCTTGTACATGGCCATGACGAACTCCTGCTCATCGGAGGTTAGGCTCGAGGCCTGACCGAGCATGTGGTGGTAGTGTAGCAGCAGTGGCTCCGCGATGACGCGCTCGGGTGCGTCCGGCGGAAGAAGGGCGACTTCCGTGCTGGCGGGCGCCAGCAGCGGCCCTGCCGCCATCAGGCGGATCAGCAGCGTCGTACGCTCACGCGGCAGCTCGCTTGCCACGATGATCCCGACGCGGAGGATGTCATCGCCGAACAGGTAGACGCCGGCCGGCCAGCCGTGCCCAGCCTCGAGCTTGAGCTTGGCGATGAGGCTGTTCGGCGTGCCCGCCGCGATGATCCAGAGGAACGAAGGGGCGAAGGCGCCGGGCGGCTGCACGCGCTGCTTCCTGTCCGACCGCGCCTTGCGTGCGCGCTCCTGCCATGACGCGAGGTGCTTCGTCAGGCACGCGCGAAACTCCTCGCCGCCGGGCGCCTCGCTGTAGATCTCGATCAGGCAGAACGACGCCGCGATCCGACCGAGCAGCCCGAGGCGATCGCGCTCGGGCTGGCGCTCCGGGTCGGGCTCGTGACGAAGATCGACATACTGCGTCTCGGGGTGGATCGGCTCGTTCACCACGGTGGTTCCACACCAACCGAGCGCCTCCTTGCCGATTTGCTTGGCGAGCTGATCGAAGCGATTGCGCATCGCCGGCACGGTGCCATGCGGATATGGAACGCCCAAGAATTCTCCCGCGGCCGGCGATCGATTGCAGCTTCGATCACGCCGAGACATCGACGCTGCGAGCCTCGATCACGCCGCGAGGCCGACGATGCCGGTGACCAGCTGCTCGAGGATGACGCGGTCGGCGAGGTCGCGACCGAGCGCCTTGATCTGCGGGCCGGTGAACGCGGCGTCGGGGCTTGGCGGAATGGAGCTCAGCGTGATGTCGCCCTTGAGCGCGCGGTCGGCGTTGGCGAGCCGCCGGGTCGCGGTGGCGAGCGCGGGCGGCGAGTAGCCGCGGGCCTGGGCGATCAGCTTGTCGACGACGAACGGCGGGACGCCGAGCGCCGGGGCCCAGCTGCCGCGCGGCACGCCGGTCTCGCGCAGCGCGTAGACCTGCGCGAGCTGGCGGATGTGGCGGGCGAGCATGACGACCACGCCGACCGCGCTCTCGCGCTGATCGCACAGCGCGGCGACCGCGCCGAGCGCGCGCGGCAGGTCGGCGGCGCCGATCGCGTCGGTCAGCTCGAACACCGTGCGCTCCCGGGTGTCGGCGATCAGCTCGTCGACGTCGTCCGAGGTCACCGGCCGCTTGCCGGCGTACAGCCCGAGCTGCTCGACGCCGAGCGCGAGCCGCGACAGGTCGTCGCCGACCGCGTCGATCAGCCGGGTGACCGCGGCGGGCTCGAGCTGGACGCCGTGCTGCTTGGCCTCGGCGCGCAGCCACGGCGCGAGCTGGCGCGGCGCCTCCAGCACGTGGAGGTAGCCCTTCTTCGCGAGCTGGGCGTACAGCTTGATCCGCTTGTCGATCTTGCTGGCGACCGCGACCAGCACGGTCGACGGGTTGGGCCTGGCGAGGTAGCCGAGCAGCGGCTCGGCCTCGTCGGCCGCCATCGCCGACAGGTCGCGGACGTAGACCATCCGGCGCTGCGCCATCATCGGCAGGGTCTGGGCCAGCGCGACGATCCGCGCGCCGGTCGGCTTGCCCTCGACGACGTCGTGGTTGAAGCCGCGCGCGGCCGGCGGCATCGCGGCGTCGCGGATCGCGCCGAGCAGGCGCTCGACCAGGATCGGGTGCTCGGAGTGGAGCACGTAGATCGGGTCGAACCGTCCGGCCGCCAGGTCAGCGAGCAGGTCGTCCACGCGCGGCACGCTAGCACACGCCACCGACGCATGAAGTAGCGTGAAGCCGCGGCGCGGCGCGAATCCGTGTGATCCCGGGCACGGCAGCGGTGCTAGTCTCGGCGCCCGTGAAGCTGTCACGCCGATCGTTTCTCGCAGGTGCCTCGGCCGGCGCGCTCGCGCTGTTCGGTGCACCGCGCCTGGCCGCCGCCCGCGGCCTGCTGATCGAACCCCGGCTCGACGAGCTGGTCAAGCGCGCGCTCGGCGCCGCGACCAGGGCCGGGGCGAGCTACGCCGACGTCCGGGTCGTCCGGTTCCGCCGCGAGAACGTCGCGACCCGCGAGGACCGGGTCGAGCGCGTGGCGTCGAGCGAGGACTACGGGGTCGGCGTGCGCGTGATCGCCGGCGGCGCGTGGGGGTTCGCCGCGACCCCGAGCGTGACCGCCGCCGACGCCGAGCGCGTCGCGCGCGACGCCGTCGCGATCGCGAAGGCCAACGCCTCGCTGATGAAGCGGCCGGTCGCGCTCGCGCCGGTGCCGGCCAACGTCGACGTCTGGCAGACCCCGCTGACCAAGGATCCGTTCAAGATCCCGCTCGAGGACAAGGCCGAGCTGTTGCTCGCGATCAACCGCGAGGCGATGAAGGTGCCGGGCGTGAAGTTCGCGACCTCGCAGTACGCGGCGATCGCCGAGTGGAAGCTGATGGCGTCGACCGACGGCGCGTACATCGAGCAGGAGATCGTCCGGCTCGGGCCCGGCTTCCAGGTGACCGCGGTCGACGACCGGCGCGGCTTCGAATCGTGCAACGCCGAGATCCCGCCCCGCCAGGCCGGCTGGGAGTACATCGAGTCGATCCCGATGGTCGCCGACGCGCGCATGGTCGCGGAGGCCGCGGTCGAGAAGCTCAAGGCGCCGTCGGTCGGACCCGGCAGGAAGGACCTGATCCTCGATCCGTCGAACATGTGGCTCACGATCCACGAGTCGATCGGCCACTCGACCGAGCTCGATCGCGCGCTGGGCTACGAGGCCAACTACGCCGGCACGTCGTTCGCCACGCCCGACAAGCGCGGCAAGCTCCGGATCGGCGCGCCGATCCTGACGTTCTTCGCCGACAAGACCACGCCCGGGGGCCTGGCGACCTGCGGGTACGACGACGACGGCGTCGCGACCCAGCGGTGGAACCTGGTCGAGAACGGCGTGTTCGTCAACTACCAGACCACCCGCGAGCAGGCGGGCTGGATCGGCGAGACCGCGTCGCGCGGCACGTGCTACGCCGACAGCTACGGCAGCTTCCCGTTCCAGCGCATGCCCAACGTGTCACTCGCGCCCGGGCCCAAGGAGCGCTCGATCGACGACCTGATCGCGATGACCGACGACGGCATCGTGATCGCCGGCAACGGCTCGTGGTCGATCGACCACCAGCGGTTCAACTTCCAGTTCGGCGGCCAGATGTTCTGGGAGGTCAAGCGCGGCAAGAAGACCCGGATGCTGCGCGACGTCGCCTACCAGGCCAACACGATCGAGTTCTGGAACTCGTGCGACGCGATCGGCGGGCCGAAGTCGTGGTGGCTCGGCGGCTCGCTGTCCGACGGCAAGGGCGAGCCCGGCCAGACCAACTCGGTGAGCCACGGCTGTCCGCCAGCGCGGTT
>JBGQCL010000187.1:0-20946 GCA_041495365.1 Kofleriaceae bacterium | reverse complement strand
CGGGCGGCGCTGCTGGAGGCCGAGCAATCGGCTCGCCACGTGGCCGAGGCGGCCAGCCGGGCCAAGGACGAGTTCGTGGCGACGCTCTCGCACGAGCTGCGCACGCCGCTCAACTCGATCCTGATCCTCGGCCAGCAGCTGGCCGAGAACGTCGGCGGCAACCTGACCACCAGGCAGGTCGACTTCGCCCGGAACATCCACTCCGCCGGCACCGACCTGCTCACCCTGATCAACGACATCCTCGACCTGTCGAAGATCGAGTCGGGCACGGTCACGGTCGAGCCCGAGGAGATCACGTTCATCTCGCTGCGCGACACCGTGCACCGCACCTTCCACCACATCGCCGAGACCCGCGCGCTGGCGTTCAACGTCGAGATCGATCCCACGCTGCCGCGCACGATGACCAGCGACCCCAAGCGCCTGCAGCAGATCCTCAAGAATCTGCTGTCCAACGCGTTCAAGTTCACGGCGCAGGGCTTCGTGTCGATGTCGGTCCGCCACGTGAAGTCGGGCTGGACGCCGGACCACCCGGTGCTCGGCAGCGCCGGGACCGCGGTCGCGTTCATGGTGACCGACACGGGCATCGGCATCGCACCCGAGAAGCAGAAGCTGATCTTCGAGGCGTTCCAGCAGGCCGACGCCGGCACCAGCCGCAAGTACGGCGGCACCGGCCTGGGCCTGGCGATCAGCCGCGAGCTCGCCAGCCTGCTGGGCGGCGAGATCAAGCTGACCAGCAAGCCCGGCGGCGGCAGCACGTTCACGCTGTACCTGCCGGTCGCGTACACCGGTCCGGCCCAGCGCATGCTCGTGCCGGGCGCCCAGTACCCCCAGGCGGTGGTGGCGATGCCGGTGCTGACCATCGCCAAGACCGAGGAGACCGTCCCGGACGACCGCGAGACCATCCAGCCCGGCGACTCGGTGCTGTTGATCTGCGAGGACGATCCGCACTACGCCCGGATCCTGCTCGGGATCGCGCGCGGCCGCGGGTTCAAGGGCCTGGTCGCCAACCGCGGCCAGCAGGCGCTCGCGCTCGCCCGCGAGTTCATGCCGACCGCGATCACGCTCGACGTGTTCCTGCCCGACATGCTGGGCTGGACCGTGCTCAACAACCTCAAGCTCGATCCGCGGACCCGCCACATCCCGGTCCAGCTGCTGTCGGTCGAGGAGGAGCGCCAGCACGGGCTGTCGCACGGCGCGTTCTCGTACCTGGTCAAGCCGGCGACCACCGGCGAGCTCGAGACCGCGCTCGACCGGCTCAAGACCTACGTCGCGCCCCACGTCAAGCGGCTGCTCGTGATCGAGGACGACGACGTCGAGCGCGAGAGCATCCTCGAGCTGCTCGGCGCGGGTGACATCGAGATCGTCGCGGCCGCGACCGGCGGCGAGGCGCTGGCCGCGCTCGAGCGCGAGCCGATCGACTGCTGCGTGGTCGACCTCCGGCTGCCCGACATGTCCGGCTTCGAGCTGCTCGAGCGGCTGCAGGCCGACGAGGTGCTGCGCAACATCCCGGTCGTGGTGTTCACCGGCAAGCAGCTCAGCGCCGACGAGGCGGCGCGGCTGCGCACGGTCGCCAAGAGCATCGTGCTCAAGGACGTCCAGTCGCCCGAGCGGCTGCTCGACGAGACCTCGCTGTTCCTGCACCGCGTCATCGAGGACCTGCCGGACCACCAGCGCAAGATGATCGAGCGCCTGCACGGCTCGACCGAGGCGCTGCGCGGCCGCAAGGTGCTGGTGGTCGACGACGACGCCCGCAACATCTTCGCGCTCGCGACCGTGCTGGAGCACCAGGACATGGAGGTGATCAGCGCGATGAACGGCCGCCAGGCGATCGAGCTGATCGAGACCACCCCGGACCTCAGCGTGGTGCTGATGGACATCATGATGCCCGAGATGGACGGCTACGAGACCATGCGCGAGATCCGCAAGGACCCCCGATTCCGGACCCTGCCGATCCTGGCGCTGACCGCCAAGGCGATGAAGGGCGACCGCGAGAAATGTCTGCAGGCCGGCGCGTCCGACTACATCGCCAAACCGGTCAACACGGATCAGTTGCTGTCACTGCTCCGGGTATGGTTGTATCGCTGAACTCGATAAGATCGGTACATCGGATGGAAGATCCCATCAACCTGCTCCTCGTCGACGATGAAGCGCGCAACCTCGACGCGCTGGAAGCCATCCTCGATGATCCGAGTTACCACTTGCTGCGCGCGGACAGCGCCGACGCCGCGCTGCGCCAGCTGCTGCAGAACCAGGTCGCGGCGATCGTGCTCGACATCAAGATGCCCGGGGTCAGCGGCTTCGAGCTGGCGAACCTGATCAAGGGCATGAAGAAGTTCCGCCAGATCCCGATCGTGTTCCTCACCGCGTATCACGTCGACGACGAGGACGTCCTGGCCGGCTACAGCGCAGGCGCGGTCGATTACCTGACCAAGCCGATCAAGCCCCAGATCCTCCGCCACAAGATCGCCGTGTTCGCCGATCTGTTCCGCAAGACCCGCGCGCTCGCCGAGCTCAACGACACGCTCGAGCTGCGGGTCAAGCAGCGCACCGAGGAGCTGGCGAGCTCGGAGGCCGCGCTGCGCGACGCCGGCCGCCAGAAGGACCAGTTCCTGGCCACCCTGGCCCACGAGCTGCGCAACCCGCTCGCGCCGCTGCGCACCGGGCTCGACCTGCTCGTGCAGCGGCCCGACGCTCCGGTCTCGGCGTCGAGCCGCGTGCTCGGCGCGATGAACCGTCAGCTCGATCACATGGTCCGGCTGATCGACGACCTGCTCGACGTGTCCCGGATCAGCCGCGGCGTGCTGGAGCTGCGGCGCGAGCCCGCCGACCTGGCGGCGGTGGTCGGCAACGCGATCGAGTCGGCCCGGCCGTTCATCGAGACCAAGCGCCAGGTCGTCGCGTTCGACGACCCCGCCGCGGTGCGCGCCGAGGTCGACCCGACCCGGATCGCACAGATCATCGGCAACCTGCTCCACAACGCGTCCAAGTTCTCGCCGCTCGGCGCCGAGATCCGCGTCGAGCTCACCGCCGGGCACGGCGACGCGACGATCCGCGTGATCGACCGCGGGATCGGCATCCCCCCGGCCGAGCTCGAGCGCGCGTTCGACATGTTCTCGCAGGTCCGCGGCGCGCGAGCCAACGGCAACCCTAGCGGGCTGGGCATCGGCCTGGCGCTCGCCCGCCGGCTCGCCGAGCTGCACGGCGGCACGCTGGTCGCCGCCAGCGACGGCGAAGGCCGCGGCAGCATGTTCACGCTGACCCTGCGCGGCACCGCCGCGGCCGCCACCGCCGCGGCCGCCGGCCGCACCGCGCGCCCGGCGAGCAACGGCGAGCTCGCGATCGTCGTGATCGAGGACAACGACGACGCGGCCGACACGCTCGCCGAGTGGCTCGAGACCATGGGCCACTCGGTCCGGGTCGCGCGCAGCGGCCCCGAGGGCGTCGACCTCGTGCGCGAGTTCCGGCCCCAGCTCGTGCTGTGCGACATCGGGCTGCCCGGCATGGACGGCGTCGAGGTCTGCCGCCAGGTCAAGCAGCTGCCGATCGGCCAGCCGGTGATGGTCGCGCTCACCGGATGGGGCATGGACGCCGACCGCAAGCGGACCCGCGAGGTCGGCTTCGATCACCACCTGGTCAAGCCGGTCTCCCCCGACAAGCTGTTCGCCATCCTCAACGCGATGCCGCGCGAGTAGCCGCGGCGAGTGGTCATGCGCCTGGTTGCCTGGGGCGCCGTGCGATCGACAACCACAAGCTCGTGCAGTCACCTGCTTGCGATCAGGCGCAGCGCGGATAGGCGCTCGCCCAGCGTGGCGATCTCGACCATGCGCGGCCCGGTGGCGAGCTTCTGCATGTCGGCACTTCAAGCACCGTCGGTGGCACTCGGGGAAGGCTCATGCGTGACGCCGTCGCCAGGAGAGCCGATTCTGGCCGCCAGCGGCGACACCGGCTGTCGAAGCGTGCGGGCAATAAGCCATTGAGATCACTCGGCTGCTTTTGAGGATCGAGGAGTGGCACCGGACGGGAGGCCGCGGAGCAGTTGCCCGGGACGCCGAGGACGGTGTAACCATCGCGTTGCAATGGCCCAGCCGAGATGTCGACGCTCGCCGGTCGGACGCTGTTACCCAGCTCCTGGGCTTCCTTCAGAATCGTCGGCCCAAGAACCCCAAGGAGACAAGTCATGAAGCAAGTGCGCTCGCTCGTTGTGCTTGCAACGCTCTGTTGCATCGGGCCTCCGACACTGGCCCAGCCAAAGCCGGCGGAAGAGCCCGGGTGGGCCAAGGGGCGTCCGAAGTCGGATACCGCGATGGCGATGGCGCCGGTTCCGGCGTTTCCGATTCCGACCGCACCCGACAAGCTCCCGACCTCCAAGTTCAAGCTGCCGCCTGGCTTCAAGGTCGAGACCTGGGCTTCGGGCGTGCTGGACGCGCGCGCCTTGCGCGAGGGAGCGAAGGGCAACATCTTCGTCAGTTCGCTGTTCGTCGCGAACAAGGTCTACGTGATTCCGGAGCAAGGTAATCACCAGCCCAAGGTCATCATCGACAAGATGCCGTACGCCACGGGCATCGAGTTCCACAACGGGAGCCTGTACGTTGCGACGAACACGAAGATCATGCGGTACGATAACGTCGAGGACAGGCTGGACAACCTCGGCGAGCCCAAGGTGCTGTACGACAAGCTGCCCGGCGGCAACGACCACAGCTGGAGGTACCTGCGCATCCACGACAACAAGCTGTACTACGCCATCGGCGCGCCGTGCAACCTCTGCGATCCGGGCCCGTACGGGAAGATCTTCCGCATGAACCTGGATGGCAGCAACATCGAGACGATTGCCTCGGGCGTGCGCAACACGGTGGGCTTCGACTTCGACCCGAAGACCGGTGACCTGTGGTTCACCGACAACGGACGCGACTGGTTCAGCGAGGAACTGCCGAACGACGAGCTCAATCACGTGACCAAGCCCGGCCAGGAGCATTTCGGCTTCCCGTTCTGCCACCAGGGCAACATCCCCGACCCGGAATTCGGCTGGGGCAAGTCGTGCGACGACTATGTCAAGCCGGCTGCCCTCCTGGGTCCGCATTCGGCCTCCCTGGGCCTGACGTTCTATCGCGGCAAGATGTTCCCGGCCAAGTACCAGGGTGCGATGTTCATCGCGCGCCACGGTCCGTGGAACCGCACCAAGAAGTATTCCGACATCTCGGTGGCCTGGCCCGACGGCAAAGGAGGTGCGCGGGTCGAGACTTTCATGACCGGCTTCGTCGAGAACAACAGCTATCTCGGTCGTCCGGTGGACTTCCTCGTGCTCAAGGACGGATCGATGCTCGTGAGCGACGATCACGCGGGCGCCATCTACCGCATCAGCTACGGGAAGTGATGACGAGGTGGGCTGCAGGCCTGTTGTCCTTGGCCGTGGCGGTGGCGGTGGCGGTGGCGCTGGCGCTGGTCTCTCCGCAGGTCGGTGGGCAGCAAAAGGCCCCGGCAGCCCCGGCTACGGGGAGTGGCCCCAAGGCGACTGCCACGGCGCCCGCGGCGACGCCCTCCGAGCTCGCGGCGATGTCCTACCCGCAGCGCTTCGCCGCCGTGTGCGCGGCTTGTCATGGCGCCAACGGGCGCATTGAAACGCCGCTCACACCGGTGCTGGCCGGCCAGCCCTCGCTGTATGTGATCACGCAGCTGTTCCTGTTTCGCGAGGGCCGGCGCAGCAACGAAGCCATGACGGCAGTGGCCAGGACCCTGACCGACGACGACCTGCGGGGCTTTTCCGAGTTCATCGAGACCCTGCCACCGGTTTCTCCCCCGCCACCGGCCACACCGCCCGACCCGATCCGTATGGCCAGCGGGCGGGCGCTGGCGGAGCAGCACAAGTGCGTGTTCTGTCACGGTGCGGGCCTGGGCGGTGGCCAGCAGGTGCCACGCATAGGAGGCCAGCACGAGGATTACCTTCAGGCGAGCTTGCGCGGTTTCCACTCGGGATCCCGCCCGGGGTACACGCAGGCCATGACGGGGGCGGTGGGCCAGATCCCGCCGGAGGACCTGGACACCCTGGCGTACTACGTGGCACGGTTCCGTGACCCTGCGGGAGCACTCACGGGGAAGTAGCGGCTGGTCGAGGACGAGGCCCGATCTAGTCCACCGGCAGCGGGAGCCCGGGAATGCGCAGTGGCTGATCGAGACACGAGATCTTGCCCCGCGCGCCGACCGGCCCGCCCGCGTTGACCTCACCCGCGGCATTGGGCGAGTTGTCGCGCCGGTTGCCGTCGGAGCTCGTGGTGCAGAACGCGTGTCCCGCCAGGACCGGGCTGGTCGGAAACTCCAGGACATGGTTGCCGGCGGTGCCGTCGGCCGCGTTCCTGAGCCCCGCGGCGTTGACGGGGTTGCGGAACAGCTCGACGACGCGCTGCCGGGTCACGACGACGATCGCGTTGCGCTCGTTGACCGATGCCCAGATGTTGCCTTCACGGTCGAGCGCGATGCCGTCCACGCCCTCGAGGAACGGGTGCGCCACCGCGACGCTGTCCAGGCACAGCGTGTTCGCGGTGAACGTCGTGTCGCAGCCGGTCGCGCTCTTGACGCTGCCGTTGCCGTGCAGCTCGACCTTCCAGATCGCGCCGCGCGCGGTGTCGGCGACCAACATGTCTCCCTCCCGGTTGAACGCGATCCCGTTGGCCACGATGTTCTGCGCGTTGTTGGCGGGGACCGAGTTGTTCTGCCGTCCAGCGCCCGGCGCCGCCAGCCGGCCGCCGAGGTCGCTGCCGTTGCGCATCGGCTGGACGCGGAACGCCTCGGCGCAGCCGACGAACGCGCCGGTCGCGGCCTCGCACGTGCCGCCGTCCGGATCGATCCGCCACACCCGGCCCAGCGATGTCCCGCCATCCCCGGTCCACAGGTTGCCGTGGCGATCGAACGCGAGGCCGTTGGTGCCGGGCACGCCGGTCGCGAACGCGGCGGCAGTGGCGGGCTGGGCGGCACTCGGCGTCACCCGCCAGATCGTTCCGGTGCCGCCGCCGTCGGCGACGTAGAGATCGCCGGCGGCGTCGAACGTGATCCCCGTCGGGTTACAGCCCGCGGCGTTGGGAATCAGCCCGACCGTGATCAGCGATCCGCTGCGATCGATCCGCCACACCGGACACGGCGTCGGCGAGACCTCGCGGCCCGTGGTGTACAGGTTCCCCGCGCGATCGCCGGTCAACCCCTCGATCGCGAGCGGGGTGATCGCCCGGGTCGTGAACGACGGGTGATACGGTAGCGCGTGATCGTCGGCGCGCGCGGTGCCGAGCGCACACGTGGCGGCAATGCCGCCCAGCAGGACAATGGCTCTGGCCGTCATGGACTCCTCCAGCTCGAGCGCTGGCTCGGGCGCACGCATCTTGTCACACGCGGCAGGGACGACGTCTGGATCCACGGTGCCCAGACTGCTCTTACTCCGGGCAGCGAACCTGTATCGCCAAGCACAATGCAGGAGGCCGACGACCCTCAACGCGATGCCGCGAGAGTGAGCGCGGACTCCTCGGGAGCGGCGAGGGAGCTGCTCGCGACCATGATCAATGTCATCTTCAGCAGCCGCGTGGGTAGAACCACACGTTCAGGCGCCCGCGGTGATCGTGGGCGGGCAGCCAGCCGCGGGCGATGGGCTTCACGTCCGTGCCTTTACAACGACCCTCCGGCAGCAGCTCGACCTCGAGCCACAACCGACCGCCCACCGGCAGCGTGCCCACGACGTTGATGTCGCGGTCGAAGGCCACGCTGGAAAGGTCGACCCGGTTCGGTTTGGACGACGCCTCCGGCGCGCGCCGCACAGTTCCATCCCACACGCCGGTCAGATAGGCGGGATGTCCCGAGAGCAGCGACGGCAGGGAATGAAACCGGCCGCCGTCGTCGGGGCTGATCCAGCCCCGACCACCTCTGGCCAGGCCGACGAGATACCATCCGTCGCGCCGTCCGAAGATCGCGGCGCCGGACTCCTCGTACGCGAACTCGATGACGGCCAGGTCCTCGAGCCTGCGCGCCACGGCGACGACCCTCGCCTCCCGGTCGGGTCCTGCATAGAGACGGACCGGCCGGGGTGCCACCGGCAGGCGCGATCCGGGCGGCGCATTCGGATCGGGTGCCGAGATCAGCTTCGGAATCTCGAGCACGCCCAGCAAGCCCGTCAATGCCTCCGCGGGTGCTTGCTCGGCGAGGACCGGCGTTGCCAGCGCTCCCGCCAGGGCCAGTGTCAGCAGCATGGTACGATGACGCATCGGTCGACCGGATCCGTCCCGCAGGGTCGAGGGCCCGCGCACACCTAGTTATCCGTCACTTCCCAGTGGAAATGCGTCGTATGACCCGCCACGTTGCGGATCACGCTGCTGGCGGCGCGGCCATCACTCACGGTGACGTTCGCGATCGCGTTGGCGAACGCGCTGCCGGGCGCGAACGTCACGTAAACCGCGCTGATGCGCCGGCCGTGGGTGTTCAGGTGGCCGATGATGGTCGCGGCGGTGCTGGCGTCGCGTGCGTTGTATCCAGCGAACCACCCGTCGGCGCTGTTGCCGGTCCGATGCGTCTGATGCGGCGCGAACGGGCCCCCGTTCATGTTGGAGAAGTCCCCCCATGTGAGGCCGGCGCCACCGATGAAGCTGACCACGCCGGGCTTCGCCCAATCGTCGCCGCCCACGGCCTCGTCGCGGCCGCCGTAGCGCGCCCCGCCCGTGAAGCGTACCAGCTTCGTCACCGGGCCAAAGTCCTTTTCCGCGGTCTCGCCGCTCGATGACCGCGCCTTTACCCTCAGGGTGAGCGTGCCATTGGTGGTCTGGTTGGCGCTCGCCAGCTGGGATGCGGGTATCTGGAAGAGGAGCTGCGGTGCGGTGAGCTCGATCTGCTCGCCGTCGCCGAACTGGCGATAGAGCGTCCCGGTGAGGTCCGGAGCCAGCGTGCCCGTGGCCACGACGCCGCCCTCGAGCACCTCCACCTTGAGCTCCGTCAGCGAGTCGTCCTTCGGGCCGCGCACGGTGAGTGTGCCGTTGACTCTGGTATTGCCACTGAAGTACGGGTGGGCGGAAGCGCTCAGGAACCCGAGCCCGGTGTTGTCGATGTCGCGCAGGTTCAGGGCGCTGATCGTGAGCTTCTTCTTCTTGACCGCATCCACCACCACCTCGGAGTCGAACAGCCCATCCGCGACGTTGGCGACCGCGACGTCCACCTGTACGGTGTCGCCGCCAGCGGCGACCGGAAGCTCGGCCTCGAACCAGCCGGTGGCGCCGCCGGCGTCGAACGCCGCCAGACCCAGGCCGTTCATGCTGTTGCCCTGGGTGACCGCGCCTCCCCCCCGCATGGTGCGGATGGAGACGTTGAAGAAGTCGTTGAACTGCGTGCCGAAGAAGCCGCCCGGCACCTCGCTGGTGATGAAGCGGAAGCGCACCGAGACGCTCGTGACCCCGTCTTCCACGTCGAACGTCCGGGAGATCTGCTGCTGACCCTCGCCGGAGGTGCGCAGCGTGAGGTCGAAGTCCGGGGGCGATGCGTCCAGGGCCAGCGGCGCTTGCAGCCGGGGCGCGAGCTCCAGCGAACGAGCGGGCGTACGCTCTGCCGCGCCGCGACCGGCGAGGCTCGATGCGCCCAGGGCCGCGAACAACCCGCCCGGCGAGCCTTCCACGTGGGGAGTGATGAACACCGGCGCGCTCCCGATGTTCCAGCCGGCGGTGCCCAGCGAAAAATCGTTGTTGTCGATCGCGCTCGGCGGATCGATGCCGCGCAGGCGCAGTACCACCAGGCCGTCGAACGCGCTCGTCGGCTGCGTGGCAATGCGGTTCCCGGTGCTGCTGGCCACGATGTCGTAAGACCGCCCGGGCAGATCGGTGAAGGTGGCGGCGCCCGATGCGTTGGTAGTCAGCCGGGCAGTCACGTCGGGATCGTCCGAGAGCCTCGCCACCACCGTGGCGCCAGGCACCGGCGCGCCGCCTTCGTCGATCACCAGGACCGGCACGCTGAACGGGCCCGCCCACAGCGCCACACTCTGCTCGATGGAGAACCCGAAGACGTCGCTGGCGACGAGGTGCAGGACGTGTCGACCCTCCCCGATGCCCCCCGCCAGGGTGACGGCATCGGGGGCCAAGGTGAGCGCCGTGAACGGCACCGGCTGGTCATTATCGTAGACGGTGACCGTGTCCTGCCCGATCTGCAGCGTGGGGCAGGACAGCCGGAACGTGATGGGCGCACCCACGCGATTGAAGGTGGTCGGAGACGCGCCTTCCAGCGTCGCCGCGGACTCGGAGATCCACTCGGCCTCGTCCGTCGGCTCGGTCCCCGCAGGGGGGACCGGAGGCAAGGGCGGCTGGCTGCATCGCGGGCGCAGCTCGCAGGCGCCGATATCGTTGCTCGCGCCCTGCGGCCGTGGCGTACCGAAGAAGTCGCGATAGAGGCTCGACACGAAGCGCGCGCCCTTGTCGATGCAGCACGCGGCGTCGGCCGGGGTGTCGAGCAAGCGGCCCTGCGCGTCGAGATCCGGGTCGATCTTGATGAGACCGGAGTCCGGCCGCGTGTCGGCGCTGCCCACGACGACGCCCTGGTGGACGCACGCGCCCACGGTCTGGGCCTGGCCCGCGCCCGGGACGCTGTTGACCACGATCGAGTCCTGGATCAGCCGCGAATCGGGGCCGCAGTCGATGCCGCCCGGCTGAGCGCTGCCGCCGCCGCCCGTGACGGTGTTGAACTCGAACGTGCCGGTGCTCGACCCGCTGAACACGACCGCGGGAGCGTCGCCGGCCTTGAAGTAGCTGTTGGTGATGCGGTACGTGCCGTCCTGGATCGTCAGACCGTCGTGGACCAAGCTGTCGACTCGCACGCGGTCGAGGTTGAGCGCGCAGTTGACGGAGCGCATGCCGTGGAAGTCACCCGCGACGGTGGCACGCGCCACCTTCAGCGTCGAGTCCTGACAACTCAGCCCGGTGAGCACGTGAACCCCGAAGTCGATGCCGTCGAGCACGACCCGCGACTGGTTGCGGATGCCAGCGCCCGCCAGAAGATCCTCCTCTCCCACGACGGCAGAGCCGTCGCCCGGGCCGAACAGGTACACGGTGCGGCTGTTGACGGCAAACGGGAAGTATCTGCCTGGATACACCCGGACGGCGTACTTGCGGCCGATGGCGTGGCTGATGCCGTGATCGATCGCGCAGTCCGGATTTGCCCGCGACCCATCGCCGGTCGCGCAGTCAGGCCCGCCGCTCGCCCTCACGTAGACCACCGACGACTCCGGTATGCACGCTCCCGGACCCATGCTCGTCGCGGCATTCTGGTCGCAGACGTCGCTCTGACACTGATCATGCGCGGAGCACGCCTGACACACGCCCGCAACGCACGCCAGACCGCCACCGCAGCCCGATTCTTGCGTGCAGCTCACCGCAGTGGCCGCCTGTTCTATCGAGGACCGACCCGCCTCGATCGTGTCGAAGTCGCTGTCATCTTGTGCACGACAGCCCGGCGAAAATGCAGCGCCAAGCAAGAGCGCCACGCCGGCGCACTGGCAAAACATCATCCTTCTCGTCTGCTCCCTCATGAGCACCTCCATGGCTCACGCCGGAGGCAAGTCCGAGACCACCGCGAGATCTGGTTTCCATGGCGAGGACGCGCGGGAGTGCGAATGCATTGCAGGGCATCGACTCGATCGACGCACTTCGTGCACTCATTGAAAATTGGCTAAAAATTACAGTATCGGCATGACTGGTGGCGGAAGCGATCGCCACCGAGCCGACCGCGAGCGCATCGTTCTGGCGGCCGACAGCGGCATGCCGCCGCGCGCGTCCCGGCTCAGGATGTCGAGGTTGTCCTCGGCGATCACGCCGTTGATCGCGGCGAGCGCGCAGGCGCTGGACCGTCGAGTCCGAGCCGTCGATCTCGACCCGGCGGGCGTCGGGCCGGTTGACCGCGGGCAGCGCCTTGGTGAGGACCTCGAGTTCGCCCGGCGCCGGCAGACCGCGCTCGTGCTCCGCGGCGAGCGCCTCGTGATCGACGGCCTGGTCGGCCCAGCGAGCCTGGCGGCGTCGCGCCGCCACGGGTTTGCGCGATGGCGCGACGTGCCGGGCTCGCCGTAGCTCAGGCCGCGCGACCCTTGCGCGGGCCAACCATCAGCGCCATGTCAGGGGCGACCGCCGCAAGGAGCTCACGGAACTGGCTCAGCGATGGCTCGCGCTCGCCGCGCTCGTAGGTCGCGTACGTGTTGCGCGACTTGCCGAGCCGCTCGGCAACGTCAGCAAGGGAGAGCTTGCTGCGGCCGCGCTGGTACCTGAGCACTGCGGCGCACAGCATCGCGGGCTCGGTCGCATCGATCAGAACCGTGCGCTCGCCGCGGTAACCGCCGACATCCGACACCTTCGCGCGGAACCCCTTCTTGTCGACGAGGATCTCGACGGCATCTGCAAGGCTCGCGATCGCGGACTCCAAGGTCCCGGCCTGCGTGATTGCGCCGATCGCTTCGCACGACGCGATCCATGCCGCCTTTCGCTTCGTGATGGTCCCGAGCAGCATCATCGTAGCCTACCATCCATCGATCCCAGCGTGCCGGAGGATCGTCTGGGCAACCTGCTCGTCGAGGATATCGATGCTTGGCACAGGGATCCGAACGTTGCCCTTGCCCCACACACGGTGATACGTGGTCTCACGCCTGAACGTCCAACCGGCCGCCGCGAGCTTCTCTTCGAGCTCCGTCCTGAGCACGACGACACTGTAACACAATCGTTGTACACGCCACACCGTGGGGTGCTACACGGTCATCTTGCGGACCCGGCGCACGCTGGCCCACACCTTCTGGACCCGGCCGCCCGCGCGCGAGCCGACCGAGATCTGGTGGACCTCCACCGTGCCGCTCCACTCGAACGGCGCGTGGGGCCCGCTGCCAGCGGTGCCACGCGTACCAGGCCAGCGCGGCGACCACCAGCGCCGGGACGACCAGCCGCGCGCGCGAGCGGGCCGGCGCCGCGGTCATCGCGCCGCCCGCGCCGGGAACTCGCCGGCCGCCCGCCGCAACTGGATGGCGGCGAGCTCGACGTCGAAGTGGGCCTGGGCGAGCGCGACCTCGGCGCCGACCAGCACGTCCTGGGCCTGCAGCACGTCGAGCTGCTTGGCGGTGCCCGCCTCGTACTGGGCGCGGACCAGCCGCAGGGTCTCGCGCGCCAGCTCGACCGCGCGCTGCGCCGCTCCGACCCCCTTGCGCGAGGTCTCGAGTGTGCCGCGCGCGTTGGCGACCTCGTCGGACACGGTGTCGGCCAGCAGGTCCAGCCGGGCCTCGGCCTCGCGGCGCTGGGCCAGGGCGATGTGGCGCCGGGCGTCGCGGGCCCCGCCGTCGTACAGCAGCCAGTCGAGCTGCAGCCCGACGCCCCACGCGTACTTGTCGCCCGAGAACCCGGTGTAGTTCCCGTCGTGCACGAAGCCGAACGCCGACAGCACCGGCGACCACCGCCACGCATCGGCCTTCGCGCTGGCGTCGGCCGCCGCGATCGTCGCGCGCTCGGCGGCGATCTCGGGGCGGCGCGTGCGGGCCTCCCCGACCAGCGCCTCGACCGGGCCGGGCTCGTCGGGCAGGGTCGGCGGCGCCTGCACCGCGATCGGCTCGTGCGTGCCGATCAGCGTGGCGAGCGCGCGGTACGCCTGGCCGCGCCGGTTCTCGGCCTCGGCGAGGTCCTGCTGGGCGCGGACCAGCGCGGTCTCGGCCCGCGTGCTCTCGACCTGGTTGGCGAGCTCGGCGGCGACCCGCGCCCGGGCGACGTCGAACGTCTCGGTCGCGACCTTGACCGCGTCCTGGCGCGCCACGACCAGCTCGTCGGTGCCGGCCGCCGCGTAGTAGGCCTGCGCCACCGACAGCAGCACGCCGGCCTCGGTGACATGGAACCCCGCGGTGCTCGCGTCGCGGCTGGACTGCGCCGCCGACAGCCCGTAGTACGCGGGCAGCGACACCAGCGGCACCGCCGCGTTGACCGTGCCGTCGAGCTGGTTCAGCTTCTGGATCACCACCGTGGGCTGGCCGGCGAGCAGCGCTCGATCGCGATCGACCGCGCTCTGGATCGCCGCGGCCTCGGCCGGGTTGGTCGTCGCCGTCACCCCCCGGATCGCGTCGGCGACGTCGAACGTCGGCTGCGAGAACGCGATGGCGTCGAAGTCGACCTCCTTGTAGTTGCGGGTGTACTTGCCCTGGGCCGACACCGTCGGCAGCAGCGCCGCCCGCGCCTGGGCGACGCCGGCCTCCGCCTCGACGAGCCGTTCCCGCGCGGCCCGCAGATCGCGGTTGTGGGTGCGCGCCAGCGCGAGCGCGTCGTCGAGGGTGATGCTGCGGTCGGCCCAGCCGGGGCCGGCGGTCGAGAGGATCAGCGCGCCGGCGAGGGCGCTCGATCGATACCTGTTCGCCATTGTACGCGCGAGTTTGCATGCGCGATGCCACCGGGCGCAGCACGATCGGGCGACTCCTTCAGGCGTCATGGCGGGTCGTTATGCCCCAGTCATTGTGCAGGTTTCCGACAGCATGGCCTCGATCCGACAAGCGGAACGGCTCCGCGGTCCGGCGCTGCGTGAGGGCCGCAGATCACCCGACCTGCGATCGACGACGCGCCGAGCCGTGGCAAGGCGCGCCGACAACTCCCGGCGAGGCCGCCTTCCGCGGGTTGCGGACCCGGGCAGCGTGGGGCTAGGTTTTCCTCGGAAGCGACGGACCCCCATGAACCAGCCCAACCAGAAGCTGACCCGTACCGACGCCGCCTGGCTCGACGCGCACTGGATGCCGTTTACCGGCAACCGCGAGTTCAAGGCCCACCCCCGGATGCTCGTCGCCGCCGAGGGCGCGTACTACACCGACGCCGACGGCCGCAAGATCCTCGACGGTCTGTCCGGACTGTGGTGCACCGGCCTGGGCCACGGCCGCCGCGAGATCACCGAGGCGATCGCTCGCCAGGCCGCGATGCTCGACTACGCCCCGGCGTTCCAGTACGGCCATCCCCAGTCGTTCGCGCTCGCCAACAAGATCAAGGAGCTCACCCCCGACGGCCTCGACCACGTGTTCTTCACCTGCTCGGGCTCCGACACGGTCGACACCTCGCTCAAGATCGCGCGCGCGTACTGGCGCGCGAAGGGCCAGGGCACCAAGACCTGCCTGATCGGACGCGAGCGCGGCTACCACGGCGTCAACTTCGGCGGCATCTCGGTCGGCGGCATCGGCCCCAACCGCAAGGTCTTCGGCCAGGGCATCGAGGCCGATCACCTGCCGCACACCCAGCTCGCGGTCTACGACAAGGCCGACGCGTTCACCCGCGGCATGCCCCGGCGCGGCGCCGAGCTCGCCGACGATCTGCTCCGGCTGATCGCGCTGCACGACGCGTCCAACATCGCCGCCGTGATCGTCGAGCCGTTCGCGGGCTCGGCCGGCGTCATCATCCCGCCCGCCGGCTACCTCCAGCGCCTGCGCGAGCTCTGCACCGCCCACAACATCCTGCTGATCTTCGACGAGGTGATCACCGGCTTCGGCCGGTGCGGCGCCTACACCGGCGCGGCCGCGTTCGGCGTCACCCCGGATTTGATGACCTGCGCCAAGCAGGTCACCAACGGCACCCAACCGCTCGGCGCGGTGGTCGTCAAGAAGGACATCTACGACGCCTTCATGGCCACCGGCGGCCCCGAGTACATGGTCGAGCTCGCCCACGGCTACACGTACTCCGCCCACCCGATCGCGTGCGCCGCCGGGGTCGTCGCGCTCGATCTCCTGGTCCAGGAGAAGGCGGTCGAGCGGGTCGCCGCGCTGGCCCCGCACTTCGAGAACGCCGTCCACAGCCTCAAGAGCGCCAAGCACGTCACCGACATCCGCAACTTCGGCCTGGCCGCCGGCCTCACCCTCGCGCCGGTGCCCGGCGAGCCCGCCCGGCGGCCGTACGAGGTCGCGATGAAGTGCTTCGCCGCCGGCGTCTACGTCCGCTACGGCGGCGACACGATCCAGATCGCCCCGCCGTTCATCATCGAGAAGTCCGAGATCGATCGCCTGGTCGGCGTGCTGGGCGACGCGCTCGACAAGACCGCCTGACGCCGCGGCTATCCGTTTGGCGAGGCCGGCTCCCCGGCCCTCGCCAGGTTGCTCGCCAGGCGCCGAGACGCTGTCCACGGGCGCCGCAGGCGCCGAGCGCAGCGAGCTTGCCCTGTACTGCGTCGTAGGCGCGTGGCATCTGGGATGGCCTTTCAGCTCAGCAATGACCCTTCACCCGAACGCGAGAAGACCCATTTATTTCACGCGGACAACGCCTGGGTGGCCGTCGAAACCTCGGTCGAATGACAGGATCCGGGTGATCCGGCGGTGGTTCATCACGGCGAGATGAACCGCGTCGCGGGCCGACAGCCGTGTCGCCCCCAGGACGATCTGCTTGGCCAGCTGCACGTCCGCCAGCGTCACGTCAAACACTTCATCGACGACACCCAGCAGGGCGTCGAACGCCGGCTGGATCGCGTCCAGACGATGGATCGCGACGTACCGGTGAAGGATCTCCTGCAGCACCTCTGCGTCGGTAACCAGTCGCTCTCCTCGCATCACGCAACCCTCCAGCAATCGCTGGGCATCCGCCTTGTGCGCGTGAGGCGAACCGACCAGGTACATCGGGATGTTCGAATCGACGAGGATCATTCCGCGTCGATACCCATCGCGCGCCCGCGATCGATCTCCGCGAGCATCTCGTCGATGTCACCTGCCGGGTAAGAACACGTAGCAGCAGCGCGAATCGCGGCCAGCTTGCGACCGCGGTTGGCGCTCGGTTCCTCACGCGCGGCTTCGCGCAGCGCATGTCGGACCCACTCCGAGACGGTCATGCCCCGAGCCCGCGCGATGCGCACCAGCCCACGATATTCCGGCTCCTCCAACAGGACCTGTAGCCGCCTACTCATCTTGATGAGTATGATGCACTCCTGTGGAGGAGGCAACATGGGTCAGCCGAGCGTCGTCTGGCACGACGGCGTTCGCGACGACCGCCGAAGGGTGTCCGCATGGCTGGTCGCCGAAGCCACAGGCTGCCCACCGGTCCGGCTAACATGTGAGGATGCCAGCGCTTCTGTGCGACAGTCCCGGCGCGGCCCGAAGGAAGAGCGCCTGGTGGCGCTGCGTACGATGAACGATCATGGACAGCAGGACGGGCATGTCGAGAGCACTTGCAGGGAACGACGCGTGGAACGACGGGGGCACCCGCGGGGCATCGCAGCACGGCATCGCCGTCGCGCAACCGGCCCTCGACATTCCTGTCCAGCCCACCACCATCACCGTCCCGGCGTCGGGCAGCGTCGCGCTCACCACGCCGATCCGCTTGCGGTTCCACCCCGGCGCACCACCGTCCTCCGAGCGGTTCGTGTGGTCGATCGCCCACGCCCCCGAGGGCATCGAGCTCACCTTCACGCTGGATCTGCCGGCGCCGTTCGATCAGCCGTGCCGGGCGCAGGTCGCGCCCGGCTAGCGAGAGCTTTGTGCTGCTCGATCCCGACCAGCGGGCGTTCTTTGCCGAGCACGGCTGGCTGGTCGTGCGCGCCGCGGTGGCGCTGTTGCGCGTCCGCGAGCTCGAGGCCGCCGTCGACGAGATCTACGATGCGCATCCGGCGGCGCTCCCCGGCCAGGTCTGGGAGGCCGCCGGCATCTCGCGGATCTCCGCGCCGATCGCCGAGCACGCCCGCGACCCCGCGATCGCCCGGCACGCCGCGGCGGCGCTCGGCTGCCCCCGCGTCCAGCTCCTGCAGGACACCGTGCTGGTCAAGGCCGCCCGGATCGGCGGTGCCGTCGCCTGGCACCAGGATCACACGTACACCGGCTACCTCGACCCCGCGCAGGCGGTGAGCGTGCGGCTGGCGCTGACCGAGTGCAGCCTCGACAACGGCTGCCTCGAGGTGATCGACGCCAGCCACACCCGGGGCCTGCTCGGCGACGTCCGCGCACTGACCGAGACCCACGTCGCCGACGCGCTCGGCCCCGAGGCCGCGCGCTGGCGCGATCGCGTCGTGCCGCTCGAGCTGTCGCCCGGCGATCTCAGCATCCATCACTGCCTCACCCTGCACAGCAGCGGCGAGAACCGCAGCGCGCAGACCCGAAAGACGCTGATCACCCGGCTGTTCGATGCGGCGTGCCGGCTGGTCCGCGAGCGCCTGCCCGCCGGTGCCGAGGCGTACTTCCCGGTCGACGACGCGGGCCAGCTCACCGAGGCCGCGTTTCCGATCGTGTATCGCGCGGCGCAGTAGCCGGCGCCGCGGCATCGCGCGCGTACAATCCCGCGCATGCCCACCACCATCGACCTCACGACCGAAGACGGCGTGTGCCCGGCGCACGTGTTTCACCCGCCCGGCGCCGGCCCATGGCCCGCGGTGCTGTTCTTCATGGACGGCCTCGCCATCCGCCCCGCGCTGTTCGAGATGGCCGAGCGGCTCGCCGGCCATCGCTACTACGTGGTGCTCCCCGATCTCTACTACCGCAGCGGACCGTACGAGCCGATGGATCCCAGGCGGATCTTCAGCGAGCCCGAGATGCGTCAGACGCTGTTCCAGAAGTTCATGGGCAAGCTCGGTCCGGCCAACGCGATGCGCGACACCCGCGCCGCCCTCGCGTTCCTCGCGAGCCAACCCACCGTCGCCCCCGGCAAGATCGGCGCGACCGGCTACTGCATGGGCGGCGGCCTCGCGATCTCCGCCGCCGGCCACTTCCCCGAGCGGTTCGCCGCGGTCGCCGCCTACCACCCGGGCAACCTCGCCACCGACGCCCCCGACAGCCCGCACCTCCAGGCGCCCCGGATCCAGGCCCGGGTCTACGTCGGCGGCGCCAGCGACGATCCCAGCTTCCCCGACGCGATGAAGGCCCGCCTGGAGACCGCGCTGCGCGACGCCGGCGTCGACCACACCGTCGAGACCTACCCGGCCCGCCACGGCTGGGTGCCGAGCGACACGCCGGTCCACGACGCCGCGCAGGCCGAGCGCCACTGGCAGACGCTGTTCGCGCTGCTCGACGGCGCGCTGAAGCCGTGACCGCGCGACCGAGCCGCTCCGGCGGGCCGTGACGGCGTGGTCGGACAGGTGCGATGGTCGCGACCGCCGCCGGTGCCATGTAGCTCGGTGTCGCGCGGTATAGCTCGCTGTGCGCCGACGCCCGCGAGCACGCGACCCGGGAGTACCGTGCTGCGCACTACGGAATGAGACGGGATGATTTCCCTCTCGGTCAATGGCACAGAATGATTTCCCTCCCAGTCAAATCCACATATTCCAGATACCGTATCCGACTGCCGCTTTCCTTGGTAGTGTGCGCCCATGCGAAATCGGCTTCCAGATGTGATGTTCTCGATCCTGGGAACTCTCGGCTCGGCCATGGCAGTCGGCTGCGCTGCTCCGGACGACGGCGCGACCGTCGAGCCGGTGACCGGCGAGCAGCAGGCGGCGCTGACCATACCGTTCAACATCATCGGCATCGTCGGGACCGGCCAGAGCCTGTCGGTCGGCGCGATGGCGCCGACGTTCTCCGGCGCGGCGACCCAGACGCACTTCAACAACCTCAAGCTCGCGCTCAACGGCACCGTGGTGCCGCCGTTCAACTCGAACGCGCCCGCGCTGTCGCTGGTGCCATTCAAGGAGGCGATCCGGCCGCTGGCCACGACCTTCCCGAGCGCCTATCCGGCCAACCTGTACGGCGAGACGTTTCACGCCGCGATGGCCGACCAGGTCACCACGCTGGCGAAGGCGGCCGGAGCGGCCGACTACGTGACCGCGCACACCGTGGTCGGCGAGAGCGGTCAGGGGATGAGTGTCATCAACAAGACCGCCACGCCGGTCAACAACGGAGGCACCAGCACCGGGCGCGCCTACCAGGCGACGCTGTTCGAGGCCCGCGCGATCAAGCGGCTGGCGAACGCCACCGGCAAGAGCTACGGCATCGGCGCCATCGTGCTGACCCACGGAGAGACCGATTCGGGCAATACCGGCTACGAGGCCGCGATGGTCCAGCTGTGGTCCGACTACAACACGGACCTGAAAGCGATCACCGGCCAGACCACCACGATTCCGATGATCACCTCGCAGCAGCACTCGTTCGGCTTTGTCGCCGGCCAGGTCCAGGGCTCCTCACCGTCCACGCTCGCCGAGTGGAGGGTCGGCGTCGATCACCCGGGCAACATCATCTGCGCAGGCCCCAAGTACCAGTATCCATACGCCTCCGACAACATCCACCTGGTGACCCGCGGCTACGAGCTGCTCGGCGAGAAGTACGCAGAGGTCTACTTCCAGCGCGTCGTGCTCGGCAACACCGCCTGGCAGCCGCTGCAGCCGATCAGCGTCACGCGCTCCGGGAACGTGGTCACCGTGCGGTTCCACATTCCGGTGCCGCCGCTCGCCTGGGACACTGCCTTGCCCCTGCCGCACCAGAGCGCGCTCACCCAGTGGCGAAATGGCCGCGGGTTCGAGCTCCGCAGCGGCAACACGCCGCTGACCATCAACTCGGTGGCGATCGTGAATGACACGGTCCAGATCACCGCGGCGTCCGCCGTCCCGTCCGGCGCGATCGTCGGGTATGCGGCGACCAGCGACGGCACCGCGCTGTCGGGCGTGTCCCGGCGGTGGGGCAAGCTGATCGACTCCGACAGGACGGTCGGTGCGTTCACCGGACAGGCGCAGCCCAACTTCGCCGTCGCCTTCGAGATGACCGTGCCGTGACCCGGCGCCCGAGCTGGCGCTACCGTCGAGCGATGCCGCTCCGGACTCGCGCGCGGCCACAGCGATGAGCTCAAATCGCCTGCTCGCGACATCATGGAGCATCGAGACCTCTTTCGATTCGAGGCTTGCATCCGACAACCGATCACCATCCATCACTCGTTGTCAGAGTCTTCTGCTAGGGTTCCCCATCATGGACCCTGCCAAGAAGGGTTCTCCTCTAGGTTTAGTGGGTGGATTTAGCCAATGCAATACCAGCTCGAAGACTCATGCCCAAGCACCGGCATT
>JBGQCL010000186.1:0-21092 GCA_041495365.1 Kofleriaceae bacterium | reverse complement strand
CGAACTCCGCCGTCGCAGGCACCGGCAGCCCGACCCGGATCAGGCCCTTGTCGAGCAGCATGCTGTACGCCTGGCGCCGCTTGGCCTTGGTCGACACGTCCGCCTTGGGCGAGTTCGACCCGTCGTTGGTCCGGAACACCGAGCCCAGCCCCAGCCCGTCCTCGAACGCGCCGCCGTCGGTCTCCTCGAACGTCGCCTGCAGCTGCTTGGGGGTGATGCTCCAGCCGGTGGTCGGCACGTGGCAGCTCACGCAGCGCCGGCCGTTGGTGCCCAGGTCCTGGAAGAACTCGTTCTCGAGGTCGATGAAGCCCCGCGAGCTCACCGTGGTGAACACGCCGGTCGCGTCGCGCACCGGCACGTTGTTCGCCATCCGGTTGTGGCTGTCGCAGTGCCGCGCGGTCACGTCCTCGAACGTCTGGGCCGCGTCGCCGTCGAACGTGCTGACCTGGTCGTCGCTGCCGCTCGCCTGGCTCGCGTCCTGGCTGCTGTCCGGGCCCGCCGGGGTGCTGTCCTGGCTCTGGTCGCCCGACACGTCGGCGACCGGCGCCTGGGTGTCGAGGTCGCTCGCGCCGCTCACATCGCCGGTGCCGTCCGTACAGCCAGCCGCGGCCCAGAACATCCCACCCAGCGAGAGAACTGCGAGCGTCTTCATGCCCAGCGCATCGAGCACGACTCGTGCCGGTATTCCGGATACGCAACTACGTGATATAAAGCGATGTTCATCGGCCTGTCGCGGTACCTTACGCAGTCCGGGGTGCACGTCGAAAGGTCCAGGCGGAGCGCGCCCGGGCGCGTTGGCCGGTTCGAACCGACCACTGCCGCCGGTACGGCCGAGCTCACACTCGTGGCAACGGCGGCGGTGCCGTCGAGACCTCATCGCCGTCACTGCCGGTCACCCTGCGCAGTGCGCCGTCCGTTCCATGCTGCAATGTAGCTGCATCTCGGGGGGAGTCGGACTGCCCACCTCCCAGGAACTTCAGTGTCATCACCTGTGCGAGCCGCACGGTAGTCCCGGGTCGCACCTGTGCCTCCTCGCCGGGCCGGAGCGTCCTGCCATCGACCTCGGTGCGTTGATTCGACACCGCGCGCAGCATGTGCCCGCGCCGGGTTCGCCGGAGCTCGAAGTGCCAGCGGCTGATCGCCAGCTGCGCCTCGCGATCGGGATGGGTCAGCACGAGGTCGTTGGCCCGGGTGCCGTCGGCCAGCGCGTCGAGCCTGCCGGACGCGATGATGTCCTGGCTGGGCAGCGCGAGCTGCTCTCCGGACTCCTCGACGCGGACCTGGCGAGCGAGCCCGCGCTCGTCGCCCCACGGCAACGCGTACAGCTCGAGCTCGTCGCCGACCGAGCCACCGACCGGCGTGCACTGCGTCTGGGTCACCTTCGGGATGCGATGCAGCGCGTGCTGCGACAGCAGGAGCTGGCTCGCTCCCGCGAGCTCGGCGATCCGCGCCACCGCAGGCACCGCCGGGCCGGTGACCAGCTTGCCATTGGTGAGCACCGTGCCCCAGTGCAGCCCGATCGACACGACGATCTGGTCCTCGCGCGGGCAGCGGTAGTTGTGATCGGTCACCGCGTCGATGAACGACAGCGCCGCGCGCAGCCCCGCCTTGCTCGACGGATAGCAGGCGCGCAGGCTGTCGCCCGGGGTGCCGAAGATCCGGCCGCTGTGCGGTGCCGAGACCTCGTCGAGCAGGCCGTGGCAGCGCCGGTGCACCCCGGAGTCGGGCAGGTTCGCGCGGGAGTCGACGTCGGCGAGCTCCACGCACAGCAGGGCCTGCTGCGATTCGAACCGCGACGCCAGCGCGCTGCGCACCTGGTCCTGCAGCTCGAGCAGCGCCGGCAGATCGAGCCGGTCGAGGTCGACGCGAGCGCCGCCCGGCGGCGTGCCATCGCTCTCCGTCGTGTCGAGTGCGGGCGCACGGAACGGACGCGTCTGGTATCCGTCGGCCGCGCGCGCATAGAGCTGGAGCCCGGCCCAGTCGAGCCGGCTCGCGTCGCGCGCCAGCTGCTTGCGCGACTGCAGGAACGCATCCTCGAGCGTCGCCTGCTGGGCCAGGACGGCGTCGTACAGCGTCTGCGCGGTCCGGATCGCGCCCTGCACCGACAGCGGGAACCGCGACGCCACCACCGCCTGGATCCCCTCGCGATGCAGCGCCTGCGCGACGCTGTCGAACTCGCGGCCATGGGCGCTGCCGCACGCGGCGAGCACCACCAGGCGCAGCGTGTCGGCGTGCGGCGCCAGCAGCTGGCGCAGCCGCCACGAGTCGACCGCCACGCCTTCCTCGTCGGCCTCGTCGCCGTTCAGCATCAGTCCCCAGGTCCGCCCCGCGCGGCCGGCGTGACAGAGGAGGTGGAGCGCCACCACCGGCGCGCCGTCGCGCTTGGCCTGATCGAGCACATCGGCGAGCATGCCGACCGAGGCGTGCTGGATCACGTCCTGGCCCGGCTTGAACTCCCAGCCGGCGGCCCGGCACGCCGCGCCGATCGCCTCGATGTGCTCGGCGGCCGGGACCTCTCCGGCGGCCGCGGACCACGCGACGAGCAACCGCCGCCGGCTGGGGTCGCGCGCGCGCTGGAGCGGCACGGTGTGGGTCTCGGGCCACTCGTAGCGGATGAGCACGCCCGGTAGCTCGCCCACGCACTGCCCGCCCGCCTCCAGCGGCAGGAGCTCCCAGGGCAACGCGTAGAGCTCGGCCGCTGCCGAGCGGACCGTGAGCAGCACCGACGACGACCGGCGCACGGCCGCGGCGATCGCCTGCGCGTGCGACGTCCACCCGGACGGTTCGAGGAAGCTGTACAGCGCGCGCCCGACGCGCTGCACGATCGCCGGATCGCAGGACGATGCGTGGAGCGCATCGAGATCGTCGAGGAACTCGCTCGACCACGCCAGGTGCACGCGCTTCCTGCCGCCGTGCGCGGTCCGCAGCGTGTAGTCCTGGGGCTTGAACCGGAACCCGTACGGGTCTTCGGGCGTATCGTTGCGAGCGAACTCGAGCACGAGCGACAGGGGTTCGGACACGCACGCCGCCTGTGCAAGTCACGGACCCTGGTCCGGGGCGCGGCCCCGGAGAGCGGCCTCGAGCGCAGCCCGGCCGGCCGCGCAGAAGCTCGCCACGCAGCGCACGAGCTCCGCGTGATCGAACGCATGACGTCGGGCAACGTCCGCCACCGGCTCGCCCTGGAGGACCGCGAGCACGGCGGCCTCCGCGCGTGCCACCGCCGAGGCATACGCACCGTCGGTGTGAGGCTCGCCCGCGCGCGGCGCGCTCGCGGCTTGGCGGCCACCGAGGATCGGCAACCGGATCGCCGGATCGCCGAGCAGCGCGTAGCCCGCGAGGTCCTGCCGCAGCATCCACAGATGACCGCGGCGGACCTGCTCGCGATCATCGAGCGATGCCCCTCCCGCGCGCGCCCGGGCGTCGTCCAGCGCGGTGAGCTCGGTGTTGACCTCGGCGAACCACTGCATGAGCCTGCGCACGGCCACGCCGGCGCGGTGGCCGTTCAGCAGCGCCTGGAGCACACCGGCGATCCGGCCGGGGCGCCGCCGAGGCCGGTCGTCCAGATCGAAGAAGCTGTAGGCCCACGCCAGGTCGATGTGGCCGACGAACGCGAGTGGACCGTCCGGGTCGGCGAGCGCCGCCCTGGGCAGCGCGGCCACGAACGGACGGTCGTGCGCGAGCGTGTCCAGGACGTGTCCAGTCTCGCTCCCGACATGTCCAGCGCGGCGGAGCATGTCCAGCCAGTGGCGATAGTCGCTGGTCTCGGGCGTGCCGGCGGCGAAGCACGCCACCGCGACCCAGACGCCGCCCGGCAGGAAGCCGCGGCCCGCGAGGTCCGCGCCGGTCAGCAGGCCTGCGCGGCCGAAGCTGAGCGCGCCCTGCTCCCGGCGCTGGCGCGACGCACCGCCGGATCGCGGCACGCCGGCGCCGTGACCGAGCGACAGCAGCACGCCCGGCCGGTCGATCGCCGCCGCCGCCGCCAGGAGCTCGTCGGGCGACGGCCGCTCGCTGCCGGTCACGCGCAGCTCGCCGTAGCGCACGTCGCCGGCGACCCGCCGCCTGCGCAGCAGGTCCTCGCAGGGCGCGATCAGCGCCTGGACGCCGAGCCGCGTCGCCGAGGTGCCGTCGCGGACCGCATGGAGGATCGCGTGCGCCTCGGTCACCGGCGCGGGCTGATCCTCCCACCGCACCACCTTGGCGGCATACGCGCGGTAGCCATCGAGATCGTCGAACGCGATCCGGCCGACGAACCCGTCGCTGGCCTGGACCTGCTGCACCGCGAGCGGTACCTGGTCGAGATCGCCGAGGATCAGCTGATAGCGCGGCAGGTCGCCGTCCAGGTCGGCGCCGGTGCGAAACACGCGCTTCTTCCACCGCGCGGCGTCGCCCGCGGTCATCCGCGCCGGCACGCGATGGACGCGCACCGGGCCCTGCTGGCGGCGCCGGTGCTCGACGAGCGGTGCGATCGCGTCGAGCAGCCGGTCGCCGTCGCCGCCGGCCGGCGCGATGACGCCCCAGCGCTGGCGCACCAGATCGTCGGGCGCCTCCTCGTCCGCCCACAGCTCGTCCGGCTTCGGGCGCGGCTCCGGCGCAGGCGCCCCACCCGCCGCCGTCCGGTCCACGCCGGGCAGCATCGGTGCGCGATCGTCGGCGTGGGCCAGCAGGAGCAGGAGATCGATGCGAGGGCGAGCGTCGTGCACACCGCGCCTCCATTCACACCCCGCGCCACGTCGCACCTCGTGGCCTCGTTCTTGCTCCCACCACCCATCGCATGATCGACGACACGCTCGTGTTCAACGGGATCGATGGCCGCACCGGCGCCTACCTGCTGCCCTCGCTCGACGTCGCCCAGCTCGCCCGGATCGCGTTCGGCCACGCGCCGTCGGCGACCGAGCGCGACGAGGTCGATGTCCGGCGCGCGGTCCACATCGACTATCCGCTCAAGGAGGGCGAGGACCCCGACGACCTCTCGCAGGCCGGCTGGGCGGTCGTGTTTCCGTTCGTGCGCAAGGGCAGCGAGACCTCGAGCCACCAGGCCGCGATCCGCGAGGCACTCGGTCCGCTGCTGGCGCTCCGCCGCGCCCAGGCGAGCCGCCGCGACGACCGCCGCTACCGCGAGTGCGTCGGCCCCGACGCCTATCGGCCCGGCGAGACCAAGCAGCAGTTCCTCACCCGGATGGGTGCCGGCACCGGGCCGGTCGATCCGCGGAAGTTTCCGTACTACGTGCTGCTCGTCGCGTCGCCCGAGGAGATCCCGTATCGCATGCAGTACCAGCTCGACGTGCAGTACGCCGTCGGCCGGATCCACTTCGACACCGTCGAGGAGTACGCGCGCTACGCCGGCAACGTGGTCGAGGCCGAGACCCGGCCCGGCCCGGCCGTGCGCACGGTGGCGCTGTGGGGCGTCGAGAACCCCGGTGACCGCGCCACCCGCGCCAGCGCCCGCCACCTGATCGCCCCGCTGGCCGACTACCTGGAGCACGCCCCGGCCGATCGCTGGCAGGTGACCCGGTTCATCGCCGAGGACGCCACCAAGGCGCGCCTGGCGGCCCTGCTCGGCGGCGACGCGCCCTCGCTGCTCGTCACCGCCAGCCACGGCATCGGGTTTCCCGCCGGCGATCCGCGCCAGCGCTCGGATCAGGGCGCCCTGGTGTGCCAGGACTGGGCCGGCCCGCACTCCGGCTCGCTCACCGCCGATCATTACTTCGCCGGCGATGACCTCGCGGCCGACGCCGACCTCGGCGGGCTCGTTGGATTTCACTTCGCGTGCTTCGGCGCCGGCACGCCGCGACACGACGACTTCAGCCGCAAGGGCGACTCCCCGGCGCTGGTCGACATCGCGCCCCACGCGTTCGTCGCCCGCTTGCCCCAGCGCATGCTCGGCCGCGCGCGCGGCGCGCTGGCCTGCATCGGCCACGTCGACCGCGCGTGGGCCAGCTCGTTCCTCCAGGCCGACCCGCGCCACGCCGGCGCCGTCACCGCGCAGCTCGCGGTGTTCGAGTCCACGCTCCAGCGCCTGGTCGACGGCCGCTGCGTCGGCCACGCGATGGACCACTTCGACCTCCGCTACGCCGAGCTCGCCTCCGACCTGGCCACCCGGATCGAGGACGCCACCAGGTACGACGTCGCCGTCGACGATCACGAGCTCGCCCAGCTGTGGATCTACGCCAACGACGCGCGCGACTACGCCGTGATCGGCGATCCGGCCGTCCGCGTCGGTGGCCGGCGGGCCGCCGGGGACTGCGACCATCCAGAGCCCACCGAGCTCGTCACCGCAGATCCGGACTCGCACGAGGCCGCGCAGCCCCGTCCCGACGCGACGCCTGCCACGCTCGCCGAGCTCGCCGGCTCCACGCTCGAGGCGCTGCGCCGCGCGGTCGGCGATGCGCTGTCGCTGGAGGTCACGACCTACGCGGGCGATGTCTCCACGGCACGGGCGGCGGCGGTCGGCGATGCCTCCGGACATCCGCGCCCTGCCGCCTACACGTGCTGCAAGATCGACGGCGGCACCGTGCTGAGCGTGCCGATCGACGAGCGCGGCGCCGTCGACGTCGAGCTGTGGCGGATCCACGAGGCCGCGGTTGCCCAGGCCCGGCAGCAGCGCGCCGACACACTGCGGCTCATCCTGTCGCTGTTGCCGGGCGCCGCACCGTGACCCGGGAGCGCCGCGATGCAGCGCGACGCAGAAACCTCCGGCACCCGGAGCTTCCCCGGTGGTACCGTCCCGGGTCGGAGGATGGTGGCCGACCCACACCAGCAGTCGACCGAGATCACGCAGCTGGAGGGCGAGGTGCAGACACCCTCCGTGCCGCGGCATCCCGCGATCGCCCCGGCGCTCACCATCGTCTATCACCCGGTGCTGCGGCGGATCGGAGACCGCGTCATCCTCGGCGAGCTCCTCGCCGGGCGCGAGGCGCGGATCTCGCGGGCCGCACCCCGGTTTTCACCGCCGCGCCAGCCGCGCAGCGCCCCGCTCGATCACGTCCGGATCAGCCGCGCGCCGTTCGTGCTGCGGCCGTCCCCCGACGGCGGCATCGAGCTCGACCCGGGTGACTGCCGGACGCGGATCACGCTCGACGGCGAGCCGGCCGATCATCGGCGCGTGATCCCGCCCGACCAGCTCCAGCGCGGCGCGCTCATCGAGCTGTCCGATCGCGTGGCGCTGCTGCTGCACCGGTTCGCACCGCACGCCGAGCGCGACACCGGCGACCTCGGCCTGGTCGGTCACAGCGATCACATCGGCCGCGTCCGCGACGACATCCGGCGGGTCGCCGACCTCGACGTCCCGGTGCTGATCCGCGGCGAGACCGGCACCGGCAAGGAGCTGGTCGCCACCGCGATCCACGAGTCGGGCCGCCGGGCGCGCGGCCCGCTGGTCTGCGTCAACATGGCCGCGGTGCCGCCCGCGCTCGCCGCCGCAGAGCTGTTCGGCGCGGCGCGCGGCGCGTACACCGGCGGCCACGGCCAGGACGGCTACTTCCGGCGGGCCAGCGGCGGCACGCTGTTCCTCGACGAGATCGGCGCCGCGCCGGCCGAGATCCAGGCCATGCTGCTGCGCGCGCTCGAGACCTCCGAGATCTACCCGCTCGGCGCCCAGCGCCCCGAGCGCGTCGACGTGCGTATCATCGCCGCCACCGACGCCCGCCTCGAGGCGCTGATCGCGTCCGGGGTGTTCGGCGCGCCGCTCCTGCACCGGCTCGCCGGCTACGAGATCCACCTCCCGCCGCTGCGCGAGCGCCGCGACGACATCGCCCGCCTGCTGCTGCATTTCCTCGGCCTCGACCTCGCCGAGACCGGCGACACCGAGCTGCTCGATCGCACCGAGCCGGCGCCGTGGCTGCCGATGCCGCTCACCCGCTGGATCATGCAGCACAGCTGGCCGGGCAACGTCCGCCAGCTCCGCAACGTCGTCCGCCAGCTCGTGATCGGCAGCCGCGGCGAGTTCGAGGCCAGCCTGCCGCCCGCGCTGCTGCGCCAGCTCGGCGACGGTGAGTCCGGCGCGCAGGGCCGCCCCGCCCTGGCAACCCCCACCACCACCGAGCGCCCACCCGCCGGCGGCGTCGATCGGGCCAAGCACCGCCGTCCGGCGGACATCACCGAGGCCGAGCTGGTCGACGCGCTATGCACCCACCGCTGGGACATCAAGTCCACCGCCGCGGCGCTCGGCATCTCGCGCACCTCGCTGTACAAGCTGATCGACAGCAGCGACCGCGTCCGCACCGCCGGCCATCTGGACGTCGACGAGATCCGCACCTGCCATCGCGATCTCGGCGGCGACCTCGACGCCATGGTCGAGCGCCTCCGGGTATCCAAGCCCGCGCTGCGGCGTCGGATCCAGGAACTCGGCCTGACGTAGCGGCTCGCGATGGCGCATTCCGAGCGAATCGGGCCGTATCGTGTCCTCCGGAGGCTGGGGGCCGGCGGCATGGGCGAGGTCGTGCTGGCGCACGACGACCGCCTCGACCGCCATGTCGCGATCAAGCGCCTCCACGACGACGCCGCGACGCCCGAGCGCCGCGAGCGGTTCCGCCGCGAGGCGCGGATCGCCGCCCGGCTCGACCACCCGGCGATCGTGCGGATCCACGACGTGCTCCACGAGGCCGGCCATGACTACCTGATCATGGAGTACGTCGAGGGCCAGACCCTGCGGGCGCGCTGCACCGAGAGGCCGATGACGGTGTCCGAGGTGCTCGACATCGCCCACCAGATCGCGCTCGGCATGGCCGCCGCCCATGACCGCGGCGTCATCCACCGCGATCTCAAGGCCGAGAACGTCCTGATCACGCCGGCGGGGCGCGCCCGGCTCACCGACTTCGGCATCGCCAAGCTCGAGGGCGATGACACCTTCACCGCCGACGGCGCCGTGATCGGGACATTTCGCGCCATGTCACCCGAGCAAGCGCTCGGCCGTCCGATCGATCACCGCTCCGACCTGTTCTCGTTCGGCATCCTGCTCCACGAGGCGCTCACCGGCGAGTCGCCGTTCCGCGCCGAGACCGCGTTCCTGACCGTGCAGCGGCTGGTCCGGGACGACCCGCGCCCGCTCGACGAGCTCGTCCCGTCGATCCCGGACGGCCTCGCGAAGCTCGTCCACCAGCTGCTCGCCAAGGAGCCGCAGCTGCGCCCGCGCGACTTCCACGAGGTCGCCGAGGCGCTCGGCGAGCTCGCCGGCCAGATCCCCGATGCGCAGGATCGCGACGGCTCGCCGTACGGTGGACCGCCGCCGGCCGGCGAGGACACCCGGTCCACCGAGCACAGCGTCGTGCCGACCCCGCCGCTGCCGGACAGCAGCGCACCGACCCGGTCGCCGCCGGACAGCGCCGCGCAAGCCCCGTCGCCGCCGCTGTCTGCCGGCGCGATGCCCGAGCCTGGCGGCGTGCGCAGCGGATCGAGCGAGCGCCCCGCGGTGCTCGACTCCCGCGATCCCGTTCTCGCTGCCTCGATCCCGACACGTCCGCACCGCGGCTGGTGGCGAGTGGCCGCGCTCGGTGCGATCGCTCTGGCCAGCCTCGCCGTCGGCCTCGGCTACGCGCTACGCGACAGCCATGCGGCGCGCGACGGAGACGCGCCACCCGACAGGCATGCACTGCATGACGCGGACGGCGTCGCCCATGCGCTGCGCAGCGGCGATCACCCCGGCTCGCTGGTGACCCGCGTCGCGGTGCTCGCCCCGAGCGTGACGGGCGACGCCGGCCACCCGTTCACCGCGCAGCTCGCGGCCGCGGTGCGCAAAGCCGTCGAGGCCAGCGTGCAGGGCCGCATCGGCCTAGAGCTGGTCTCGCGCGGCGACCTCGAGGTTTACATCGACGGCGCGACCCAGCACGCCAGCCCCGCGCCGGGGCTGCAGCCGACACGCGACGCGGTGGGCGCCGACGAGATCCTCGCGACCCGCCTCGCGTGCGAGCGCGGGGGCTGCCAGGTCACCGTCGAGCGCGACGCGATCGGCCCGGCCAGCGCGCCCGCGGAGTCGTTCCGGCTCGAGCTCGCCCGCGACAGCTACACCGATCCCGGCGCCGTGGTCGACGCCCACCTGTCCCGGCTCTACCTCGATCATCCGCTGCCCGACGCCGGCGGCGCCGGCGCGCTCGACCCGCAGGACCGCGCGACCTACGTCGAGCGGGTCGAGCGCTACTGGGCGCGCGACGGCGCGCCGTCGATCGCCACGGCGCTGGAAGACATCGACCGCATTCACGGGCGCTCGCCGCGATCGGTCGACGTGCTGCTGTTCGAGGTCGAGCTCCTGCTGCACCGCTACCTGGAGATCCGCTACCTGGTCCCCGGTGACCCGGAAGAGGGCCAGCGCGCGATGGCGCTGCTCGACGAGTTCGATCACCGGCAGCCGGACCGCCACGCCATCCTGGCCGCACGGTTCGAGGTGCTCCTCGCCAACCCGACCCGGCTCGACGAGGCGGGTGCGGCCCTCGACCGGCTCGCCCGACGCGATCCCGACAGCCCCACGACCCATCTGCGGCGCGCCCGGCTGCACTACGAGCGCAAGGATCTCGAGGCCGCGCGCCGCGAGCTCGACGCCGCGGCCCGGCTCGGCCCGCCGTCCTGGCGCACGCTCTACCAGCGGGCCCTGGTGTTCAAGGCGCTCGGCGACCATGGCTCCGCCCGCGCGGCGCTCGATCAGCTGCTCGAGCGCTCCCCCGGCAACTACCGCGGGCTGTCGCTGCTCGCCGGCGAGGAGCTCCGCGCCGGTCAGCCCGCGTGCGCCGCCGAGATCTACGCGCAGCTGGTCGCCCGCGAGCCACTCCACGACGAGTGCTTCGAGCTCGGCGCCGCGCGGATGCAGATCCGCAGTTACCGCGAGGCGGCCGCCGGCTTCCGCTGCGCGCTCGCGGCCCGGTTCGACGATCCCGCGGCGCGACTCGGTCTCGCGGAGGCGCTGCTGCTCGCCGGCGACCCGGACACCGCCCGTGACCAGCTGCGCGACCTGCGCGCGTGGCTCGACCGCAAGCGGCTCGAGACCCCCGGGGGCGCACTGACGCGTCGCGACGACGCGGTCGAGGCCCGGACCCTGGGCCATCTCGGCGCCCAGGACCCCGCCGCCGCGGCCGCCGCGCGGGCCCGGGTCGATTCGCTGCTCGCCGACGGGCGGCAGTTCCCCACGGCGCTGCCGGGCGCGCTGCGCACCGCGGCGCTGGTCCATGCGTCCCTGGGCGACCGCGAGCTCGCCGCCCGCTACGCGGCGGAGTATCTCGATGGCAAGAACAGCCCCGGCGATCTGGCGTACCCGTGGTTCGATGACCTGCTTCACGATCCGGTGCTCGGCCCCCGGCTCGCCGTGTCCGGGACCTGCGCGGCCAGCCCCGCCCGCGGCCAGGACTGGCTGCGGACGCGATCGCTGACCCCCGGAGACATCATGGATCTGTGGGGCGACCGCCCGGACAACGTGTTCGCGGTGGCGGGCGGCTACAGCACGAACTACGATGGCACGATCTTGCACTACGACGGTGTCAGCTGGCAGCGGATGAGCTCTGGAACCCAGGCTTGCCTGATCGGGATCTGGGGGAGTGGACCTCGGGATATCTATGCCGTCGGCGGATGGGGGACCGTACTGCACTACGACGGGGCGAGCTGGCTGCCGATGAGCTCCGGAACCGAATCGTTGCTGTTCGGGGTGTGGGGGAGTGGCCCGCACGACGTATATGCCGTCGGCGTGCAAGGCACCATCTTGCATTATGATGGTTCGCGCTGGCAGCCGATGAAGTCAGGGACGCAGCAGTTCCTGCTTCGAATCTGGGGCAGCGGGCCCGATGACATCTACGTCACCGGGGGTGGGGCGCTGCACTACGACGGAACTTCCTGGCAGTCGATCGAGGCAAGGAGCCGGCTGTATCACAGCGCAGTCTGGGGGACTGGCCGTGACGATGTCTACGAGGTCGGATCGGACGGCCTGATCGCCCATTATGACGGGCACCGCTGGATCAGCATGGACCCCGGTACCCGGGAGTGGCTCCATGGTATCTGGGGATCCGGGCCCAACGACGTGTACGCCGTCGGAACCCACGGCACGTTGCTACACTACGATGGCCGCGGCTGGTCGCCGATGCAGTCCGGCGAGCCCTCGACGCTGGTGAGCATCTGGGGGGACATCCACGGCAGGACTCGCATCTTCGGGGGTTACGGGGGCGAGATCCTCCACATGACCGTCCCGGAGCAGTTCATCAGGAGATGAGGAATCGATCCGAGCTGCTACGTCGAGATGATCTCCAGGGCAGGACCCGCATCGTCGTGGGTGACGGCGGTGTCATCTACCGGATGGTCAGCCCGAAGCCGGCGACCGATCCTATTCAATGGTCACCACGAACTGGGCAGGTGCCGTGCCGACTGCCCTCATCGCGTACAGAACCTTCCCGTGGAGCTCCTTGGCATCGATGATGGTCAGGAACTGAAACCCCGGACCTCCGGACCCCGACAGATGCATCGCGCATTTTCCGTCGGCGAAATCCTCCATGGTCCCCGCGCAAAGCGAGACGTTGGTTCCCGGCGTCTTGTTCTCGAAGACGATCTTCAGCACGGCGTCGCCTGACGACATCGCCGGCACCGAGCTGATCAAGTACTTGGGATGAGCGACCCCCCGGATCGTGACACTCGCCTGGGCATCGTCGACCATGCCGACGAGGACGGCGAGAACGACGGATACAGACAAGGCGCTACATCCCCACGTCTGCCCCTCGCGACGGCGTGCCCCCGTCGGGTCAGTTTTCTGCGACATGATCGTCTCCTTGATGATATGGATGCCGGGACACTCACAGTGATTGCACGATGAGCGCCAGCCCGAAGCCGGCGCGCTGTTCGCGTACGACGCGGATCTCTGGGGCCGCCGACCGCGACCCGTGTCCAGTGCGCGGCGGGACAGGTCCCGTGATGTTCACTGGACATGGGTCGCGATGAGGGCCGCCGAGCCGACGGCCCGCTGCGGTGGGTCGCAGACATGCTCCGCGCCGGGCGCCAGCCGCGGTCGTCGCTGCCGCACGACGCGCCACCGAGGCGGTCGCTGCCCAGGCCGCTGGTTCACCAGCTCCCCCGACCTCGAGGCGATCGTCGAGCGCATCCGGATGTCCAAGCACGCGCTGCGGCGTCGAATCCAGGAGCTCGGCCTGGCATAATCCCGGTCCTCGATGGCGGATTCCGAGCGCATCGGACCGTATCGCGTCATCCGGAGACTGGGCGCGGGCGGCATGGGCGAGGTCGTGCTGGCGCACGACGACCGCCTCGATCGCCTGGTCGCGATCAAGCGCCTGCACGACGGCGCCGCGACTCCGGAGCGCCGCGAGCGGTTCCGCCGCGAGGCGCGGATCGCCGCCCGGCTCGACCACCCGGCGATCGTGCGGATCCACGACGTGCTCCACGAGGCCGGCCACGACTACCTGATCATGGAGTACGTCGAGGGCCAGACCCTCCGGGCGCGGTGCGATGCGGGGCCGATGGCCGTGTCCGAGGTGCTCGGCATCGCCCACCAGCTCGCTCTCGGCATGGCCGCCGCCCACGACCTCGGCGTCATCCATCGCGACCTCAAGGCCGAGAACGTGCTGCTCACGCGGGCGGGCCGCGCCAAGCTCACCGACTTCGGCATCGCCAAGCTCGACAGCGAGGACACGGTCACCGCCCGGGGCGCCGTGCTCGGCACGTTTCGTGCCATGTCGCCCGAGCAGGCGCTCGGCCGTCCGATCGATCATCGCTCCGACCTGTTCTCGTTCGGCATCCTGCTCTACGAGGCGCTCACCGGCGAGTCGCCGTTCCGCGCCGAGACCCCGTTCCTGACCGTCCAGCGGCTGGTCCACGACGAGCCGCGGCCGATCGCCGAGATCGCCCCGTCGCTCCCCGCCGGGCTCGCGAGCCTGGTCCATCAGCTCCTGGCCAAGGAGCCGCTGCTGCGGCCGCGCGACTTCCACGAGGTCGCCGACGCGATGATCGAGCTCGCGGGCGACGCGGGCGACGCGCCATGCCGCGGTGGCGCGTCGCTGGATGGGCTGCCGCGGCCTGGCGAGGACGGCCGGTCGACCGAGGACAGCGTGGCGCCAGCTCGCTCGCTGCGCAGCGCGCCGCCGCCCGCTCCGGCTCCTGCGAGCGTACGTGCGCCGCGTCGCCGCCGCCGGCGCGTTGCTGCGCTCGGCGTCGCTTCCCTCGCCCTCGCAGCCCTAGGCGCGCTGGTGGTCGGCCACCTGCTGCGGGGGGGCCACTCGATCGTCCACATCGCGGTGCTGGATACCGATGACCTGGGCTCGGGCGGCCACACCGACGGCGCGCTGCTCGCCGCCGAGGTCCGCAACGCCGTCGAGATCGACATGTGGAGGCGCGACGGTCTCGTCCTCATTCCCAGAGGCGACATCGAATCCTACGTCCGTGGCGTCCGGGCCACCGGCAAGTCGCCCAAACAGGACGGCATCCAGGCCGCGGTGGGCGCCGACGAGGTCCTCGCGATCGATCTCCGGTGCGTGCCCGGCAGCGGCAGCTGTGCGGTCACGCTGCAGCGCTCCACGAGCGCCACGGACCGCCCGCCCCTGGAGTCGTTCCACCTCGCAACCGACGGCCTGAGGCCCCCCAACGAGACGGTCGCGGACTACCTGGCCAAGCTGTACCCCGATCATCCCGTGCGCCACGCCGGCCGGGCCGCGGCGATCGACCCGGAGAGTCACGCCCGCTACCTCCAGCTGGTCCAGGCCTACTACGGGACCGAAGGGGGCGCGCCGTCGAGCGAGGCGGTGCTCGACGAGATCGCCCGCATCCGCCAGCGGTCGCCAGGCTCGCTCGACGTGCTGCTGTTCGAGGCCGAGCTCCTGCGCCACCGCTACCTGCAGACCGACGATCCCCGCACCGCCCAGCTCGCGAAGGAGCGGCTCGACGCCGCGGACCATCTGTTGCCAGACAGCTACGGCATCCTGTCCGCCCGGTTCGACCTGGAACTCTCGGCTGGATGGCTCGACGAGGCGTACGCCGACCTCGACCGGCTCACGCGGCTCGATCCCGACAGCAGCACCACCCACCTGCAGCAAGCCAAGAGCTACTACCAGCGCCGTGAGTACAAGGCCGCGCGCGGCGACGTCGACGCCGCAGTTCACCGCAACCCGTTCTCCTGGCGCGTCTACTACTACCGCGCCCTGGTCTTCAGGGCGCTCAACGATCGGTACGATACCCGCGCGGCGATCCACGACCTGCTCGTGCGCTCCCCCGACAACTACGGCGGCCTGTCGCTGCTCGCCCGCGAGGAGCGCCGCGACGGCAGGCTGGTCTGCGCCGAGCAGATCTATCAAAAACTCGTCGACCGCGAGCCGCTCTACGACGAGTGCCTCAACCTCGGCTACCTGCGGGAGTTGCTCGGCCGGTACCGTGAGGCGACGAAGAGCTTTGACTGCGCGCTCAAGATCCGGCCTCACGCCCCCTGGGCGCGGCTCGATCGCGCCGAGTCGCTCCTGCTCGCCGGTGACGCCGACGCCGCCCGCGCCCAGCTGCGCGAGCTGCGCGAGCTGCTCGCCAGCAAGCGGCGCGACGATCCCCGCAGCGCGCTGTCGCGCGACGACCTCATCGTCGAGACCCAGGCCCTCGGCTACCTCGGCCGCACCGACTCTGCCGCGGCCCACGATGCACGCGCCAACCTCGAACAGCTGCTCGCCGCTCCAGACCACGCTGACGCGCTGTACACCGCGGCGCAGGTCTATGCGTACCTGGGCGATCACAAGCCGGCCGTGCAGTACATGACCCAGTACCTCGAGGCCGGCAACAACCCGGCCGAGCTCAGATTACCGTGGTTTGATGACCTGCAGCAGGATCTGGCCCTGCGCCCCTGGTTCGATGTCCTGTTCGACGACCGCACGTGCGAGATCAGCTCCGCGCCATGATCCGTCCTCCCTTGCGTGCCGCGCGGCGTGCGATGCGGTCGCTACCGCGGCGCTGCTCACTTGATCGGCCCGCCGGGCTTGCCGGTACTGTCCGACCCGCCCCCCAGGGGGTCGTCGGGCGACAGCCCGGTGATCGGCGGCTCCTGCACCTTCTGCTTCGACGTGACCCGGGCCCTCGGGTTCGGATTCTCGTTGACTTTCTCCGACATGACACTCTCCTTGGTTGACGTGATCCGTTGATATCCATCACAGAGACCGCGACGCCCTACCGGCACGTGTGGGTGGAGTCGCAGGTCCCCGACTTGCAGTCGTCCCCGGACACGCAGCCGGTGCCGATCAGGCAGTCTCCGGCGGCGCCCCCGGTCATCCTGGGCGGCGAGGCGCTGAACGCGAAGCCGCCGGCGATCCCGATCCGGCCGTTGACCCCGATCGTCGTGTTGCCGAACGCGCTCTTGCGGGCGTTGGTCAGGGTCACGGTGGTGCCGTCCATCGGCACGCCGGCCGTGATCAGGAAGCCGGCCGGGGCCTTGGTCTCGATCGCGGTGACCATGCGGCTCGCGATCGTCGCGGCGTCGGTCGCGGGTGCCTGGGCGAACGAGATCGGGATGTTGTTGGGGTTCTGGAGCTCTCCGAGGTCGAACTCCAGCGTGATCGTCTTGCCGAAGCCATCGTCGAGCGTGAGGGTGTCGCCGTCGCCGATCTTGTCGCCGTTGGCGGTGGTGATCGTGCTCGTCGCCTTGGTGGGCGTGATCGGCGTCGCGCCGCGGCAGTCGGTGGCCTGGCACGTTCCGCACGCGCGCTGATTCCCGTCGTCGCAGCTCTCGCCGGCGACCACGTTGACGTGGCCGTCGCCGCAGGCCAGCGGCGTGCAGTCGATGTTGCAGGTCGCCGAGTTGGCCCTGGCCAGCAGCGACGGCAGGGTCAGGGCCGGTCCGGTCGTCGGATCGCAGCCCTCGTTCGGCTGGACCAGGCCGTCGCCGCAGAACGGACCGCCCGGGTAGGTGGTGCCGGTGCACGTCGCGTTGCAACGCGTGCAGTTCGGATCGCCGTAGTCGCACGGCACGCCGTTGAGCGAGGCATGGGTGGTCGGGTCGAGGTTGTCGCAGACCTCGGGGTTCACGCCGTCGGGCTTGAACTGGTCGTTGACCTGGCCGTCGCCGCACCGCGCGAACGTGCAGTCGCTGTTGCACCGAGCGCTGGCATGCTGGACGCCGTTCGCGCCGTCGTCACAGTCCTCGCCGATGTCGACCACGCCGTTGCCGCACGACTTCGACTTGCAGCGCGAGTCGCACTGATGGGCGCTGGCCGGCGTCCCGTTGTCGGCCCCGTCGTCGCACTCCTCGCCGTTGATCGAGTTCACCAGCCCGTCGCCACATACCTGGAGAGTGCAGTCGTGATCGCACGTGGCGGTGTCCCTGACGTTGCCGAAGGTGTCGCGCCCGGGGTCGCATTGCTCGATGCCTTCGAGCACGAAGTGGTCGCCGCACACGTTGATCTTGCACAGGGAGGTGCACGCGGCGGTGTCCTGGTTCTGGTTGACCCCGTTGACCGTACCGTTGTCGCACTGCTCGCCGGCCTCCAGGATGCCGTTGCCGCAGAAGTTGAGCTGGCAGAATTGGTTGCAGCCGTGGGCGCTGGCGGCGGTGCCATTGTCGGGGCCGTCGTCGCACTCCTCGATGCCTTCGAGCACGTTGTGGTCGCCGCACACGTTGACCTGGCACGTCGCGGTGCACGCGGCGTTGTTCTGGTTGAGATTGATACCGTTCACGGTGCCGTTGTCGCACTGTTCTGGGTGCACTCCGTCGGGCTTGAAGTGGCGGTTGATCTTGCCATCGCCGCAGCTCGGCGTCGTGCAGTCGAGGTTGCAGTCGGCGGTCTCGATCGGGATCGCAATCCCGGTACCGCCGGCTTGCGGCGCACCATCGCAGTCCTCGTGGTGCAGCCTGCCGTGGGTGTCGGCGTAGCCGTCGCCGCAGAAGTTGATGAAGCAGTCGTGGCGACAGTCCTTGTCGTCGCCATTGTCGTCGCCATCGTCGCATTCTTCTTTCGGATCGATGTGATCGTTATTGCACGTGAGCTTCGACATGCAGTCGGAGCTGCATATCCCCTCCTCGGGAGGGTCGCAGACCTCGCCGAACTCCGGCTCCACCACGTGATTGTTGCAGACCCCGGGAACGACGCAGATGGGCGCACCGCTATTCGAGTCGGTTTCACAACGCATTCCAGCGTTGCATCGACCGTCACCGCACGGGGCGCCCGGCAGCTCGATCTGGCATCCGCCGATCGCCATGGCCAGCGCGATATGGAATCCTGCGGCTGTCACTCGCTCGATCCGACGATTCCGCATCCTTCATCTCCTTGTGTTCTGTGTGGCAATCCCGCCGACTCGATTGACGCTCAGAATCGAGTCCTGGCCGAGATGCCTGCGCGGCCAGGCGACAGGGTCGGTAGTACTTCGAACGTGGAACGCGGCACCTCGGGGCGACGCAGGCTCGGCTGATTGAGCCACGTCAGCACGAGACCGGCCATGACGACGGTACCGCCCGCGGCAAACGCGCCGATCGCGAGCCGGCTGTCGAGCCGGGCACGGTCGATGTCCGGCAAACGAGGCGGTGAGCATTGTTGCGCGCTGCAGTCGAGCGCGAGCCTCCGCGCGGCGGCGTCGCGGTGCACGAACGCTTGCCGCTCCAGGCCGGCTCCCACCGCCGCAACAGCGATGCCGGAGGCAAGCACGCTCCAGGGCACCCACGCCACCCATCGCCGAGTCTGGATGGGTTGATCCGCAACCATCCGCAGCGTCACGCGATACCGCCGGCCAGGCGCCACGTCCATGGAAGCATCGGCCGTCGTATACCCAGGCCTGGCCGCGCCACCCCAGTGCGTTCCCGGGGTGACGAGCTTGCTCCGAGGCCCCGCACCCTGAAACCAGGGCTTGCCGTCGAGCCGGACATTGGCCTCCGGCTGGTCGATCAGCGCCTCGATCCGGGCCAGATTCTGACTCTCGAGCAACCGCATCTTGTCCTGGACCTCGCGCAGCCGTCCGCGACCGAGCGCGCCCCCCCAGCGAACCGTCCCCTCGAGTTGCTCGTGGGCGGCCAGGTACTCGCCCAGGTCAACGAGCAAGAGCGCCAGGTTCCAGCGAATGTCGGGGTTGTCCCACAGCGCGAGCGCTTGCTCGTACAGGTCCTTCGCCTCGCCACGCTTCAGCAACCCGTGCTTCTCGACCGCCTGCTCGAACAACTGCTGTGCCTGCTCCCGATCCTCCTCGGACGCCAGCAGGTACCACGGCTCGTGGCCGGTGCGCGACTCGTCGGCGCGCACGTCGAGCGGCGCCACGGTCAGTATGGCCGTCGCGATGGCGCACAGCCATCGATATCGAAGATGTAATATCGTCATAGTTTTGACTGGATCGGGCCCACCGCCCGGTCGCTGATGTCCTTCTTGATCTGCTCGCTCTTGCGGGCGCGCTCGGTCGCTTCGTCCGCCTGCGCGCGCGCGACTTCCGCCGCGCGCTTGGCGCGCTCGGCGATCGCCTTCTCGATCCGCGCCTCACGCTTCGCGCGCTCGGCCTTGGTCCTCTCGCGCTGCGCCTCGCGTTTCGCTTGCTCGGCGTTGGCCCTCTCGTCCTGTGCGTTGGCCCTCTCGACCTGTGCATTGACCTTCTCGGTCTGCGCCTCACGCTTCGCTTGCTCGGCGTTCGCCTTCTCGATCTGCTGGTGCCATTCCGCTTGCTGAATCTGCTGCAACAGCCGGTTATTGTCGTGCTCGGCGCGGCGGATCCGGGCCAGCGACACGCTCGCCATCACCAGCAGGATCAGCGGAACCGCGATGGCCGTGGCCACGACCTGACGGCGGAGGCGCCGGCGGCGTCGCTCGACCCGGGTGGCGACGTCGCGCACGGCGTCCAGGTACGCGCGCTCGCGTCGGCCCAGCTCGCCGCGGTAGTGCGCCAGCCAGGCCAGCGCCTGGCGCGCCGGCTCGCCGCGCCACAGCACCCCCTCGTCGTGATCGCTGGCCTGCCATTCGGTGGCGGCGGTGCGCAGGCGCGACAGGAACGCGGCATCGTCGCGGTTCTCGTCGAGCCACCCGTTCAGGGTCGGCCAGCCGCCGATCAGCGACTCGTGCACGAGCTCGGCGGCACGCTCGCCGCCGGCGCGGGCCTCGACGACCAGCAGCCGGGCGTCGACCAGCGGTAGATCAGGCGCTCGATGTCGTCGGGGTTGCCCGGCAGCTCGCGGAGCTCGCTCAGGCTGACCACGGCGCGGGTGCGCTCGGGCGTGACCAGGCGCTCGAAGATCGCTCGCACCAGCCCGCGCTCGGCGGCCGGGATGGCACCGAGCACATGGTCGGCGTGCCCTGCCAGCGTCCCTGCGATGCCGCCCATCGCGGCGTAGCTGGCCCGGGTGAGCAGCCGGCGGTCGCGATCGCGCTCGGTCCACAGCCGGGCCGCCGCGAACTGGAGCAGGGGCAGGCTGCCGGGAGCCGCGGCGACGGCGTCGAGCATCTCGTCGACCATGCCGCGGTCCTCGTAGCGGCAGTCCGCGGCCTCGACCGGGCGGATCAGGGCGTCGCACAGGCCGTCGCGGTCGAGTGGCGGCACGAACATCAGGCCGTGGCTGACCCGGTCGGCGAGATCGCGGTACTCGGCGAGGCGATCGAGGAAGTCCGACCGGATCGATACCAGCACGCGCAGCGGCGAGCCGGCATCGTCTGCCACACCGTCGAGGCAGGCCAGGAACGCAGTGCGCTCGCTCGAGCTGGAACACAGCGTGTACAGCTCCTCGAACTGATCGACGAACACCAGCACGCGGCGGCGCTTGCTGTGAGCATGCGCCCGCAGCGCGGCGCCGAGCTGGCCCGGCGCCGCGCGCAGGCCGGCGGTGAGCTCGTCGGGGCCTGTGGCACCGGCGGCGATCGGAGCGGTGTTCGAGCTCGCAAGATCGAGCAGGATCGAGCACAGCGACGCCAGGGGGCTGCGACCGGGGCGGACGATGAACGTGTCCCAGCCCTCGCCCGAGCGCTTGAGCGCGGGAATGACCCCGGCGCGGACGAGCGACGACTTGCCCACGCCCGACGGACCGGCCAGCACGATCAGCGGAGAGCTGCGCAGGCGCGCCACCACGGCGCCGATCTCGCGGGACCGGCCGTAGAACCGATCGGCGTCGGCCTCCTGGAACGCGGCGAGGCCGGCGAACGGGTTGCCGTCGTCGCGGAGCACGGCGACACGGCGGCCGGCTGCGATTGCCT
>JBGQCL010000185.1:0-21094 GCA_041495365.1 Kofleriaceae bacterium | reverse complement strand
CGCGCGCCATCGTCGCGGTGTGGCGAGCCGTGAGCGCGGGGGTCGGTCGCGCGCGGGTGACCTCGACGAGGTGGGCGCGGGCTTCGGTCATGAGCCGCTCGAGAGTCTCACCGCTGCGAAACGACGCAGCGCCGGCGGAGGCGCGGATGCGGGTGCCGTCCTGGGCGACGCGATGGAGATCGATGAGGTCGTGCTTCATGAGCCGCGCCAGGAGCTGGGTCACGAGCTCGCTGAAGACGTCACCGTGGTCGCTGCGGAAGTCGTCGAGGCGGTGATCGGCGACGGCGACGCCGCCGCACAGCCAGCGGTAGGCGGCGTGGAGCTCGACGAGCCGCGCGATCTCGCGACCCGAGCCGACGCCGTCACTGGTGGCATGGACCCAGAGCCCCAGGAGGATCTGGGGGTCGGTGGCGGGTGCGCCGGCGATCTCGCCGCGGGCGCGGACGTCGGCATGGAGCCCGCGCAGATCGAGCTTGTCGACGACGGCGGCGATCGCACGCACCTCGTGATCGGCGGGCACCTCGGCGTCGAGGTCGACCTGCCCCCAGGTGATCTGGCCGCGCTGCGCGCGCTGGACCCACACGTCGCGCTCCGGCTGCACCGGGCAACTGGGCCCGGCCGACCCGGCGGATTGGTCAGCAGCACCGGCCCACCACGGGGGCTGGGTCGCTGCCCCCGTGCTGGGCGCCGGCCGCTTGCGGCTCAGGGCCCGGCTCGCTTCCAGCTCTCGCGTAACAGCCAGGTCTGGGCCGACGGCAGCGCCAGGTCGGGCGCGCCCGCCGACGAGTACGGATCGACGTAGCCGGGCGCGTAGGTCGCTCCTCGCACTGCGCCATGACCTCGGGAGATCGCAGGTCTCCCGAGCCCGGTTGGGCCTCCGCCGTCCGCCGCCGCCCTCCGGGGCGGACCTGGACCCGGACCCGGCGCGGCGCGCGGATCTCGCGCGGCCAGCCCTGTCAGCTGCTCGGCGTCGACCAGCACCGCCGCGCGCCGGCCGGGCCTCGGGCCCGAGCTGGCCATGGGGGCTCCGCCGGTCCCGGCAGGCTCCCGGTCGCTATCCCGAACCATCGGCGGCTCCGTCTTCGCCCACGATCCTGGCGCGCCGGATCATGCCCAGGCTCTCAGTACCCGGCGAGCTCGGCGAACCGCGCGCGGTGGTAGCTCGCGTCGCCGAACGTCATCTCCGCGGCACGGGCGCGCTTGAGGAAGAACCCGATGTCGTGCTCGTCGGTCATGCCGATGCCGCCGTGCAGCTGGATCGCCTCGTTGGCGACCAGGCAGTACGCGTCCGACAGCCGGGCCTTGGCGAGCGACACCAGCTGTGCCGCGTCGGCGCTCTGTGCGTCGACCGCGCGCGCCGCCGCCATCACCGCCGAGCGCGACAGCTCGAGCTAGATGTACAGCCGCGCCGCGCGGTGCTTGAGCGCCTGGAAGCTGCCGATCGCCACGCCGAACTGCCGGCGCTCGCGCAGGTAGCCGAGCGTGCGCTCGAGCGCCTCGGCCATGCCGCCGAGCATCTCGCCGGTGAGCGCCACGGTCGCCTCGTCGATCACCCGGGACAGCAGGCCGAACCCGTCGCCGCCGGCCGCGAGCCCGGCGTCGTCGCCGACGACCGCACCATCGAGCACGAGCTGCGTGACGTTGAGCGAGTCGATCCGGTGCTGGCGCACGGCGGTCAGCCCCGGCGTGCCGGCCGGGACCAGGAACAGCGCGATGCCGCCGCGATCCCCGTCGTCGCCCGTGGTGCGCGCCGCGATCACGTACGCGTCGGCGAGGTGGCCGCCCCATACCTGGGTCGCCTCGCCGGCGAGCTGGAATCCGCCGTCGACCCGGATGGCGTGCACCGGCGCGCGGGTCAGGTCGAACCGGCCGCGCCGCCGGGAGTGGGCGAGCGCGAGCACCTTCTCTCCGGCGATCGCCGGGTGCAGCCAGGTGGCCTTGTGCTGCGCGCTGCCGCCCAGTGCGACGGCCCGGCCCGCCAGCACGATCGAGGGAATGTACGGCTCCGGAGCGAGTCCGCGCCCCATCGCCTCGGTGACCAGCACGACCTCGGCAAGCCCCATGCCGAGGCCCCCGTCGGCGTCCGCGAACGGGATCCCGGTCCAGCCGAGCCCCGCCATCCGGACGAGCCGGTCGAGCGCATAGCCGCGCTCGTCGCGGCTGTCGCGCAGCTTGCGCAGCCGCGCGAGCGGTTCGCCGGCCGTGATGAACTCGTTCGCGGTGCGGGCCAGGAGGGCCTGGTCTTCGGTCAGTACGAGCTGCATGGTGTCCTCGTCGTCCTCGTCGTCCTCGTCGTCCTCGTCGGGGGCCGGTCAGTCCGGCAGGGCGAGCACGTGCTTGGCGATGATGTTGAGCTGGATCTCGCTGGTGCCGCCCTCGATCGTGTTGCCGCGCGAGCGCAGCCAGTCGCGGGTCTGCGCCAGCTCGCGCGCGTCGAAGCCCTCGCCTTCCCAGCCCACGCCCTGCGGCCCGCGCAGCGCGAGCATCAGCTCCTGCCGGCGCTGGTTGAGCTCGGTGCCGTAGATCTTGAAGATCGAGGACTCCGGCCCCGGCTTGTGGCCGGCCTTGGCGGCGTCGGCGCTGCGCTGCATGGTCAGCGCGAAGCAGCGCTCCTCCATGGTGAACTGGGTGACCCGGTCGCGCAGCACCGGATCGGCGATCCGGCCGCCGCGCTCGCGCTCGCGCTCGCCGATATAGTCGCGCGCCAGCTCGACCAGCGGGTTGCCGGCGGTCGCCGGCCGGCCCCGGCCGCCCGCCCCGAACACGTCACCGATCATCGTGCGCTCGTGGCCGAGCAGCGCCTTGGCCACCGTCCAGCCGTTGCCGACGCCGTGGATGATGTCGCGGGTCAGCGCCCGCGCGTCGGTGAAGAACGTCTCGCAGAACGGCGACGCGCCGCTGATCAGCTTGATCGGCCGGACCTCGACGCCGGACTGCGCCATGTCGAGCAGGAGGAACGTGATGCCCTCCTGCTTCTTGCCGCCGGTGTCGGTGCGGAAGATGCCGAACATCCAGTCCGCCTTGTCGGCGTAGCTGGTCCAGACCTTCTGGCCGTTGATGACGATGTCGTCGCCGACGATCCGCGCCGAGGCCGCGAGCGACGCGAGATCGCTGCCCGCGTTGGGCTCGGAGTAGCCCTGGGCCCAGCGGATCTCGCCGCGCACGATCCTCGGCAGGTGCTCGCGCCGCTGGTCTTCGGTGCCGAACTGCAGGAGGGTCGGGCCGATCATCGACATGCCGAACCCGATCAGCGGCAACGGCAGGCCGAGCCGGCGCAGCTCGGCGACGACGATCTTCGCGCGCTCCTTGTCGAGCCCGCCGCCGCCGTACTCCCGCGGCCAGGCCGGCGCGGTCAGCCCGCGCTCGGCCATCAGGTCGCAGTAGCGCTTCGAATTCGGGTGCGGGAGCTCCGGGCGGCGGCCGCCCCAGTAGTCCGCGCTGGCCGGCGGCAGCTCCCCGAGCTGGCGCGGCAGCTCGCGCTCGAGGAACTCCACCAGCTCGGCACGAAAGCTCTCGATGTCGGTCATGGGTCTCTCCCTGTGCGGTCGCGCGCGGTGCTCCCGCTCATCGCATATCCCCTGCGGGTTTTCCAGCGCCGCACCCCCCGCGCGACGTGGCACAGAACTTGGACCTTCGTGAGGTATGAGCGAGGCTCAAGCGCGCGCCCGGTCAACGCTGGTCGACTGCGATCGGATGGAGGAAGAACTGCGCCGCATGGTCGCCGCGCGCGACGAGGTGCTCGCGATCGTCTCGCACGACCTGCGCAATCCGCTGAGCGCGCTGCAGCTCAGCACACGGCTGCTCGGCGAGCTCGGGCTCGACGAGCGCGCCCGCAAGCACCTGGAGATGATCCAGCGCGCGATCCGGAGCATGACCCGGCTGATCGACGACCTGCTCGACGCCGTGACCATCGAGTCCGGCAAGCTCGAGCTCGATCTCCGGCCCGTGCCGGTGGCTGCGGTGATGACCGAGGTCCGCGAGCGCAACGAATCGCTCGCCCGTGACCGCGGGGTCGAGCTGCGCGTGACCTGCGGCGCCCCGGGCGAGGCTCCGGGCGCTGCGATCCCCTGCGACCGCGCGCGCGTGCTCCAGGTGTTCCGCAACCTGATCGCCAACGCGGTCACGTTCTGCCGCGCGGGCGACGCGGTGTCGATCGCGTGCCAGGTCGCCGGCGACGCGGTGGAGTTCTCGGTCGCCGACACCGGCCCGGGCATCGATCCGGGGCTGGTCCCGCACCTGTTCGAGCCGTACTGGTCGGCGCCGCCCAGCATCCGGCGACGGATCGGCCTGGGGCTGTACATCGCCAAGGGCATCGTCGAGCGCCACGGCGGGCGGATCCGGGTCGAGCGAAGCGAGATGGGGGATGGGGACCCTGCCGGCTCCGCCGGCGGGGCGGGGGGCAAAGCCCCCCGTGGGATCGACGCGCGGTCCGGGGCAGGACCGGCGATCGCGTTCACCCTCCCGCGGGCCGCGAAGGCCCCGTGACCGGCGCGCCCATGCGCTCGCGAACCGCGCGGTAGTGCGCCATCGCAGCCACCGCACGCGCACAGCTCTGCATGCTGGTGAACATCGGATAGCCGGCCTGGCTGACCAGCCGCACGGTGTCCGCGCTCGGCAACGTGTACGACCACAGCACGATCGGCTTGGTGCTGCCCTGGGCGACCTCCGCGAGCTGGCGCTGCTCGCGCTCGAAGCTCGCGGTCATCCGCGCCGACACGATCATGATCACCGCGTCGATCGCGTCGGATGCGGCGATCCGGCGGGCGAGCTCGGCGTAGCCGGATTGCACGATCGCCTGCGCGGTGGCGTCGACCGGGTTCTGCGAGGTGCCGTAGCTCGGGATCATCCGGTCGAGCTCGGCGCGGGTCGCCGCGTCGAGGACCGGCACGGTCAGGCCGGCCGCGCCGCACACGTCGGCGAGCCAGCCGCCGCCGCCGCCCGACGCGCTGCCGATGCCGACCCGCGTGCCGGCGGGCAGCCGGTCGCGGTGCAGCGAGAACGCCGCCGCGAGGTCGACCAGCTCGTCGAGATCATCGACCTCGATCACGCCGTGGCGGCGGAACAGCGCCTGGCACGCGGCGGGGTCGCCGGCGATCGCCCCGGTGTGCGCCCGCGCGGCGCGAACCCCGGCGGCGGTCTTGCCGATCTTGACCGCGATGATCGGCTTGCCGGCGGCGAGCGCCCGGGCCGCCACGCGCTCGAACCGCGGCGGGTCGCGGAGGGTCTCGACGTAGAGCAGGAACACGTCGGTCCGGCCCTCATCGAGCAGGTGGTCGACGATCTCGACGGTCTCCAGGCACGCCTCGTTGCCGGTGCTGATGATGTAGCTGAACGGCAGCTCGCGGGCCCGGCCGCGATCGAACATCGCGAACCCCATGCCGCCGCTCTGCGCGACCACCGCCGCGTGGCCGCGCGTCCGCCACGGCGGCACCAGCGGCACGGTCAGGTGGTGGACCGCGGGAGAGAACGTCGGGCACAGCGCCGCGGCGGTGTTAGCGTAGCCCTCGGCGTTGGGCCCGCACACGATCATGCCGTGGCGCTCGGCGATCGCGACGACCCGCGCCTGCAGCTGCTCGCCGGCCGGCGTGCCGGCCTCGGCGAACCCGGACGCCAGGATCATCGCCGCGCGGACGCCGGCGGCCGCGCAGCGCTCGAGCTCGTCGGGGACGAACTCGGCGGGGATGATCAGCACCGCGAGGTCGACCGGCTCGGGGATCGCGGCGACCGACGGGTACGCCCGCAGCCCCTGGATCTCGGCGTGGCTGCGGCTGACCGGGTAGATCCGGCCGGCGTAGGGGTGGCCGAGCATCACCTGGAGCGTGCGGCCGCGAAAGATGCGCAGATCGGGCGACGCGCCGATCAGCGCGACCGTGCGCGGCGACAGCAGCGCGCCGAGCCGGCCGTCGCCTGCCATCATCGCAGCCCCAGGCCGCGGGCGATGATGCCGCGCAGGATCTCGGTGGTGCCGCCCTGGATCGTGAGCTTGGGCGCGGCGAGCGTGGCGTGATCGAGCAGCGCGTCGAACACCGCGCGGTCGGTCCCCTCGTCGATCCCACGGGGGGCTCTGCCCCCCGCCCCGCCGGCGGAGCCGTCGGGGTCCCCACCCCCCGTCTCGCTGCGCTCGAGCAGCGCGGTGAGGTCGCGGGCCCGCGGCGGGAGGGTCTGCTGCCAGGTCGTGCCGAGGTCCTTGACGATCGAGCCCTCGAGCGTCGGCTCCTGGCCGGCCTCGAGCATGCCCGCGACCGACAGCGACATCCGGCGCAGCGTGTGGAGCTGCGCGACCAGCCGGCCGAGCCCCTCGGCGCCGCGCACGTCGGGCCTCGGGCCGAGCACGCGGACCAGCTCGAACAGCAGGTACGAGGTCTCGAGGAACCGCTCGGGGCCGCTGCGCTCGTAGGCCAGCTCGCTGGTCGCCTGCTTCCAGGCGCCGTCGATCTCGCCGAGCGCGTGGTCCTCGGGGACGAACAGGTCGTCGAACACGACCTCGTCGAACTCGCGGCGGCCGCTCATGTCCGAGATCGGGCTGATCGCGATGCCGGGCGAGCGCAGGTCGACCAGGAACTGGGTCAGCCCGTGCCGGCGGTCGTCCGCCGTCCGCGGCGAGGTCCGGAACAGGCCGATCATGTAGTCGGCGCGGTGCGCCACGGTGGTCCACACCTTGGTGCCGGTGACCCGCCAGCCGCCGTCGCAGCGGGTCGCCCGGGTCTGGGCGGCGAACAGGTCGGAGCCCGAGCCGGGCTCGCTCATCCCGATGCAGAAGCAGCACTCGCCGCGCGTGATCCGCGGCAGGATGTCGGCCTTGATCCGCTCGCTCGCGTAGCGCAGCAGGATCGGCCCGCTCTGGCGGTCGGCGGTGAAGTGCAGGCCGACCGGGGCGTTGGCGACCCGGAGCTCCTCGGTGACGACGTAGCGCTCGAGGAAGCTGCGCTCGCCGCCGCCGTAGCGCCTCGGCCAGGTCATGCCGATCCAGCCCCGCGCGCCGACCTTGCGGCTGAATCCGGGGTGGAACGCGCCGAGCGTGGCGCCGCGCCGCGGATCGAATGTGCCGGCCGCGATCTCGTCGGCGAGGAACGCGCGGACCTCGCGGCGCAGCGCCTGCGCCGCCTCGGGCAGCCGCACCTGATCGAAGTGGATCGTGTCGGTCATCGGTTGCTCACCGGGCCGCCAGCATCGGCCACAGTGCCTCGGCGCCGCCCGCGGCGACGAGGGCGCCGAGCTTGACCGCCCACGCGGTCTCGCTGCCGTAGTCGTCGCGCCACGCCCACAGCCTGCGGGTGAAGCGGTGCAGCGGGTGCTCGGTCGAGAACCCGATCGCGCCGTGGACCTGGTGGGCGATCGCCGCGCCCGCCGCGGCGGCCTCGCCGACCCGGATCTTGGCGCTGGCGACCTCGAGCAACCAGATGTCGCCGTACGCGACGGCCCAGGGCGTCACCCCGGGCTCCCACGACGCCAGCGCATCGGCCGCCGAGCCCGACGCGGCCAGCGCCGCTGCCGCCTCGCCGGCGAGCCGCGCCAGCGCGTGCTGGATCGCCTGGAACTTGCCGATCGGCCGGTCGAACGCGACCCGCTCGCCGGCGTACGCCACCGAGCGAGCGACGATCGCCCGGAGCGCCCCGGCCATCTGGCAGGCGCGCGCGACGGCGCCCATCAGGTGCAGCCAGTGCTCGAGGAACAGCGGGGTGATGGCGAGCTCCGCAGGCGCGACGCGGTCGAGCACCACCGCGTCGCGCGGCTCGCCGGCCAGGTTGTCGTGCGGCTCGACCCGGCACGCCGCGCGGTCGACCAGCGCGACGAACCCGGCGCTGCCGCGCACTCCGCACACCACGAGGCGATCGGCGTCGCGCGCGAACGCCACGCGGCTCGCCCGACCGCGCAGCTGCCCGTCGACGAGCTCGACGCCAGCCCCGGAGATCGGTGCGAGCTTGCCACCTGGCACCGCCATCCCGGCCGAGGCCAGCAGCCAGCCAGCGAGCAGAGTCTCGGCCAGCGGCACATCGAGCGCGACCTCGCCGGCCGCGGTCAGGATCGCGAACCCGTCGACGATGCCCGCACCGGCACCGCCCGCAGCCTCGGCGATCCACGCCCGGGTCAGGCCGCTGTCCTCCATCGCCTGCCAGGCCGCACGGCGGGTGGCCTCGTCATCGCCGCCGCGCCGGCCCTGGGGGTCCGCGACGGCGCGGAACAGCTTCCGGGCGGTGTCGAGCAGCAGCGGATCCGGGCGGGCCATGCGGCGCGCGCATCGTATCCAACGCGCCCCCGGATGTCGCGGCTGAGTGCCCGGTACGCGGTGCCCCTGCCGGGTCAGCAACCCCGGAACAGGCGCCGGCCGGGTCAGCGCGGCGCGGAGTGGACGTCGTCGACCCAGTGGACCTCCTCGGGAGCCTCGACCGGCGCGATGTCGAGGTTGACCACCACCGCATCCTTGCCGCTGCGGACCAGCACGCACTCCAGCGGCTCGTCGGCCGCGTTGATCTCCTGGTGCGGGACGTACGGCGGGACATAGATGAAGTCGCCCGGGCCGGCCTCGGCGAGGAACTCCAGGCGCTCGCCCCACCGCATCCGCGCCCTGCCCTTCACGACGTAGATCACCGACTCCAGATCGCCGTGGTGGTGCGCGCCGGTCTTCGCGCTGGGATGGATCGTCACCGTGCCGGCCCACAGCTTCTCGGCGCCGACCCGCGCGTGGGTGATCGCCGCGGCGCGGTCCATGCCGGGCGTCTGCGGCGTGTTGGTGTCGAGCGTTCCGGCCTTGACGACGCGGACGCCGGCGGTGCGCCAGTCGGTCGCCGGGGGCTGCGCCATGGTGATCCTCCTTGGGCGAGGCTGGCACGTTTCGCGGCGAGTCACAATCGCTGCTCGCCCTCGCCTGGCCGGCGCGGCGGTCGCAGTATTCCGCGCTTGACCGGTTTCGCGCTTTGGCGTTTCACTCCGCGAGTCGATACCTCACGAGGGAGCAACGCACAATGACGGACCGTAGACTGACCAAGTACCTGATCGTCGCCATCGCACTGCTGGCCGGGATGTGGGGCGCGCAGGCCGGCGCGCAGCCCAAGGCCGCTGCACCGGCGGCACCCACCGGCTTCAAGCGCACCGAGCTGCAGCGCCATGACATCGCCACGCCGGGCCACGAGGCGGTGCAGGCGCGCGGCAACTTCGAGCCGGGCGCGGTGGTGCCCAAGCACACCCACCCGGGTGAGGAGGTCGGCTTCATCCTGTCGGGCGAGCTGACGGTCGACGTCGAGGGCAAGCCGACCCAGACACTCAAGGCCGGCGACGTGTTCTTCATGCCGGCGGGCACCGTGCACTCCGCCAAGAACACGAGCAAGGGGCAGACCGTGGTGATCTCGACCTACATCGTCGAGAAGGGCAAGCCGCTCTCGGCGATGGTGAAGTGATCCGCGCGCTCACCGCGCGGAGCTCGCCGGCTCGGCGGGGCGCGGCGCACCCCGGGCCGGGCGGTCGCGCTCCGCGGCGTCGAGCAGCGCGCGGACCTCGTCGTCGCCGGTCTGCGCGAAGTCCCGGTACCAGGCGCCGACCGCGTGCAGCCGCGCCGGCGTGAGCAGGCAGACCATCGGTGTCGAGCGCCTCGCGCGAGACGCCGAACATGTCGATCACCCGCCGGCCGGGATCTCCGAGGTGGTGCTCGAAGCGCTGCGCGAGCAGCTGGCCGGCATGGCGGCGATCCCGGAACACCTGCATGTGCCATTCGAGTGCAGGAACGACGCCACCGCCGGTGCTTGCGAGGACCTCGCGCCGGCGGCGCGGCCGGCGCTGGATCGGCCGGCCGGCGGCGCGCACCGCGGACGGCGAGCCGGGCGTCCACCGACGAGCCGCGGCGCCCACCGCGCCGCGCGACGGGCCGAGCTGCGCGGTGCATGGCTTGCATCGCCTTCCGGCAAGGAGCTGTCATGTACTGGGGTTATCACTACTGGGGAATGCACCTGTTCTGGTGGTTGTTCTGGCTCGCCATCGTGATGCTGCTGCTGGCGACCGGCTGGCCGAGATCGCGGATCGTCACGCGCGACGCCGGACGCGATGCCGCGCTCGACGCCCTGCGCATGCGCTACGCGGCGGGCGAGATCGACGAGGAGGACTACCAGGAGCGCCTGGCGGTGCTGGCCGGCACGAGCCGCGCAGCGCCGAGACCCCCGGACCGCGTGCGCGGCGACGGCCAGCCACCGCACGCGCCCGAGGATCGCACGGCCGGTGGCGCCGATGGCCGCGGCGCGCGGAGCTGACCGCGCGGTCAGATCACAGGCCGCGCCGGTGGACTGAGCGATGGAGACGCGCTACTCGGTGCGCAGCGCGACGATCGGATCGACCCGCGACGCGCGCACCGCGGGATACAGCCCGAACACGACGCCCGCGGCGATCGACACGCCGACCGCGATCGCGCTGATCGCGGGCGACATCGCGAGCCGCCACCCCAGCTTGTCCTCGAAGATGTAGCCGCTGACCTCGCCGAGCCCGACGCCGAGCGCGCCGCCGAGCAGCGACAGCGCGACGGCCTCGCCGAGGAACTGGAGCTGGATCGCCGCCGGCCGGGCGCCGATCGCGCTGCGCAGGCCGATCTCGGTGACCCGCTGCGAGACCGACGCCAGCATCACGTTCATCACGCCGATGCCGCCGACGACCATCGCGATCCCGGCCAGGCCGAGCAGCAGCAGGCGCAGCGTCTTGCTGGTCTTGATCCGGGCCTGGAGCAGCTCCTCGGGATGGCGGATGTTGAAGTCGTCCTCCGCGCCGGGCTCGATGTGGTGGCGCTGGCGCAGCAGTTCCTGGATCTGGGCGGTCGCCGGCGCGATCGCGTCGGTCGAGCGCGCCGAGCACAGGATGTCGACGAGCCAGGTCTGGTCCTTGCCGACGACCCGCTTCATCGCGGTGGTCCACGGCATCATCACGGTGTCGTCCTGGTCCTGCCCGGTCGCCGACTGGCCCTTGGGCGCGAGCACGCCGATGACCTCGAAGCCGAGGCCGCGGATCCGGACGATCTCGCCGATCGGATCGCCGCCGGGGAACAGCTCGCGGCGCACGGTCTCGCCGATCACGATGACCCGCGCGGCGTGCTCGGTCTGGTCGTCGTCGAAGAACCGGCCGAGCGCGACGTCCCAGCGCTTGATCTCCTGGTAGCTCGGGGCGACGCCGCGCCACCGGGTCTGCCAGTTGTGCTCGCGCGACACGACCTGGAACCCGCCGTCGACGTTCTCCGACACGTCCTTGATCAGCGCGATGTCCTGACGGATCGCCTCGGCGTCGCGCGCGGTCAGCGTGGTCGAGCCGTGGCTGCCGGTGCGCACCCCGGCGGCGTTGCGCGAGCCGGCCTCGACCCAGACCAGGTTGTCACCGAGCTTGTCGATCTCGGCCTCCGAGGCGGCGATGCTGGCGCGGCCGAGCGCGATCACCGTGATCACGATCGCGACGGCGACCGCGACCCCGAGCATCGCCAGGCCGCTGCGCACCTTGTTGCGGACGAGCGCGCGCAGCGACTCGATCACCATCAGCCGGATCACCACGCGGAGGGGCATGACCTGACCGCTCTACCCTCCGCGATCACCCCGCGCGGCGCAAGCGGCGCCGCGAATTGCCGCGGTCAGTCCTGATCGTGCTCGGCGGCGCGCAGCCCCGGCCGGAACCCGATCAGCTCGGCGGAGACCTGGCGCGGTGGCGGCGCGCGGCCTGCGAGAACGGCTTGCCGGCGGCGTCCGTCGCGCAACGGGTGTCGGTGAGGAAGCCCTCGATCTGCGCGGGCGTCACCTCGTTCTCGGCAACAGCGGCGCGCGATCGCCCCTCTCGTTTCATATAAGGAACAATCGCAACCCGCGAACCGTGCGCGGTCGGCGCGATCCCGGCTCGGCGCGCTCCCTGGGGCGCCGCGGACCCATCCGGAACGCGGCTTACATCCGCGCGGTAGGTCGTATTTCAGATGACTGACAGAATCTTACTCAAATAAGGCGGATCTATCAGACCAAGAGCTTCCGGTACCTGCCGGTCCCTGCCAAGTTCGTCCGTTGATTGAACTTGAGTCTGATTGTATGGAATTTTTAACTCAATTGTATTTTAAATTACATACAAATCTGTCTTAGATGAGATTTCACCGTAGAATCAGACTCATTCGTAGAAGGGGACTCAAGCCGAGACGTAACGTCACCTACGAAAAATTCTTCGCCTTTCACTCCTGACCTCACCGGGGGGTGCCCAAACATGACGGCTCGGACATTGAAGAAAGCCATCTACGGGAGCGCGGTGGTGATCGCGGGGCTCACGACGACGCTGGTCGTGGCACATGCGGTCAACTCGCCATCCAAACAGCAACAGTTGCAGACCTTGCGCGATGTGACGATCGCCGCACTGGAGGACGCGATCCAGCGCGGCCAGGAGGGCATCGGCCCCCTGCCCGTCAACTACATCGAGGACGACAGCGATGCGCTGCAGGACGACGCAATGATGCGCTCGCTGTGGCTGCGGCTCAACAACGGGCCGAACTCGCAGGCCAGCGTCATGCACCTGATGCAGGAGACCACGCTGCAGCAGCAGCGCGAGGCAAACTACGCGACGTCGTCGCAGCGGCTCGAGGAAGTCGGCGGAGCGTCCCCGACGCCGGCGACCAGCCTGCAGTGGATCCGGCTCGGCCCGCAGAGCGCGCTGTCGGAGTGGAACGGCAGCTACTACGACGGCCTCGACGGCGGCCGCGTCGCCACGATCCGCACCGATCCGGCCAACCCCAAGACCGTGTACATCGGCGCGATCGGCGGCGGCATCTGGAGGACGCCCGACATCACGGTGACCGCGCCCGCGTGGACGCCGCTGACCAACACGCTGGGGACGATGTACATCGGCTCGTTCGACATCGACCCCACCGACTCCAGCGTGATCCACGCCGGCCTGGGGGACTTCTGGGAAGGCAACCCCGGCGGCGTGATGGTGTCCACCACCGACGGCGGCCAGCACTGGGGCGCGCCGGTCGGGCTCAACGGCACGCTGCTCGGGACGCCGATCCACGCGGTCGGCACCCGCACGGTCCGGATCGATCCGAACGACCACAACAACATCCTGGTCGCCAGCGACATCGGGCTGTTCCGGTCGACCGACGGCGGCCAGACCTACCTGCCGATCGACCTGCCCAACGCCGATCCGTACGGCACCGATCTCGAGGGCATGTTCAGCATCACCTACGTCGGGTTGTCGGCGACCGGTCAGTCGCAGTTCCTCGCGACCGGCAACTACGCCTGCCCCGGCACGTATCCGCCGTCGTTCAACCAGCCGCGCAACAACAGCTTCTTCGTCACCAAGTGCGCCGATCCCCTCGTGGCCGGCCAGGGCAACCAGGGCGACATCTGGACCAGCATCGACGGCGGCGCGACCTGGACCTCGGCGCGGGCCGCCGGCCTGTTGCCGCCGACGTTCCTGGCCACGGGCAACGGCCCGGTGCCCGCCGAGATGGGGCGGATCAACCTGACCGCGATCCCGGGCACGCCGGACGCGTCCAGCGCGGTGGTCTACGCGCTCGCCGGCGATCAGAACGGCGCGCACACGATCGCGGTGCTCAAGAGCACCAACGGCGGCGCGTCGTGGTTCTCGGTGTCGCAGGGCACGCTGAGCACGCCGACCAACCCGACGCCGGGCGCCATCGGCAACGACTGCCTGAGCCTCGACATCGGCCACGGCCAGAGCCAGTACGATCTCGCGGTCGCGGTCGATCCGGGCAACCCCAGCAACGTGATGATCGGCGGCAACCTGTGCGGCGCGCGCAGCGTCGACGGCGGCGCCACCTGGCAGATCGCGTCGGACTGGCTGGCGTTCGGCGGCCCCGAGGGCGCGCTGCCCTACGTCCACGCCGACTGGCACAACAGCCTGGTCGTCCGGATCGACGGCCAGCCGGTCGCGCTGGCGAGCAGCGACGGCGGCATCTTCGCGTCGTTCGACCTGTTCGCGGCAGCGCGCGGCGCGGACGTGAACTGGTTCGACGCCAACGTCGGCCTCGATACCCACCTGCCGTACTCGGTTGGCTCGGGCGATCCGGTGTTCGGCACCGCCAAGTACGTGCTGACCGGCCTGCAGGACAACGGCACCCGGATCCGGGTCAGCCAGACCGGGTCCTACATCAACAACGGGATCTTCCCGATGGCGTGGAACCAGATCCAGGGCGGCGACGGCTTCGGCGCCGCGGTGTCGAACGACGCGAACGGCGGCAACGTCACGACCTGGGGCGTCGCCAACGGCGGCCGCATCGCGTGCCGGGCCGGCGTCGGCACCGAGTGCACGCGCGCGACCCACGTGGTCAACGACTCCGAGATCCGGTCGTACTTCCGGGTGACGCCGCAGCTGCCGCCCGGCGACGCCAACGGCGGCTTCGCCGTGCGCTACGCGGCACTGTACGACGCGGCCGGAAGCGTGGTCAGCAACTCGAACTTCAACCTGTGGCGGCTGACCCCGGGCGCGGGCGACACCGTGACGATCACGCGGCTGGTCACCAGCCCGGCGCCGCCCAACCCGGGCGGCTACGTCGGCTGCGGCGTCACCGGACAGCAGAGCATCCGCGCCGGCGGGCCGCAGGCGTCGCCGTTCACGTACACCGTCAACGGCGTGCCATCGCGGATCTACGGCATCCCGCTCGCCCTGTGCTACGGCGTCGTCGTCGACCCGGGCCGGTCCGACGGCATCGTCTCGGTCGTCACGTCGAACACGATCCCGAACTTCAACGGCGAGCAGATCACCGGCACCGCGTCGATCACGTTCCCGAAGGACCCGACCCACATCGGCGGGACCGACATCACCAAGACCTACGTCGTGTCGAGCATCGCCGACTTCGACACCCAGCCGGCGACCAACCCGCCGACTCCGATCTCGTCGGCGGCCGGCCACGTGTTCCTGACCACCGACGGCGGCACCACCTGGACGCCGCTGCACGGCAACGGCAACGGCAGCGGCTTCGACCTGCCGAACGTCCGGGTCTGGGTCATCCGGTTCGACCCCTCCGATCCGACCGATCAGACGCTGTGGGCCGGCACGGATCTCGGCCTGTATCGCTCGACCGACCAGGGCAAGACCTGGGTGCGCTACGGCAGCAACCTGCCGATGGTGCGCGTCCAGGACCTGTTCCTGTCGCTCAACGGCTCGCTGATCCGGGTCGCGATGTACGGCCGCGGCCTCTGGGAGATCTACCCGCGCTCCGACGGGGCCGGCGGAGCCACCGGGCTCGGCGACTTCGACAAGAACGGCATCGTCGACTTCCGCGACCTCGGCAACCTGACCAACCGGTTGACCGTCACGGCGGCCGGCACCGAGCTCCCGATCTACGACTCCGAGATGAACCTCAACGAGACGGGAGCCGCCACAACCCTGGATGACGACGACTTGACAGCGCTGATCGCCAAGTTCGGAGGTGCGCCATGAGCCGGATCCTTCCGCTCCTCACCGTGTTCGTCGCGTGCTCGCTCGCCGCCTGCGGTGACGACTCCGACAAGGTCCAGATCCTCGTGTTCCAGGCGTCGCCCGACGCGATCGAGGCCGGGCAGTCGACCAAGCTGGTGTTCGCGGTCCAGCCGGCGACCGCCAAGGTCACGATCAGCAGCGGGGTCGGTGACCTCACCGGCAAGACCGAGGCGTCGGTCACGCCGTCGGACACCACGACGTACCAGCTCACCGCGGTCAGCGGCAGCGCGACCGCGAACCAGACCGTGAAGGTCACGGTCGGCGCGACGTCGGCCGCCGCGATCAAGGTCCAGCCGGCGACCAAGACGCCGACCGCCGGCGCCGCGCTCGCGGTCACGCTGACGGTGCTCGGGCCCGACGGCAACCCGGCACCGGGCTTCCGCGGCACGCTGCACGTGACGAGCACCGACGCCGGCGCCGTGCTCCCGGCGGACATCACGTTCACGGCGGCGGAGGCCGGCACGAAGCAGGTGATGGTGACGCTCAAGACCGCGGGCGTCAGCACGCTGACCGCGACCGACATGACCGGCAAGGCCAGCGCGTCGGGGTCGGCGTCGCTGACCGTCCAGCCCGCGGCGGCGCACTCCTATCAGCTCAAGGCGCTGCCGGGCAGCGCGACCGCCGGCCAGCCCCTGACGCTCACGATCACCGTGCTGGACGTGTTCGGCAACGTCGCGACCGCCTACGGCGGCAAGATCCACCTGACGTCGGCCGACACCACCGACGTGCTGCCGCCGGACGGTACCTTCACCGCCGGCGTGCAATCGGTGAGCCTCGAGTTCACCAAGACCGGCAGCCACGTCGCGCAGGTCCAGGACGTGGCGAGCTCTCTGCCGTCGGCCAACACCTCGAGCGTCGCGATCGGGCCGGCCGCGGCGTTCCGTGTCGGGATCACGCAGGACCACGCGTCGACCACGGCCGGCACGAGCGAGTCGTTCACCGCCACGGTGTTCGACTCGTTCAGCAACATCGCGACCAACTACACCGGCACACTGCACTTCGCCGCGACCGATCCCAGTGCGGCGGTGCCGGCGGACTTCGCGTTCGGCGCCGGTGACGCCGGGACCCACAGCTTCTCGCTGACGCCGAAGACCGCGGGCAGCGTCACCCTCGCGGTCAACGACGCCGCCGCCACCAGCGTGACCGGCGGGGCGAGCTGGACCGTCGGCGCCGCCGCGGCTGCGACCTGTACCGCCGGTCAGGCGCCCGGCGCCGCGGTGGCGGGCAGCGTGGTCGGCCTGACCGTCACCACCCACGACCCGTTCGGCAACCAGGCAACCGGCTACACCGGCACCGTGCGGCTGACCGCGTCGGACGCCCGCGCCACCCTGCCCGGGGACGTCACGTTCGGCGCCGGCGACGTCGGCAGCCACGCGTTCTCGGTCGCGCTGATCACGACCGGCGACCAGACCGTGACCGCGACCGACCTCGCGAACCCCGCGATCCAGTGCAGCGCTGTCATCAAGATCACGCCGGGCGCGCCCAAGGTGGTGCTGGCGCTGCCGGCCGACGCCAACGCCGGCTACCCGGTGAGCGTCGGCGTCGCCGTGAAGGACCTGTTCGACAACGCGATCCCGAACTACGCCGGGACGGTGAGCTTCACCTCCACGGACACCGGCACCGGTGCGGCAGCGCCCGCGGACATCACGTTCACCGGCAGCGAGGGTGGCGCCACCACCGCGAGCGCCACGTTCGTGACGATCGGCGCGCAGACCCTGTCGGCGGCCGCGACCGGCACGCCGCAGGGGCTCGGCAGCGTGGTGGCCCGCATCCACGGCCTGGTCTACACCGCGCCCGCCACGGGCCGGGTACGGCTGGTCGCGAACGCCACCCAGTCGAGCGCGCAGACCATCCAGCTCGACCTGGTCGCCGGCGAGCGGCTCGAGGTGTCGACGTTCTTCGGCGGTCCGGGCTCGTTCTCCGCCGGCATGAACCTGCCGCTCGACACCACGCGGGTCGGCACGGGCAGCCCGCTGTTCACGCGCGGGCCGGCGCTGCCGGCTGGAACCGGCGTGCCGGCCTCGGTCGGGGTGCTCGGCCCCGACCACGTGCTGTACACCGGTGTCTCGCGCAAGCGCGTCACCGGGAGCGCGGTCGTCCTGCAGGACACCCAGGTCGAAGCGGGCCAGGTGTTCTACTCGGTGAAGCTCAAGCTGACGCAGAACGGCGTGGTCGGTACGGTGTTCGACGGCGCGCAACCGACGGCGATGTTCCGCGCCGCGGTGCGCGACCAGTTCGGCGACGACTTCGTCGGCCAGAGCGACTTCGGCGTCGGCAAGCTCGAGATCCGGTAGCCCGCGCCGCGCCGGCCGCCGAACCGACCGGCCGGCCGCGGCGAAACGCCATGCGACGCGTGCGACGTACCGCGCGCATCGCGAGGCGAGCCGCCTCTGCGGTCCGCAGCTGTGAGCTCGCTCGCAGATCGGATCGCAGGAGTGGTCGCGCCGCACGTCATGCCGATCTGACGCTGGATCCCATCGTTGCAGATGCCGAACAGGGAGTTTCGCGCGATGACGATCTCCGGTCCGGATTGGTAATCGTCGTGAAAACAACGCTTGAACCGCTGGAGTGGGAGGCCTAGCGTGCCGATGGAAAAATCCACTTCGGAGGTTCGCAATGCGGATTTTCAGTCAGCTGTTCAGACACCGGGTCATCCTGGCAGCCACCGTGCTGCTGGGCTTCGCGCTCGGCGCATCTACCACCATCGCCGGCACCAGCGCCGAGTCGAAGGCGTCGCGCCACGGTGATCCGATCCTGCGCGGCATCGACCTCGAGCGCTCGACGATTCCCCAGCTCCAGGACGCGATGGATCACGGCCGGATCTCGTCGCTGCTCCTGACGGCGTTCTACCTCGACCGGATCGAGGACCTCAACCCGGAGCTCCACGCGGTCATCGCGACCAGCCCGGCCGCGCTGCTCGAGGCCGCGTTCAGCGACATCCGCCGCGCGACCCACCGCCTGCGCGGGCCGATGGACGGCATCCCGGTCCTGCTCAAGGACAACGTCGACACCGAGATCCTGCGGGCGACCGCGGGCTCGGAGGCCCTGCTCGGCGCGCGCGGCCGCGACGCATTCCTGGTCCGCCGGCTGCGCGACGCCGGCGCGGTGATCCTCGGCAAGGCCAACCTGTCCGAGTGGGCGAACTTCCGCTCGTTCCTGTCGTCGAGCGGGTGGACCGCCGTCGGCGGCCAGACCAACAGCCCCTACGTGCTCGATCGCAACCCGTGCGGCTCGAGCTCGGGCTCGGGCGCCGGGATCGCGGCGAACCTCGCGGTCGTCGCGATCGGCACCGAGACCGACGGCTCGATCGTCTGCCCGTCGGGCCAGAACGGCATCGTCGGGATCAAGCCGACCCTCGGCCTGATCAGCCGGAGCGGCGTGGTGCCGATCTCGGCCGAGCAGGACACCGCGGGCCCGATGGCGCGCAACGTGACCGACGCCGCGGTCATGCTGTCGGTGCTGACCGGGATCGACCCCGAGGATCCGGCCACCGCGGACAGCGCCGGCCACATCGCGCGTGACTACACCCGGTTCCTCGACCGCCACGCGCTGCGCGGCAAGCGGATCGGCGTGTGGCGCACCATCACGGGCGGTGACGCGGCGACCGACGCGGTGTTCGCGCAGGGCATCGCCGCGCTGCAGGCCGCCGGCGCCACCACGGTCGACGTCGATCTCCCGCTCCAGGACGTCGTGGGCAACAACGAGTTCCCCGCGCTGCTCAACGAGTTCAAGCACGACATCAATGCCTATCTGGCCAAGACCCGCGGCACCCACCCCGCCGACCTCCAGGGCTTGATCGACTTCGACAACGCGCACGCCGCCACCGAGCTGCAGTTCTTCCAGCAGGAGATCTTCGACCTGTCGCAGACGTTCAGCGGCGATCTGACCGACCCCGACTACCTGGCGCAGCGCGCGCTGGCGACCAGCTCGGCCCGGCAGAGCATCGACCAGACCATGGCCGATCTGCACCTCGACGCGATCGCCGCGCCGACCAACAGCCCGGCGTGGGTCACCACGCTCGGCCAGGGCGACAACTTCGTGTTCGGCTCGTCGGGCCCGGCCGCGGTCGCCGGCTATCCCAACATCTCGGTGCCGATGGGCTTCTCCGGCGAGCTGCCGGTCGGCGTCTCGCTGTTCGCGAGCCGGTTCCAGGAGGCCAAGCTGATCTCGCTGGCGTTCGCGTTCGAGCAGGCGACCCACGCCCGCCGGCCGCCGCGGTTCCTGCCGACGCTGCCAGCGCTCAGCGCGCCGGTCTCGAACGCGCGCGTGCAGACGATCACGTCGCTGCCGCCGCCGCTGTGGTGAGCTGACTGTGCGCGCCCGGCGCCGCTGCCCGAGGGCGGCGCGGGCTCGTCATCGCCAGGTCCCGGCGACGACGAGCCCGGCGAGCCGATCCGACACGACCGGCGCGATCGACACCCGCTCGCCCGACCTGCCGTCGGTGTAGCCCCACCAGTACAGCGCCGCGCCCGCGGCGACCAGCACCGTGCCGCCGATGCCCCCGGATGATCCGCGCGGTGCGTTTCACGGTACCCAGCCCCCGGCCGGGGCCTGCTACCTTCGCCGCCATGTCCGGATCCGCCACCCCGCAGCTCACGCTGTTCGCCGAGTCGAGCTGGCTGTCTCCCTGGGTGTTCCATGCGATGGTCGCGCTCGAGGAGAAGCAGCTACCGTACAAGCTCCAGGTCGTCTCGCTGCCGATGTCCGACGACGCCCGCGCCGACCTGCAGCGCCGCGCGCTGATCGCCAAGGTCCCCGTCCTCGTCCACGGCGATACCTGGATCTCCGAGTCGCTCGCGATCTCGGAGTACCTCGCCGAGACCTTCCCGGCGCCCGCTCACCCGCGCCTGTTCCCCGCCGATCTCGGCGAGCGCGCCCGCGCCCGCCAGGTCATGTCGTTCCTGCGCACCAGCCTGTTCGCGCTGCGCGAGGACCGGCCGACGTCCACCGTGTTCGGCCGGCCCAACCCGCGGCCGCTGTCCGACCGGGCCTGCGACGAGGCCGCCGAGCTCGAGCGCCTCGCGCTCGCCCTGCTCCCCGACGATCGCCCGGCGATGTTCGGCGCCTGGTGCATCGCCGACATCGACCTCGCGCTCGCGCTGATGCGCCTGATCGCCAACCAGGACCCGCTCGACCGCCGGCTGGTCGCCTACGCCCTGGCCCAGTTCGAGCGCAAGAGCGTCCACCGCTTCGTCTCGCACCTGAACACCACGCGGTGACCGGCGGCCGCGGCGCCAGCTTCTCATCCGTGCACTTTACACCGGTCTCCGCCATGGGCAGGCTGGTCTCGCCATGCACCGCGACATCGTCATCGACAAGTTCGGCCCCGCCTCGGCGCTCACCCTGCGCGAGATCACCGCGCGCCCGCCCGGCGACGACGAGGTCGCGATCGATGTCGCGTACTCGGGGATCAACTTCGCCGACATCCACATGCGACTCGGCCTGTACCCCGACGCGCCCAAGCGGCCGTTCGTCCCCGGCTACGAGGTCAGCGGCAAGGTCGCCGCGGTCGGCAAGAACGTCCGCGACCTCCAGCCCGGCGACCCGGTGCTCGCCGGCACCTTCTTCGGCGGCTACGCCTCGACCGTGACCGTCCCGGCGCAGCAGGTCCTCAAGCTGCCCACCGCCTACGACCTGGCCGCCGGCGCCGCGCTCCCCGTCG
>JBGQCL010000184.1:0-21117 GCA_041495365.1 Kofleriaceae bacterium | reverse complement strand
GTTCGGGTTGTCGCGCTCGAGCTCGGCGAGCAGCCGGGTCATCGCGTCGCGCCGCAGGCCGTCCTGCGCGCCGCACAGGTTGCACGGGATGATCGGGAACGCCAGCTCGGCGGCGAGCTGTGCGATGTCGGCCTCGGCGCACTCGATCAGCGGCCGGATCACCTCGAACCGCCCGTCGTCGGTCGTGTAACTCGCCGGCATCGCCTGCAGCTTGCCGCTGTGGAACAGGTTGAGCAGGAAGGTCTCCAGCGAGTCGTCGCGGTGGTGGCCGAGCGCGATCTTGTTGGCGCCCAGCCGCTCGGCGGCGGTGTACAGGATGCCCCGGCGCAGCCGCGAGCACAGCGAGCAGTACGTCGCGGTCTCGGGCAGCCGCGACGTCACCACCGAGTAGGTGTCCTCGCGCAGGATCTCGAACGGCTGGCCCGACGCATCCAGGTAGGCGCGCAGCCCGCTGCCGTCGTAGCCGGGCTGGACCTGATCGAGGTGGACCGCGACGAGCTCGACCCGGAACGGCAGCCGCGGCACCATCCGGGTCAGCAGGTGGAACAGCGTGTAGCTGTCCTTGCCCCCCGACATCGCGACCAGGATGCGGTCGCCGGGAGCGAGCAGCTGGTAGCGCCGGCAGGTGCCGCCCACCTCGCTCTGCAGGCGGTGTTCGAGCCGTCGCGCGGCCTCGGTCATCATCATCGCTCCAGGATCCCGAATAGGTACCCGATCTCCGGCGTCCCGTCACGAAGCGCTGCAGACGAACGGCCGCGGTGGGGCGTCGCCGGGTTGCGGTGGGCTGGACCGACCGGTCAGCCTCGACCGGTCTACCAGTAGTGCGCCATGAGCTCGCTCGCCCACGCGGGCTGGCGAAGCTCGCCGCGCGGCAGGAACTCGCGCAGGACCGGCTTGATGTCGACCACCGGGGTGCCGTCGATCGCATCGAGCTCGGCGACGTGCAGCTTCGCGCCATCGATCCCGACGATGCGGACGACCGAGACGCCCAGCCGGTTCGGCCGGTTCTTGCCGCGCTGGGCGAAGATGCCGACGCGCGGCCACCCCGGGTTGTTCCGCGGGTGGCGAGCGCCGGCCACGATCTTCTGGGGCGGCACCCGATCGAACACGTAGACGATCTCGGCGTGCGAGAACCCGGAGAGCCCCTCGAGGCTCTCGGCGGGCAACCCGGGTGCGAGCTCGATCGTGGCGGTGGTGCCGGCCCAGTGGTCGTCCTCGGGCGCGGTCCGCGTGCACCGGACGGTGCCGATCGGCGTGATCTCGAACATGGACGTTCGATGCTCGAATGCCCCGCTTCGTTGGCCGCCCGCGAGGCAAATCCTGCTCGCTTTCCCACCGCGGAAAGTCGGTCACAACCGGCCGCGGCCGTATCGATCCATGCAGGGGTGCCGCCAGGCGGTCACCTCGGTAACCTCCAGGAGGTCGTGATGATCATGAAGGCAATCAGGAAGCGGACGGCCTGCGCCGTCGCCGCGCTCGCGCTGTCGAATGTCGTGGTCGCGGGGTGCGCCGCCGATCCGGATGGCGATCCCTCGCCGGAGTCGCTCGGCGTCGCACAGGACGCGCTCTCGGGTCTCATCGTTGCCAGCTGGGGCGGCGTCGGCACCGGGGGTCCCACGTTCAGCAACGGGGCCTCGATCGTCCTGCCGCTCGGGGTCGGCAGCGGGTGGGTGTGCTGGCTCGCGGGGATGCGAGGTACGCTGGGCACGGTCGGCAACGTCACCATCTTCCAGGCCGGTGCTTCGGGCGACCCGGCGGACAACCTCGGCCCGAACGAGTGGGCGCTGGTCGTCGAGCCCGACACCGGAAACGCCGCCGCAGGGAACGCGGTCTGTGCGCCCGCCACCAATCGCGGCAGATTCTTCGGAGACGCTCTGCCGGAGACGCTGCTGACGTCGGCCACGGTCAACGACTGGTGCGGCCTGTCCGAGATCAACTCGTTCCCGAACGGACCACCGCACCTGCCGTGGAGCCTCGCAAGCGACTTCGCGACGGTCTCCAACAACGGCAGCAATCCGCAGATCGCGGTGGGGGCGCCGACCTGGACGTTCACCGGCTCGACCTCGGGGACGGAGCAAGCGCGGTGTGCTCACGCCAGCGTGTCGGGCATCTGGTTCTACCACATCGTCGCGCCGTCGTCGGGGACGGCCAGCTTCAACCTGCTGCAGAACAACAGCGCACAGCTGCCCGCCGGCACCGCGTGCTTCCTCACCAACCTGAAGGGCGCATTCGTGAACAACAGCTTCACGGACGGGGTGTTCATCAACCGGACCTCGAGCGGCATGTGGAGCCTGACCGCGACCAACGGCAAGAGCGGCTGGGCGCTCTGCATGCTGTGACCGGACCTCGGCCCGCGGGACGGCTCTACGCTGCGGAGCGCACCGTGCCCGCGCTGCACTGCGAGCCATGCTGAGTTTCGGGACCGCGCGATGTCCCGCCGCCGGTCATCGACTAGAATGCCCGGGTGACGCCCTGCCCGTGCGGATCCGGAGATGAGCTCGACGGCTGCTGCGGGCTGTTGCTCGACGGCGTGCCGGCGACGACCGCGCTCGCCCTCATGCGCTCGCGCTACACCGCGTACGTCCGCGGCGCGATCGATTACTTGATCGAGACCCACGATCCGTCGACGCGCGCCTCGCTCGATCGTGCCGGGATCGCCGACTGGTCGCGCCAGACCGAATGGCTCGGGCTCGAGATCGTCGACACGGTCCGGGGCGGCGAGGGCGACGACGATGGCATCGTCGAGTTCATCGCCCGCGGCCGCACGCGCGGCGCGCCGTTCGCCCACCGCGAGCGCTCGCGGTTCGCGCGCCGCGAGGGCCGCTGGTACTACGTCGACGGTACGCAGCCGCGCGAGCCGGCGCGAGCCCCCGCTGCCGTCGGCCGCAACGCCCCGTGCCCGTGCGGCAGCGGGATGAAGTACAAGCGCTGTCACGGTGCCTGAAACAGCTCGCCTGGACAGCAGCGCCGCGGCCGGTGTCCCACCCCAGGAGGCGATCCGAATCAGTATTGCAGAGAACCATGCCGGCTCCGAGCGTGCGATACTGGCCCGGCCCGTGACCCGCGGCGTCCTCATCGCGGCGGTCCTGACAGTCGCGCTGCTTGCCGGCTGCCATGACGAGCACTGGCTGACGTATCCGTGGGACGACCGCCGCGTGCTGTGCAGCGATACGATCGACGACCTGAGAGCGGCTGCGCCGTGGGATGTCGTCGAAGATCAGATGCAGGTCGCCGAGCGCACCCGCTCGGTGTTGACGCTCCACGCCCACACGCCCGGCGTCACGATCTCCCTCGCCGCGATCCAGCACGTGCTGGTCCTGGCCGAGCAGCACCATCTGGCGTACGTGACGTACCGCGAGCTCGACGCGAGCGCCGCCCCGCGCGCGGGTCTCGCGCTCGCGTTCGACGACAACTCGATCGACGCCTGGTTCGGGGTGCGCGAGCTGCTCGCGGCGCACGGCGCGCACGTCACGTTCTTCGTCACGCGCTGGTACTCGCGCAGCGACCAGGAGCGGGCCGAGCTCCGGCAGCTCGCCGACGACGGCCACGATGTCGAGCCGCACTCGGTCAATCACCTCCACGCGCCGGACTACGTCCGCGCGCACGGCCTGGCGGCGTACCTGAGCGACGAGGTGCAGCCGTCGATCGACGGCCTGCTCGAGGCCGGCTATCCGCCACCCGCGGCGTATGCGTACCCGTTCGGCGAGGCCACCGACGAGCTGAACGCCGCGCTCCTCGCGATCGTCCCGCGGGTGCGGGTCAGCCCCGGCTCGTGCCCGTACTGACCGCCCTGTCTTGCCGTTGCAGCTACAGCCTCAGCCTGACCCGGATCCCGGCGACCAGCGCGTCGCCGCCATCGCCGCCGGGGTGGCGAAACGCCTGGACGTCGGGCTGCACGGTCAGGAAGCCGGTGAGCCGCAGCGTGTAGAACGCCTCGGTGAACCACTCGTTCTTCGGGCCGGGGCTACCGGCCAGCGGTTGCGCGATGCGGAGATAACCGGCGCCGATCCCCGCGGTGTCGTCGTGGCGCGGGCCGATGCCACGCCACGCCACCGAGCCGCCCGCGTAGCGCGCGACCGCCGAGCGATCCGGCTGGGCCCAGCTCGCGCGCACGATCACCGTCAGGCCACGCGGGTCGCCCGGGTCATCCGGGTGCAGGTAGATCCGCTCGTCATGCTGCACGAACCACCCGGCGTCGTGGTCGAACCTCCGCGGCGCCGCGCCGGGGCCGACATCGACCTCGGTGAAGTCGCCCGACTGCCGCCACACGCCGCCGCTCGTCGTGCCGCCATCGCGCCCCGCCGGACTCAGGCGATGCGTCGCCGCCGCGCCGGCCACCAGCGTGTAGCCACCGCCCGGCTCGAACGCGCGGGTGAGCCCGAGCCCGCCGGTCAGCGGGCTGCCCTCGTAGATCGCGAGCTTGCCGGTGAGCCACGCGACCGGCCTGGCCAGCGCGATCGCGCCGAGCCCGGTCCGCGGGAACGATGGCAGCGGCGCGGTGGGATCCAGGCCGAACGTGTTGTTGAGGAAGTCCCCGCCCAGCCGCGGCGTTCCGAAGTCGCGGTTGGCGTCCTGCTTGCCGATCCGGATCCGCAGCCGGTCGTCGAGCGCGGCCTGCTCGAGGAACAGCTCGGTGAGCTGGGTGTAGGGCGCGGCCTCGAGGTTGGTCACCGGCTGGTCGGCCAGGACGGTGTTGTTGATCCCGTGGCCGTGGTTGTTCTGCGCCAGGACGTACAGGGTCCCGCCGTCCCACAGGCCGAGCGCGTGGCTATCGAGCGTCAGGGCCGCGTCGACGTGCCCGAGCACCGCGGCCCGGCCGCGCGCAGTGAACGCGTCGCCCGCGTAGCTCACGTCGACGACGACGCCGCGATCGGCGAGCGCGCTGCGGGCACCTCCCCACTCGCCGGTCAGGTGATCCCCCGCGGCCCAGCCTCGCTCGGTGGCGGACGAGGTCGGCTCCGCCCCGGGCTCCGCGCCGGCGCGCCCGCCCGCAGCAAGCACGACCAGCGCGGCGAGCGCTCCACCGATCCGCATGCCGCATCGTCGCCGATGTCCCGGTCGCCTGGTACCGCCTGGAGTCGATGACGCCTGGATGCGCCGGAGTATAGTCCGCGCGACGCGCGCGCTGCATCCCTGTGGTTCAATGAGCAGGATGAGGGCCGCGCTGGTGTTCACGCGCTCCGGGAGCGAGCAGAGCTTCGAGCTGTCCGGGCGGGTGGTCACGATCGGCCGCGGCGCCGACTGCGAGCTCCAGCTCGCCGACGACCGGATCTCGACGCGGCACTGCCGGATCTCGGCGCCCGGCGGCGACTGGGTGATCGAGGACCTGAAGTCGACCAACCGCACCTTCATCAACGGCGAGCCGATCGGGGATCAGCCGCGCCCGCTGCGCCACGGCGACCTCGTGCGGCTCGGCGCGCACGATGCCCGGCTGTTCGAGGCGCGGTTCGTGATCCACGAGCGCAGCGACGAGCACCGCGCCGTCGCCGACGGCGTCCAGCGCGAGATCCCCGAGCTGCGCACGCAGCTCGCCGCGCGCGGCGGCGAGATCGCCCGGCTCGGCGGGCTGGTCAAGCGACTGCAGGGCCAGCTCGCCGAGGGCGAGGCCACCGCGGCCGCCGCCCGCCGCGCCAGCGCAACCATGACCGCCGAGATCGAGGACCTGCGCGGCCAGCTCGCCGCCGAGCGCACCGAGCACGCGGCGCGCCGCGACGAGGTCGAGCGCACCCGGCGGCGGTGCGCCGAGCTCGAGTCCGACCTCGCGGCCCAGGGCCGCAAGGGCCGGCGCGACCTCGACGACGGCGAGCGCGCCCCCGCCGACCTCGAGTCCCGGCTGTGGCTGGCGAGCTCCGAGCTCGCCGCGACCCGGGCCGCGCTCGCCACCGCGACCGACAACGTCCGGACCCTGCAGCAGGCGCACGACGACGCGCTGCTCCGGCTCCAGGGACTCGAGCCCAAGATGGGGGCCCCGTGATCGCCGGGGCTGTCGTGGCGCCGGCAGCAACCGTCCGGGGCTCGAACCTCGATAGCGCAAGCCGAGATCTTCAACCATCTCGCGATCCTGCAGAGACCACGCAGGCCAACTGCAACCCGCAGGACTGGCAAGTCGTCTCGACCCATGGCGCTCGGGTTGGGTCGCTTGTCAGACCGCGGCGCTAGCCTCGCCCAGGATCATCAGGTCTTCGCCGATGGCTTCCGTCCAGTTCCAAGTGGTCCACACGCGAAAGCAGGTAGATACGCCGCAGGAGCATATCGTCGTGCTCGAACCGACCTCTTGGGACGACTACGACGTCAAGTGCAGCTTCGCCGTGCTTGTCGCGTCTCGAGGCAGGCTCGAACAGATCGGTACGTGGAAGATCGTCGACACGAAGAATCCGGGCGCATCGCGAACGGAGTTGCCGCCGCGGTTTGCCGAATTGCCATCCCGGTACGTCTCGCTGGGCCAGCAGATCGCCGCGTACCAACGTCTCACTCGACTTCCGGCGACGCTCGCCACGGCGATTCTTCGGGGCTTGCGGGATGTTGTCTACCAACCGGTTCCGGAGCTGGAAGGAATCCTCTGGTTCAAAAGATCGCTCGCCCGCTTTGCCGCGGCACGTGCAGCGCTTGAGCACGGTGGCCGTGTGCTTGAGGCCGCGGGGCTGCTTGGTCACGCTATCGCGACTGCGCCTGCACCACGGCGAACGCTTGATCTCGTCGTCGAGGCTCAGTTGCGCGGGTTCCCCACCAGGCATGAGCTGTCACTCTCGTTCGCGCGTAGCGATCCGCAGGCCAAGCTTCGCCGTATCGTTGTGCTCGTCGGCCCGAACGGCTCGGGCAAGACGCAACTTCTCGCAGCGCTTGCTCGTTCGCTGAGCGGCCTCGAATCGCAGGACGTCTCGGTGTCGCCGGACAAGCCGTTCGCCCAGGTCATCGCGGTGTCGTACGGCGCCTTCGATCACTTTCTGCTGCCAAGGCTTCCGAAGGCTCCCATCAGCTACGTTTACTGTGGCCTGCGGGTACCCAAGGTCGGCAGCCGCGCCGCCGCTCAGCTTCGTCAACCAGCCCAGTCGCTACCGGCGGCGAAGGTCACCGAGACTCGCGACAAGCGTATCGTCCTGGATCTTGATCGCGCGATAAAGGAGGCCGTCGCCCACATGGCGACGATCTACAACGGTGACCGTCGCGACGTGTGGGGACGCGCCCTCAAGATGGTTGGGCTTGGCGGTCTCGTGGAGGTGGTGGCCCGCGGAGTGAGGGCCACGGAACGACACATGCGCGAAGATCTGAGCGCCGGCCAGAAGCTTGTCGCGCTCACGATCAGCAACCTATCGGTTCACCTGGCACACGGCTCCATCGTTCTCCACGACGAGCCCGAGACGCACCTGCATCCAAATCTGCTCTCTGCGCTCCTGCGAGCAATTCACATGCTCCTCGACCATTTCGAGTCTTTTGCGCTCGTGGCGACCCATTCGATCGTTCCCGCCCAAGAAACGCCCTCAAGCAATATCGTCATCCTGGATCGATACGATGATGGATCGGTGAGGGCATTTCCTCCGGCGCAGCAATGCTTCGCCAGCACCTTGGATGAGATCACGCGCGTCGTTTTCCGAACCCGCCCAGAAGATCAGAACTTCAGAACGGTGCTAGCCGACCTGCGAGAGGAGTATGGAGCTGGGGCCGTTCAAGAAGTCTTTGACGGTGAGCTGAGTCTCGGTTTGCGCCTATTCTTGGCGAGGAAGGACGCATGAAAGGACTTGCATGTCCACGGGCTCAGTATCGTCGACACCTACGACGAGCACTCGAGCCAGCTGAGCTGACTAGCTTCTCGGCCACGGTGGACTCCACCTGCCGCCTCGCCCGCGCGTACAGCAGGCAAGCGCCAGAGCTGCATCGAATCCGAACGACGATCACCGATCCAGACACACGCGACTTCTTCTATGGGCTCTACGACATGAATCGCATCTCCGTGAAGGAGATCAGGAAGAGCGTGCGCGACGGACTGACCGCCGCCACGGGGTCGCGCTGCCAGTACTGCGGATTCCCCGCTCCCAGCACGCTCGATCATTTCCTTGAAAAGGCGAACATCCCTGAACTATCGCTGTTTGCGCGCAACATGGTCCCTTGTTGTCCCACCTGCCAGCATCGAGGGCCAACGTTCGCCTCCGACGGCTCGCGCCGCATTCTCCATTTCTACTTCGATGACGTCGACACGATGCCAGAGGTGCTGATCGCAACGATAGACTTCCCCGCAGGCTCGACGGTGCCAGTCGCCTCCTACTCGATTGCACCGTCGGCACACCCCCTCGTCGACATCTATCGCCGGCACTTCAACGCTGTGCATCTCGATGAGCGATACGAGAACGAGGCCCGAGGGCAACTGCTGGTGATCCGAGAAAACGTCCAGCGCGGGATGCCATTGTCGGCTGCCGACGTCGCTGCACAACTTCAAGGCGAGGCAGAGTCGGAAGCGAAGATCTATGGCCGCAACAACCACATGTCAGCGCTCTATCAAGCGCTTACCGGATCTCCACCCGCCCTCGCCTGGCTGATGACACCTTGATCCAGACGATGCGACGCACCACGAACACCGAGCTGGACGACGCGGTCGCCGCGCTTCAGCCATTCTACGAGGCCGGTGAGGACGGTTACCCGGTGAGCCTTGCCCTCGACGCTCTGGCCGGCATCCTGGGAGCCAAGGCGGGCGTGGCAGTCGACGCTGAGAACGGCCTGACGTCCCTATTGGAACAATTGAACGCACCTGATGATCTTCGCGCGGACGTCGAGAAGCTGTACGAGAACGCCACTGGTGGCGAGTACGGCATGGGCCTCTCGAAGAAGCAGGCTAACGTTATAAACGACCTCGTGCAGGAGCTGGTCGAGCCTCTCGTGGAGTTCATCACTGGTTACCGGCGTCGCAAGGTGCAACGCTTGGGCTCCCGGAAGAAGACGAAGAAGCGTCCCCGATGAATGCTGCGACCAGACTTGCGCTCATGCGCCGCCTGCAAGATGGCGGCATCGATGTCGCGAACGTCGCTCGTGCCGGCGGCGGGCTCTGGTGTTTCGGATCTCGCGCTTCGGAATGCGCAAGCGCCGGTTCCGACTGGGATGTCCTCCTGGTCACAACAGAGCCGGTCATCCAGTGCCGCGTCGACGCCGGACACCTCGATGTCGTGCAGGTGCCATACGGAGAGCTTCACGACTGGGCGACGAGCGAGCTTGCCGCCCACGTCGTAACGTACGGCGTTCGTATCGATGACGGTCGAGAGATCCAGCTGCGCGCAGCGCCGGTGATGGCTGCCCCACGCAAATGCTCCGTGGTCGCTGCACGCGCCACGCATGTCGATCGCCTATGGGGCTCGCTGCAACCAGCCCAGCGTGAACACGCGACTCTCCGGCTACGCCGCGATCTCCATCGCGCCTGGCTTCTCAAGCGCGACGCACCGGTTCCGCCCACGACGATCCTCGATGGTCAGTGGGAAGCATTTACACCGCGCATCCGAGCGGCGATCTTGTGTGTCGTCCCGATTCCGCCGCCAATCGGGCGCGCGATCCGAGAGCTTGACGGCTGAGCTTAAATGTTCAACGCGGCTTGCGGTGACCACGCGCCCCGTCGGGGGCTGAACGCCGCCGCAAAAGACGTTGGCGCGATGTTCAAGGGGTCGGTGACGGGCTTGTCAGTGCGTGCATCCCAGACCCCAGTGGTTCCGTCCCCGCTCGCGGTGACCACGCGCCCCCGTTGGGGCTGAAGGCCGCGGCCGTGACCTTGTTGCCCAGCGACAATGAACTAAACGTGTCGCGCCTGATGCCGCGGCGGGTGCCCAAGCCCGCCCAGCGCTGAATGACCTTCCTGCGAAACCACCGCGACGCCATCGCCGCCATGGACTTCTTCGTCGTCTCCACGGTCACCTTCCGGATCCTCTACATCTGGTTCGCGATCGAACACGGCCGACGACGGATCGTTCACTTCCATGTGGCCGACCACCCGACGCGGCGTGGGTTGCGCAGCAACTGCGCGAGGCGTTCCCGTTCGACACCTCCCTGTCACCTCATGTTCGACCGCGAGCGCACCTTCTCCGCGCAAGTCCTCTCGATGGTGAAGTCCCTCGGCGCGAAGCCGATCCGCACCGCCCCAGAAGCACGTGGCAGAACTGCGCGGATCCGGCCGTCGTGGGCGGCTCGGGCGCCCACCGCGCCCACCGCACGGCGCGGATGGAGTTGTGGCGAAGAACAGGTGCGCCACGAAGCGAATGGACTCCCGTGGCCGCTGGGAGCGGCATGCCCCCTTCGCGACGAATGACCATCGCGGTATCGAGTAGACGGGAGCGGCATCGTCGTCATCGACGCCGAGGCCGTGTCACCCGGTGCGGCCAGAGACCAGCGGCGACCAGGTGTCCGGCGTGAGCAGCCACAGCCAGTCGCGCGCGCGGGTCGCGGCGACGTACAGCGCGCGCCCCAGCTCGGGGCTCGCCGGGTAGAACGCCGGCGACAGATCGGGGATCACGACCGCGTCGAACTCGAGGCCCGACACCGCGGTGGCGGTGGTCACGACCACGCCCGGGTCGAACTGGAAGTCGCCGTCGAGCACCAGCGACGGATCGAGGCCGCGCGACAGCTCGGCGTGGAGCCGGCGGGCGTGCTCTGCCGTGCGGGCGATGACGCAGATCTCGCGCCACGGGTCGCGGGTGACCAGCGCGTCGAGGTGCCAGCACAGCGCGGCGGCCTGGGCCAGCGCGCCCGGGCAGTGGCTCGCCCACACCGCGGGGTCGGGCGGCGGCTCGTCGGGGAGCGCCGGGCCCGCGCCGGGCGCGACGCCCGGCTCGACGATCGATCGGGCGAACTCGCTGATCGCCGGGACGGAGCGGTAGGTGACCGCGAGCGTGGTCTCGGCCCAGCGCGGCCGGCGCAGCTCGGCGCGGGCGGCGGCCCAGCCCGAGAACCACGCGCTCTCGTCGCTGGCCTGGCGATGGTCGCCGGCGAGCGTGACGGTGCCGCGCGGCGCGAGCGCGTCGCCGATCGCGGCGAGCTCCATCGGCGCGCGCAGCTGGGCCTCGTCGACCGTGATGTGGTCGTAGACCGGCAGCTCGACGGACCGCATCGCGCCGCGCCGCGCCAGCTCGAACAGCACCGGGACATCCTCGGCGTCGAACGTGTGCGCGTCGTTCATCGGCGTGCCGGCGTCGAGCCGCCGGCCGTCGAGCGCGACCAGCCGGTCGGCGTCGACGTGGGCGAACGTCTTCTCGGTGGTGGCCTCGAACTGGATCCGGGTGTGGGCCATGGTCGCCGCGACCGCGCGGGCCGGCAGCGCGCCACCGGCGGCCGCGACGATCCGGTCGAGCCGGGGCATGTCGCCGAACAGGTGGAGCAGCCGGGCGCGCGAACGCGCGAGCTTGTCGTCGGTCTTCGGCGGCTTCCAGCCGACGAAGTCGTCGAGCGCGACGCGCACCGCGGGGTGGCGCTTGAGCGCGATCACGGCGGCCGTGGCGTCCTCGCTGGTCCGCTTCGGCAGGCCGGGGAACGCGGCCCGCGCGCGCTCGATCAGCCACGGCTCGACGATCGCGATCTCGAGCTTGACGCGACTCCCCGGCGATCCGTCCTGCTCGTCGATGCCCAGGCGGTCGGCGAGGATCCGGACCAGCCGGCGCAGGCCCTCGGTCGGCACCAGCACCAGGGCACGGAACCGCCGGCCGGCGGCGCGGGCGCGCTCGGCGAGCGACGCGATCCGGAACAGCGCGACCAGGGTCTTGCCGACGCCGGCCTCGCCGTCGAGCACCAGCGAGGTGTCGCCCGGCAGGTCGACGGCCACCTGCTGCTCGGGATCGAGCACCGGCAGCGCGCTGCGATCGGCCGGCGGCCGGGCGACCGGCTGGGGTCGCGGCATCAGGCGCTCGCCGTCCGGGCCGATCACGCGGGTGTCGTCGATCAGCGCCTCGCCGTGGCGGGCGATCACCCAGCGCGCGATCACCCGGACGCTGGCGGTCCGGTCGCCGGCCTCGATCTCGTAGGGCTCACCCGGCCGGCAGCGGAAGAACGCCTCGGCCACCGGCGCGGTGCGCCAGTCGAGCATCGCGACCTCGCCGTCGACCTGGGTCCGCGGCCCGAGCAGGTACGTCCGGTCACCGCGCTCGGTCGCGACCGAGAGGTAGCCCTGCGCCGCGGGGGCGGCGGCCAGCAGCCGGTGGATCTCGTCGAGCCTCACGCGAGCGATGTTGCGCACGCGGCCCGCTTTGGCAAGCTAGGATCTCGCCGCGGCCTGCGCTAGCATCATGGGTGTGGTCGGGGATTGCCGCGTCGGCGCCCGGCCCCGCGCAACCGGGCGAGCGCCGCCGCCACGCGGTCGCCGCCTCGCCGGCCCCGGCCATGGTCGAGACCGCCCCGGGCGCGATACACCGGGCCATGCCCGACTTCGACGACCTGGTCTGGAAACTCGGCGCGCGGCTGCCCGGCCACGATTACCGGGTGTTCACCACCGGCTTTGTCGACGGGGTCCATCCCCGGACCGGGGCGGTCAAGCGATTCTCGCTGATCGCGTGCGCCGACTGGGTCAACGTCCTCGCGCTCACCGCCGACGAGCGGGTCGTGCTGCTCCGCCAGTTCCGCCCGGGGGTCGACCGGGTCTGCCTGGAGATCCCCGGCGGCATCATCGAGCCCGGCGAGGACCCGTGCGCCGCCGCGGCCCGCGAGCTCGCCGAGGAGACCGGCTACACCGGTGAGCACTGGGAGCTGATCGGCAAGGTCGCGCCCAACCCGGCGCTCCAGAACAACACGCTCTACACCGTGCTCGCGCGCGGGGTCGCGCTGACCCGGCCGCCCGCGCCCGACGACGGCGAGGTGCTGGCGGTCGACACCGCCTCGCTCGCCGACTGCCAGCGCCGGCTCGTCGCCGGCGAGATCGACCACGCCCTCGTCGTGGTGGCGTTTGCCCACCTCGCGCTCCGGCGCGGCGACCTCCGGCCTTGACCGACCACCCCCGCCCGGCCGGACGACCCGGCCGCCGGGTTCGTCCGGCTGCCAGACGAGACCGACCGGATGTGGCGCGCTGGCCCGGTTTCTGGTCAGATGCGGTCGCATGCCGCCCAAGACGTCCTGCCCCGTGTCGCTCACCCAGTTCCTGGAGAAGGCCGAGCCGATGAAGGTCGTGATCAACGGCCAGGAGATGCTGGCCGAGGTCAAGCAGTTCTCGACCGGCAGCTTCGGCTGGTACATGAACGGCAAGACCGTGGTCTCCATCGACGGCAAGGCCGTGTCGGTCCAGATCGGCATGAACCTGACCGTGGTCGGCAGCAAGGACGCCGAACGCTAGCGGATCATGCCCACCTCCATCGCCGCCGTACTGGCGGGCCAGCCGCCCGTCGGTAGCCGGATCACGATCGAAGGCTGGATCCGCACCCGCCGCGACTCCAAGGCAGGTCTGTCGTTCCTCGCCGTCCACGATGGCAGCTGCCACGATCCGCTGCAGGTCGTGGCGCCGGCCGAGCTGCCGAACTACCAGACCGACGTGCTGCGCATCACCAGCGGCTGTGCGGTGCGCGTCACGGGCGAGCTGGTCGCGTCGCAGGGCAAGGGCCAGACCGTCGAGCTGCGCGGCGAGTCGCTCGAGGTCGTCGGCTGGGTCGACGACCCCGACCACTACCCGATGCAGCCCAAGCGCCACACCATGGAGTACCTGCGCGAGGTCGCCCACCTGCGGCCGCGCACCAACGTCATCGGCGCGGTCACCCGGGTCCGCCACACGCTCGCCCAGGCGATCCACCGGTTCTTCCACGAGCGCGGGTTCTTCTGGATCCACACCCCGATCATCACGGCGTCCGACGCCGAGGGCGCCGGCCAGATGTTCCGGGTCTCGACGCTCGACGCCGCCAACCCGCCGCGCACCGCGGACGGCAAGGTCGACTTCGACCAGGACTTCTTCGGCCGCGAGGCCCGGCTGACCGTGTCGGGCCAGCTCAACGTCGAGTGCTACTGCCTCGCGATGTCGAAGGTCTACACGTTCGGCCCGACGTTCCGCGCCGAGAACTCCAACACGCGGCGCCACCTCGCCGAGTTCTGGATGATCGAGCCCGAGATCGCGTTCGCCGACCTCGCCGCCGACGCCCAGCTCGCCGAGGACTTCCTCAAGGCGATCTTCCGCACCCTGCTCGACGAGCGCAAGGACGACATGGCGTTCTTCGAGCAGCGCGTCGACCCCGGGTGCCAGAAGCGGCTCGCGGCGCTGGTCGACTCGACGTTCACGCGCATGGAGTACAGCGAGGCGATCCGCCTGCTCGAGAAGTCCGGTGAGAAGTTCGAGTTCCCGGCCCACTGGGGCGGCGACCTGCAGAGCGAGCACGAGCGCTACCTGACCGAGAAGGTCGTCCAGGGCCCGATCTCCGTCGTCAACTACCCCAAGGACATCAAGGCGTTCTACATGCGGCTCAACCCCGACGGCAAGACCGTCGCGGCGATGGACGTCCTGGCCCCCGGCATCGGCGAGCTCATCGGCGGTAGCCAGCGCGAGGAGCGGCTCGACATGCTCGACGCCCGGATCGCCGAGATGGGCCTGCACGCGCCCGACTACGGGTGGTACCGCGACCTGCGCCGCTACGGCACCGTCCCCCACGCCGGCTTCGGCCTGGGCTTCGAGCGCGCGATCCAGTACGCAACCGGCATCGAGAACATCCGCGACGTGATCCCGTTCCCGCGCGCCCCGCGGCAGGCCGACTTCTAGTGCGCCGGGCCGGGCGTCCGCCGAGGTAGCCATGGCCGACTGGGTGCTCGCCGCCGAGCGCGCCTACGTCGCCGCCGCGGTGGCCCGCACCGCCGGTGCCCTCGCCGCCGGCGCCGAGCCCGCCGCGGAGGCTGCCGCCAGTGCCGGGCTCCCCGCGGATGCTGGGCTCACCGCGGGAGCCGCGCCAGCGAGCGCTCTTGCGCCGCGCGTGCTGATGCGCTCCGGCTGGCGGGCCGACCTCGCCGCGTCGGACCGCCGCGCCCACGCCCTCGCCGCCGCGGGCGCTGTCGCCTCGCGCCACCTCGCCGTCAGCGCGCCGCGCAGCTTTGGTCTCGTGATCGATGACGTCGCCGAGGTCGCCGCCGCCGCGCTGTCGCTGGTCGCCCATCGCGCCTGGTTCGCCCCGCGCGATGTCCGCTGCGCGTCGACGGCCTCGGGCGCCGCCGGCGCCACCGAGCTCGCCACCGCCACGGGCGGCCGCGCCGTCTCACTCGAAGAAGCTCTCGCCTGCGACATCGTCAACGTCTACGCCGCGCGCATCCGCATCACGCTCGCGCAACTTCGCCGCGGTACCCACGTCAACGCCCTCGTCGCCGGCGTCCTCGACCCCGAGTTGCTCGCGCTCGCAACCGTGGTCCCCGAGGCCGACCTCCCCGCCCTCGCCGCCGGCCTGGTCGAAGGCCGCCAGCTCGACGAGCTCACGATCTTCGTGATCGGCCAGGACAGCCAGGACCCGAGCGCCCTGGCAAAGATCGACATCAGCCAGGTTCCGTGACAACCTCGATCGAGATGCCTGCCCCCCACTCCGTCGAAGCGGAGGGCCAGAAATCACCGGCCCTCGATTCCCTCGACGTGGACGGCTACAAGTCGATCCGCTCGGCGAAGATCGATCTGGGCCCGATCAACGTGCTGATCGGCGCCAACACCCTGATGAAGGCGCGGCTCGCCCCGGACCAGTTCGCGCTCGACCGGCAGATCCAGACGATGTGCGACAACGCCAAGTTCATCGCCGGCCGGCTGACCGGCAAGGAATGGCCGGCGCATCCGGATACCGAGACTGCGTTCGACCAGCTGCGCACGCGGATCGCGGCGGTGGTGAGCTACCTGAAGACGTTCAAGCCCGACGACTTCGCCGGCGCCGGCGAGCGCAAGATCGTGCTGCCGTGGGTGCCGGACAAGTGGATGATCGGCGACGAGTACGCTGCCCAGTTCGCCCTCCCCAATTTCTACTTCCACGCGGTGACCGCGTACGCGATCCTGCGCCACAACGGCGTCGAGCTCGGCAAGCGCACCTTCCTGGGCAACGTGCCGATGCACAGCTGAGCCGCGCCGCGCGGCCGGTCACCAGCTCGACTGGGTGGCCTGGATGAACGAGTACGGGTAGCCGAGGTCGAACGCCGACGCCTGATCGAGCGCGGCGAGCTGGGCCGGGGTCAACGCGAGCTCGGCGGCGGCGAGGTTGGACTCGAGCTGCTCGACGCTCCGCGCGCCGAAGATCACGGAGGTGACCTGCGGCCTGGTGAGCAGCCACGCGATGCTGACCGCGGATGGGCTCGCCCCGGCCTCGGCCGCGACCGCGCGCACGGCGTCGAGGATCTTCCAGTTGCGCTCGAGGTCGTAGCGCGCGAACCGCTCGGCCTTCTCGCCCAGCCGGGTCCCGGGCTGCGGCGGCTTGCCACGCTCGAACTTGCCGGTGAGGAAGCCGCCGGCGAGCGGCGACCACGGCAGGATGCCGAGGCCCTCGTCGCGGCACAGCGGGACGTGCTCGCGCTCGAGGTCCCGGACCAGCAGGCTGTACTGGGCCTGGAGCGCAACGTACGCGGCCCACCCGTGAGTGCGCGACAGCCACAGGCTGCGCATCAGCCGGTACGCCGCGTAGTTCGAGCAGCCGATGTAGAGCACCTTGCCGGCGCGCACCAGGTCGTCGAGCGCCCGCACGGTCTCGTCCTCGGGCACCGTGATGTCCTGCATGTGGATCTGATAGAGGTCGATCCGATCGGTGCGCAATCTGCGCAACGAGTCGTCCACGCACTTCATGATCCGGTAACGCGATGCGCCGGTGCGGTTGGCGCCGTCGCCCATCGTGAACCGGAACTTGGTCGCGAGGACGACCTTGTCGCGCGACCCGCGCGCCACGAGCCAGTTGCCGAGCACGCGCTCGGACAGGCCGTCCTGGCCGTAGACGTCGGCGGTGTCGACGAAGTTGATCCCGGCGGCGACCGCGCGGTCGAGCACGGCGTGCGCGGTCGCCTCGTCGCAGCCGGCCTTGTGCATGAACGACTTCTCGTCGGCCTCGCCGAACGTCATGGCGCCCAGGCAGAGACTCGACACCTTCACACCGGATGACCCGAGATTGCGATATTTCATCTGTGTACCCTCGTGCCGACCGTAACACCGCCGGTGCACCGTGGTTGCGGATGGGGACTCGGCTCCTCACCACGGCCGCGCAACCACCCGACGAGGGCCGTGCGAATGGAAGGCACGCGGCGTGCAGCGCGCAGCCCCCGTGGTGGTCACCCGTCGCACGGACCCGGATTGGCCCAGGCCAGAATTTCTCGTCGGCCGACGATTCGCTGATCGAAGGTGACCAAAGCATGACCGGCAGCGCCGCCGCGGCCCTGTAAGGTCCGGCTATCGATGTCCACCACTGCTGTCGACGCCGCGCAGGCGAGGGGTTGGCGCCGGGCCTATTTCCACGCGGGGACCATCCCGTACTGGAGCATCCACGTCGCCGCGATCGCCGGGGTGGCGATCCTGGGCTGGTCCTGGAGAGGCCTGGCGCTGGCGCTGGCGCTCTACGTGCCCCGCATGTTCTTCGTGACCGGCGGTTACCACCGCTACTTCGCGCACCGCAGCTTCCGGACGTCGCGGTGGTTCCAGTTCGTGCTCGGCCTGGGGGCCGTGCTGACCGGCCAGCGCGGCCCGCTGTGGTGGGCGGCGCACCACCGGACCCACCACAAGCGGTCGGACGAGCGCGGTGACCTGCACTCGGTCAAGCAGTCCGGGTTCTGGTGGGCGCACCAGGGCTGGATCCTGAGCCCCGACCTGGGTGACACCAACCTCGCGGGGATCAAGGACTTCGCGAAGTACCCCGAGCTGGTCTGGCTCGACCGCTGGTGGCACCTGCCGCTGGGCGCGTTCGCGGTCCTGACCTACGTGCTCGGCGGCTGGACCGGGCTGATCTGGGGGTTCTGCGTCGGCCAGGTGCTGTGCTGGCACGCCACGTATACGATCAACTCGCTCGCGCACCTGTGGGGCACCCGGCGCTACCGGACCTCGGACGACTCGCGCAACAACCTGTGGCTCGCCCTGATCACGATGGGCGAGGGCTGGCACAACAACCACCACCACTACCAGGTCTCGGCGCGCCAGGGCTTCTTCTGGTGGGAGGTCGACATGACCTACTACGTGCTCCGCGGTCTCGCCGCGGTCGGGCTGATCTGGGATCTCCGCGGCGTCCCCGACCACATCCGCGCGCGCGCGGGCGCCCGCGCAGATTCTGCGCCGCTCGGCGTGCTGCCGGCGCCGGCCGAGACGGCTGACATGGCATAGTCCTCACGATGCGGTTCCCGCGGGCGAATCTGCAGCTCCGCCGCGCGCAGGTGGTGCTGATGCTCGCCGTGCTGTTGCCGACGATCGCGATGGTCGCGGTCGCGGTCGTGCTGCTGGCGACCAGCGCGGGCAGCCTCGCCGCGGTGGTCTCGGGCGTCCTGGTCCTGACGTTCTGCACCAGCGGGATCACCGGCTACATCCTGGGCAGCCTGTTCCTCTCCAAGGGCGCCGCGCTGGTCCGGGTCCAGAACGACTTCGTGGCCAGCGTGTCGCACGAGCTGCGCACACCGCTGACGTCGATCCACCTGCTGATCGAATCGCTGCGCGACGGCCGGCTCGACGTCGTGGAGCGGCAGCAGGTGCTGTCGCTGCTGGCGCGCGAGACCGGCCGGCTCGAGGTGCTGGTCGGCCGCGTGCTCGAGCTGTCGCGGCTGCAGTCGAGCTACGCCTACGCGCGCGATCCGCTGGACCTCGCGGCGGTGGTCGACGACGCGATCGCCGCGTTCGACGCGATCACGCTGACCCTGCCGACCCCGGTGGTCCGGCGGATCGAGCCCGGCCTGATCGTGACCGGCGATCGGCCGACCCTGGTGCGCGCGCTGGTCAACCTGCTGACCAACGCGTGGAAGTACACCGGCGACGACAAGCGGATCGAGCTCGCCGCGGCCGAGAACCGCCGGTGGATCGACATCACGGTGCGCGACAACGGTGCCGGGATCGACCCCACCGAGCAGAGCCAGATCTTCGAGCAGTTCCAGCGCGGCCGCGCCGCCGACGTCAGCGGCGCCAGCGGTCTGGGGCTGGGGCTGTCGTTCGTGACCGCGATCGTGCGCGGGCACCGCGGCAAGCTCGACTTCGAGTCGCGGCCCGGCGAGACCGCGTTCCGGATCCGGCTCCGCCGGCGGCGCGACCGCGACCAGGTCGCCGGACCGGCCCCGGCGAAGCGGCTCGCGCCGTGATCGGCCGGATCCTGGTCGTCGAGGACGACGACGCGATCGCCACCGGGCTGGCGCTCAACCTGAAGCTCGCCGGGCACGCCACCGCGATCGCGCGCGATGGGGTCGACGCGCTGGCCCAGACCCAGGCCGAGGACTTCGGGCTGATCCTGCTCGACATCAACCTGCCCAGGAAGAACGGGCTCGAGGTGCTCACCGCGCTGCGCACCGCCGACAACCTGGTCCCGGTGATCGTGCTGTCGGCGCGCGAGCACGAGTTCGACAAGGTCGCCGCGCTGAGGCTGGGCGCCGACGACTACGTGACCAAGCCGTTCGCGCTCGCCGAGCTGCTGGCGCGGATCGACGCGGTGCTGCGCCGGACCCAGCAGGTCGCCGCCGCGCCGGTGCCGGTCGCGGCCGGGCACGCCGATCAGCTCGGGTTCGGCGAGATCACGGTCGAGCCCGGCCAGCGCCTGGTGACCCGCGCCGGGGCCGAAGTCAAGCTCACCCACCTGGAGTTCGAGCTCCTGGTGTTCTTCGTCCGCCACCCCAGCCAGGTGTTCTCCCGCGCCCAGCTGTTCCAGCTGGTGTGGGGCCAGTCGGCGGGCTCGGTGCGCACGGTGGACAACTTCGTCGGCCAGCTCCGCAAGCGGTTCGAGCTCAACCCCGAGCAGCCCCGGCACTTCGTCACCGTGCGCGGCTCGGGCTATCGCTTCGATCCGTGAGCCCGGGCCATGGCCGCGCCGCGGCCGTGCCCGACCGCCGGCAACCACGCTACCCTGTGCGCCATGGCCGAGACCGTGTTTGCCAAGATCCTGCGCGGCGAGATCCCGTGCCACCGCATCTACGAGGACGACGCCGTGCTCGCGTTCCTCGACGTCAACCCGCTGTCGCGCGGCCATACCCTGGTGATCCCCAAGGAGCCCGCCGAGACCCTCGACCGGCTGTCCGACGACGCCGCCGCGGCGATCGGCCGCGTGCTGCCGCGGATCGCGCGCGCCGTGCTCGCGGCGACCGGGGCGCGCGCCTACAACCTCCTGCAGAACAACGGCCCCGAGGCCCACCAGGCCGTGCTCCACGTCCACTTCCACGTCATCCCCAGGCTCGACGACGGCAGCGGCCTCGGCATCGGCTGGAAGGCGATCAAGCTGGTCGACGGCGCCGAGCTCGCCCGGGCGATCGCCGCCAGCCTATGACCGCGCTCCGTCCGCCGCGCGCCCGCGCGTGGGGGGCCGCGATGCCCGTCGCGCTCGCCGCATGCCTCCTGCTCGCCGCCCCCGGCTGCCTGATGAGCGAGTACCTGGTGCAGGCCGCGCACGGCCAGCTCGACCTGCTCGGCAAGGCGCGGCCGATCGACCAGGTCGTCCGCGACCCCCGGACGCCGCTCCGGGTCGCGGCGATGCTCGCCGAGATCCCCGCGATCAAGGACTACGGCCGCAGCTACGGCCTGAACATCAACCGCAACTACTCGACCTACGCCGCGCTCGGCAAGCCCGCCGCGGTGTGGTTCGTCGGCGCGGCCGATCCGCTGGCGTTCAAGCCGCGGCAGTGGTGCTTCCCGATCGCCGGCTGCTTCGCCGGCCTGGGCTGGTTCGACGAGGACGACGGCGTGCGCCACAAGCTCGCGCTCGACGCCGAGGGCTACGACACCATCATCCGGCCGGCGTCGGCGTACTCGACCGGCGGCTGGTTCCCCGACCCCGTGCTGTCGACCATGCTGGGCGGCGGCAACGACGCGCTGCCCGGGCTCGCCAACGTGATCCTGCACGAGTCGGTCCACGCCACCGTGCTGGTCCCCGACGAGCCGTTCTTCAACGAGAGCTTCGCGTCGTACATCGCCGACGCCCTGACCGACCACTGGATCGCGGTCCGGTTCGGCCCGGGCTCGCCGGAGGACCTGGCGTGGACGCTCGGCCAGTCGATCCGCGGTCTGAGGATCGGCGT